>JAJEBS010000189.1 GCA_022822425.1 Gemmatimonadota bacterium | reverse complement strand
CTCACCTCACCGTCGCCCTGCGCGCCGTGGCCATCGCCGGTGTAGAAGAGCGCGCCCTCGTGGAAGACGGGCAGGTACAGGGTGGTGCCGGCCTTGAGGTCCTTGACGTCCAGGTTGCCGCCGAAGGCGCCGGGGGGCCGGGAGCCCTGAACCCCCGGCACGGTCACGCCCGGCTGGCCCACCACCGGGTCGGGCGCCACCGCCAGGATGCCCATGAAGGGCGCCAGCGGCACATGGATGTCGTCGGAGATGAGGGCCACCTCGCGCCCGTCCACGTCCCCGGTCCGGATGACGTGGCGGGTTCCGGGCGCAATGTCGAGCGCCGGGTCGTCCGGACGGGCGCCGGGATAGCTCATCGAGAACACGCCGCCCCTGGCGGAGGTGTTGTTGATGCCCCAGGACACCCGCGTCTCGATGGAGAGGATCTCGACCTCGAGCACGTCTCCCGGCTCCGCGCCCTCGACATGGATGGGCCCGGTGATGACGTGGCCGCTGCGCCCCTCGCGCGGGCGTCCCTCGCGGGAGGCCCAGAAGTCGATCACGTCCTGAAGGATCTCGTCGCGCGGGAGGCCGAGGCCGGTCAGGTAGGCCACCGGCTCCTCGCTCTGCGTGGCACCGGCGTGGGTGACGGTGTTGATGCGCACGGTCTCGCCCGGCTGGACCCGCAGCACGGGCTCCTTGTCGATCGGGAACCAGCCCCACGCCACGTTTTCGGGCGTGGAGGGCACGAAGTGATCGGCCTCGCCCGCCGGATCCGCGCTGCGCATTTCGGGCGCGGCCGCGCTCCCTTCCGGGGCGCCCACCTCACCGTCCGGGGCGCCGCAGGCGGATGCCAGGGCGACCATCAGCGCCGGGCCCAGGCGAGTTACCGGCCACCGGCCGGGGGACGGTACGGCTCCTCGGTGGCTTCTCCGATTCTCGCCGTGGATTCGTGTGTCGTGCATCTCCAACTCCCTGTTTCTGGCACGTTGCGAACTGCTGAAGTACCCTTAGCGACCAATCAGCCTCGAATCAAACGAGCTGCCACGGGATTGAGCGGACCAGCCACAATCCCGCCTGCGCACAACCCGCGTTTCCCCCAAGCGGAGAACTGACGTGTTCGACACCAGCGACCCCCGCCTGTACCTCTTCGCGGCCCTGGCCATCGTGGCCCTGCTGTTCCTCTACCAGTGGGTGAGCACGGCGCGCGCGAGCGCCGGCGACGGCTCGGGGAAGGGCGGGGTCCGCGGGAAGCCCGGCCTGTTCGAGCTGGCGGTGGGTTTCGGCACCAACTTCTTCGACACGCTGGGGATCGGTTCCTTCGCGCCCACCACCTCGCTCTTCAAGCTGGCGAAGACGGTGCCCGACGACGAGATCCCGGGGACCATGATGACCGGCCACACCCCGCCCGTCATCATCCAGGCCTTCATCTTCATGGCCATCATCATCGTGGACCCGGTCACGCTCTTCACGCTGATCGCGGCGGCGGTGCTGGGCGCCTGGCTGGGTGCGGGGGTGGTGACCCGCCTGCCGCGCCACTTCATCCAGATCGGAATGGGCATCGCGCTGCTGATCGCGGCGGGCACGTTCCTGCGGTCCATCTTCGGCACCGACCCGGTGGGCGGAGTAGCGACCGGCCTCGCCGGCACCGACCTGGCGATCGCCGCCGTCTGCCTGTGCCTGCTGGGCGCGCTCATGACCATCGGCATCGGCATGTACGCGCCCACCATGATCGTGGTGAGCCTGATGGGCATGACGCCCGCAGTGGCCTTCCCCATCATGATGGGGTCCGCGGCCTTCCTGATGGCGGTCGCGGGGATCCGTTTCGCGCGGGCGGGCCGCTATGGACTGAAGGCGGCCCTGGGTCTGGCCATCGGGGGCATCCCGGCGGTGCTCATCGCCGCGTTCATCGTGCGGTCGCTGCCGCTCGACGTGATGCGCTGGCTGGTCGTGGTGGTGGTGCTGTATGCCGCCGTGGCCATGCTCCGGTCGGCGGCTCAGGAACTGCGCAAGGGGAGCTGACTCAGCCCGCCTCCCAGAGCTCCGTCCTGGGCTGGAAAGCCTTCCACGCGAACCAGAAGGCGATGTACGCACCCTCGACCGGCTCCAGACGGGTGCCATCCATGGGCCCCTCGATGGCGACCCCGTCCACCCGCCAGCTCGAGCCCGTCTCGGCGTCCACGATGTCGCCTCCCTTGAACTCGAAGGTGAGAGTCTGTCCGTCCACCACGGGGTTGAGCGCGAACGCCGCCTCCCCGGCGTTGTCCCACACCACCAGGACCGGCTTCCCGCCCACCATGTCGTTCACCACGGTCACCGGCGACCCGTCCTTCCCGAGTTCACCGAACGGATAGGCCTTCCCGCCTTCCGCATCGTCCAGAACTCCGAGCACGCGCTCCTTGACCGGGCGGCGCGCGTCGGTCACGGGCTGGGGATAGAAGAGCCGGGTGTTGTCGAGGCTCTCGTAGTCGCCGTAGGGATAGCGGTCGTAGGTCGTGCTCAGGCCGCCGTCGGGGCGCACCACCACCAGGCCGTCCTGATAGAGCCCGCGCCAGCGGTCCCAGGTGACCTCCGTGGAGGCGATCAGCGGCAGCGGCTGCCCCAGCTTCGACCCGCAGCCGGCCTCGCGCAGCATCTGGGGCCAGAGCGAGCGCTCCCCGTCCGTGCGGTCGTACATGATCAGGTTGTTCTGGAAGAGCAGCCCGGAAACGCCGAACTCGGCTCCCGCGACCTCGCCGCGGTCGAACACGATGCTCGAACCGGTGAGGGGACAATAGGTGACGGCGACCCGGCGCTGACCCAGCGTCAGATTCACGATCTCGTGCCACCACAGGATGCGATGGGGCACGGCGAACGCCTGCCCTTCCAGCTCGAAGCTGATCACGCGGTCGCTTTCCCAGAGGAAGCCGGTCTGCTGGTCGAAGATGCCCACCAGGGGTGGATTGGTGAGGGCCGGGATGCCGTCCACGCCCACGCCGCCGTCAAAGACCAGATCGGTGTTGATCGAGCAGTTGGGGCCGACGTCGACCGGTGCCGTGGGTTCGGGGCCTGTCGGAGCGTCGGAACAGGAGAGCAGCAGCGACACGCCGGCGGCGGCGAGCGGCAGGGGCGTGGAGCGCATGGTGTGGTTCAGCCTTGTCGGCGAGGGAGGGCAAAGGGACCGTGCCGGGCCGGAAGATGCCTGCTATCATAACCCTGCGCGTCGGTAAGGTGTCCGCCGGCTCATCAAGCCTCCATCCAGCCAAATCGATCCGGGGAAACGACGGCTTGCTCAACTACATCTGGGCGGCTCTGCTGATTTCGGCCTTCGTCTTCGCGGGGGTTTCCGACATCGGCGATCTCGGCCGGGACACCTACCGCAACGGCCAGCCGCTCCCGCTGGTATTGGAGTTTCCCGAGGGCACCGCCGCCAGCGGTGGGCGCACGCCGGTGCGGATTCAGATCAACGCCGGGGTCTACCAGGACTTCTACGCCACGGACGAGAGCCCCGTGGCAAGCTACGACGGCGTCCTGCTGCGCACCGGCGAGGGAATGGTGCTGCGCTTCGATGCGGGAGCCGCGCTGCCCGAGCCGCTGGAGACGATCCGGAGCGTGTCGCGCTCGAACGACGACGAGCTTCAGGGGACCGTCGAGGGGTTCCTGTCGCCCGTGCTGGGCGTGGGCGACGACCCCCCGGCCGCTCAGGCATCCGTGTTGTTCGAGCCGGTCCGCTTCGTGAAGATGACCGCCATCGGCGCGGCGGCGCTCGATTTCGCGGAGACCGCCGCCGGCATCGCGATCGGGCTGATCGGGGTGCTGGCGCTCTTCCTGGGAGTCATGAAGATCGCCGAGGAGGCGGGCATCATCTTCGCCATCGTGCGCATGGTGCGTCCGGTGCTGCGGCCACTCTTCCCCGATGTCCCCGAGGACCATCCCGCCCTCGGCATGATCGCACTCAACCTCACCGCCAACGTGTTCGGGCTGGGCAACGCGGCGACGCCCTTCGGCATCAAGGCCATGGAGGAGCTGCAGAAGCTCAACCCGAGCGAGGACACCGCCACCAACCCCATGGTGATGCTGCTCGCCATGAACACCGCCTCCGTGCAGCTCGTGCCCCCGGTCCTCCTGCTCGCGCTCCTCGGCCTTCAGATCAACCGGCTCATCTTCGCCATCATCATCACCACCGGGCTGTCGCTGCTCGTGGCGATCGTGGCCGCCCGGCTCTACGGGAAGCTGCCGGGCTCGCGCGCGTCGGATCCCAACCGGACGCCGGCGTTGGGGGAAGCGCCTCGGGAGGGCGGCCGGGATTCCCGGGGCGGGGAGGGCTGAGATGGAACTCGCGCGCGAGCTGATCGGGCTCCTTTCCGCCTTCGTCATCCCCGTCATCCTGGTCGGCTTCCCCCTGTACGGGCTGTACAAGCGGGTGCCGGTCTACGAGACCTTCGTCGAGGGGGCGAAGGAAGGCTTCGGGGTGGCGGTGCGCATCATCCCCTACCTCGTGGCCATCCTGTTCGCCATCGGCATGTTCCGCGCCAGCGGAGCGATGGACGCGCTCATCGCGCTGCTGAACCCGGTGCTGGAGCCGATCGGCTTCCCGGCCGAGGTGCTGCCCATGGCGATCATCCGCCCGCTCACCGGCTCGGGATCGGCGGGGCTGGTCGCGGACATGGTCGCCCGGTACGGGGAGGACTCCCTCTTCGTCAAGATGGCCGCGGTGATGTTCGGCTCGACGGAGACGACCTTCTACGTCGTGGCCGTGTACTTCGGCGCGGTCAACATCAAGCGCACCCGACACGCCATTCCCGCCGGGCTCACGGCCGACATCGCGGCGATGCTGTTTGCGGTGTGGGTCGTGCGGCTGCTGTTCGGTTAGACGTCGCCACATTTGCCGGGAGGGTGACATGATGCGTCGACCGGGCCCGTGGATCCTCTTCGGCCTCCTCGGCGTCGCCGGCGTTGCGGTCGCAATCCGGTTTTTTCCGGCCGCCTTCCCCATCGTCACGCTGGATCTCGCGATGGACCGCGAGGCCGCCGTTGCCCGGGCGGACACCCTGGCGAGGCAGCTCGGGTGGGACCCGGCAGACGCTCGAACGGCCGCCACCTTCGGCCAGACCGACCCCGAGGTACAGTCGTACGTCGAACTGGAAGCGGGAGGACGGGACGCGTTCGCAGGGCTGGCCGGGCGCGGCATCCATCATCCGTACGTGTGGACGGTGCGGCGCTTCCAGGAGGGGGCGGTCGAGGAAAGCCAGGTTCGCTTTACGCCGGCGGGTGAGCCGTACGGGTTCCGTCTTCGCCTCTCCGAGGACGATCCGGGCAGCGGCAACCTCGCCGAGTCGCAGGCGCGAGCCGTCGCCGAGGAGACGGCGGCGGAGTGGGGGGTCGATCTCTCTTCGTTCGAGCTCCTCGAATCATCCGAGGAAACGCAGCCCGGCGGGCGCGTGGATCACACGTTCGTGTTCGAGCGGACCGACGCCGCGGTGGAGGATGGCCGCTTTCGGCTGCGCGTCCGGGTAGCAGGGGAGCGCGCCTCCGAGCTTGCGCACTTCGTCTTCGTGCCCGAGGGCTTCTCCCAGCGCTACCGGGACATGCGCTCGAGGAACGATGCGATCGCGTTCGCATCGCAGTCGGTCTTCGTCGTCCTCTTCCTGCTTGTGGGAGGCGCAGGCGGCACGGCCTTCCTCATGAGGAAGCGTCTGGTCGTCTGGCGTCCGGCGCTCGTCTGGGGCGCCATCACCGCCGTGCTGCTCGGCCTCGGGATCGTCAACAACCTCCCGCTGAGCTGGATGAGCTACGACCCCGCCGTCTCGGTCCGGACCTTCCTTGCCCAGCAACTGGTCCTGGCAGGCGCGACCGCCGCGCTCGGCGCTCCGCTTCTCGCGTTCATCTACCTCGCGGGGGAGTCGCTCGGCCGGCGTGCGTTTCCCGGCCACCTGCAGCAATGGCGCTTCTGGTCGCCCCGGGTGGCGGCGTCCATGCCCGCGCTCGGCCGCACCGCCGGCGCGTACCTGCTCCTGGGCACGCAACTCGGCTACGTGGTGCTCTTCTACCTGGCCACGTCACGGCTCGAGGGCTGGTGGTCTCCCGCCGAGGCAGTCGTCCAGCCGGACCTGCTTGCGACCGCGCAGCCCTGGCTTGTGGCGGTCTCGACTTCGCTCTTCGCCGCCTTCTGGGAGGAGAGCGCGTTCCGCGCCATCCCCATCGCGTGCGCGGCGCTGCTGGGGGCGCGCTACGGGCGAAAGAGCCTCTGGATCTGGGGCGCCGTCGTGCTGCAGGCCGTCGTCTTCGCCGCCGGTCACGCCAACTACCCTCAGCAGCCCGCCTACGCCAGGCTGGTGGAGCTCACGGTTCCCGCCCTTCTCTGGGGCGTGATCTACCTCTACTTCGGCCTCGTGCCAACGATCATCTCCCACTTCACCTACAACCTCTCGCTGCTCTCGATTCCACTCTTCGCGTCATCCGCGCCCGGCATTCTCCTGGACAGGGTGGTCGTGGTGGCGGCCGGACTGGCTCCGCTCCTGATTGTCGCAGGCGCGCGGCTGAAGGTCGGTGCGCGCGCGAGGGCGCCGGAATGGGCGTACAACCGCGCCTGGAAACCGCCCGCCCTGGAGGAAACGGACGCGGACGCGGAGCCGGGCGCGGAGACCGGTGCCGAGTTGCCCACTTCGGAGGCACCCTCGGCCGCCCGGGGCTTTCTGTCGCGGCGCAAGCTGGTTTATGCGCTGGGTGCGATCGGCGCTCTCGCCTGGGGTGCCCGAGGATTCACGGATAGCGGCGGTGCGGCGCGGTTGACCGCACCCAGGAGCGAGGCGGTCGCCGTCGCCCTGGACACGCTGGAGCGCCGCGGGCACGCCGTGGGGTCGTGGACAGCCCTGGTCCAGGTGGTGTCCGGTGGAGGGGATGACGACCGCTACGTCTTCGACGAAGCCGGCCCGGATGTGTACGAGGACCTCCTCGGGACCTATCTGCCCGGACTCCGCTGGATTGTCCGTTTCGTGGACTTCAGTGCCGACCCCGAGCAGCGCGTGGAGGAATTGCACGTCCACCTCGACGGGGCAGGCCAACCCCTGCGTTTCCGGCACATCCTCCCCGAGGCGCATCCGGGGGCGCGGCTGGAGGAGGAGGACGCGCGAGCGGCCGCGCTCGGTGCCGTGCAGGCGAGGTACGGAATGGGCCGGGAGTCCATCGACGAAGTCGGCGCCGTCCAGACGGCGCGGCCGGAGCGCACCGACTGGCGATTCACCTTTGAGGACCGGGCGGTCCTCTCGGAGATACCCGGAGAAGCGCGGTTGACGGTGTTGCTCGCCGGTGACGAAGTCGTGGACGTGACTCGCTTCGTGAACGTGCCCGAGGAGTGGGAACTCGCCCGGGGGGACGGCGAAGCGCTCCGGAACCTGGTGAACCTGTGCGCCGCACTGGTGCTCGTGCTCGGTTTTGCCGGGGCATGCGTCCTGTCGGTGGTCACGTGGGCGAAGCGCGGACTGGATACGCGGTTGTTCGTCGGGGCCGCGCTGCTCGCGGCGGTGGCGCTGGGCCTCGGACAGGCGAACTCCTGGCCGGCCACCGAGGCGATCTTCTCGCCGGCGCAGCCGTGGGGCCTTCAGGCGGGGATTGCCGTCTTCGCGGGCGTTCTCGGGGTCCTCTTCGGGGCAGCGGCGGTCGGTCTGGGGACCGCGCTCGCGCACAGATGGCTCCGGGAGGGACGGGGCGGGCAGGCCGGAGTGCCGGCATCGCGCTCGCTCGCCCTTGCGCTGGGCGCTGCCCTGCTGGGTCTCATGACGCTCGCGGGGTGGGTCGCCGGAGGGCTTCCCGCGTGGCCCGACGTAACGGGGGCCAACTCCTTCATCCCGACCCTGGCCGGCCCACTTGGGGCGACTACCGGGTTCCTCTTTGCCACGACCGGGCTGCTCCTGATGAGTGGCCTCGCGCTGAGATCGGGCGCCGGACTCCGCTGGCGCATCGCGCTGTGGGTCTGCATGCTGGCCGCCGGAATCTTCTTCGTTCCCGGGCCGCTCGAGGAGTCGGTGCTCACGTGGGTGCCCACCGCTCTCCTGGGTGGCGCAGCCTTCTTCGGGCTTGCGCGACTCGGTGCGGCGGCGCCGGCGTTGATGCCCGGCATCGTCGGGACCCTGACCTGCGCCGACTTCCTCGTGCAGGCAGCAACCGGACCGTACCCGGGGGCCAGGCTGGGCGGCGTGCTGGCGGTCATCGCAGTGGGCACGCTTGTTGCCGTATGGATGCGCGAGATGGACACCACGCCACGGGCATCGCCGCAACGGCAAACAGGGTGATGCCGGGGGCGGACACCGCGAGGCCCTCCGAGACGTCATGCACTATCATCTGATCGGGATCGCGGGCACCGCGATGGCTTCGCTCGCCGGGCTCCTGCGCGCGAAGGGCGACCGGGTGACCGGATCCGACCAGGGCGTCTATCCCCCCATGTCGCTGATGCTCGACGATCTGGGCATCGAGTACGCGGACCGGTACGATCCGGCCAATCTGGCCGGCGACCCGGACGTGGTCGTGGTGGGCAACGCGATCAGCCGGGGCAACCCGGAGCTCGAGGAAGTCCTGGACCGGCGGCTCCGATACACGTCGGCGGCTGCCGTGATCAAGGAGCGGTTTCTGGAGGGCCGCCACGTGGTCGCGGTGGCCGGCACCCATGGCAAGACCACCACCGCGAGCCTGGTAGCATGGCTGCTGGAGGCCGCGGCGCTCGAGCCCTCGTTTCTCATCGGAGGCATCCCGGAGGACTTCGGCGTCTCGTTCCGGCTTACGGACTCCCAGGTCTTCGTCATCGAAGCCGACGAGTACGATACGGCGTACTTCGACAAGGGTCCCAAGATGTGGCACTACCTGCCCTGGACGGCGGTAGTGAGCAACGTCGAGTTCGACCACGCCGACATCTTCCGCGACGACATCGCCTACCACTTCGCCTTCGAACGCTTCATCAACCTGGTGCCGCGGGCGGGAACGCTGGTGGCGGGCTGGGATTCTCCGGCGCTGCGCGCGATGTGCGGGGTGTCGCGCGCGCCGGTGCAGTCGTTCGGCATCGGTCCGTTGGACACCGGGATGCCGACCGCGGAAGGCGCACCTTCGCATCCGCGCTGGCGGGCCGAGCGAATATGCTGTGGGGAGGCGGGCACCCGCTTCGCGGTTCGGCGGGACGGGGAGATGCTGGGGGAGGTGGAGATGCGGCTCGCGGGGGATTTCAACGTCCTGAACGGCCTGGCGGCGATGGCGGCGGCAGCCGCGGCGGGCGCGCCGTGGGACGCGATCCGCGAGGGTCTGCGCACCTTCCGGGGCGTCCGCCGCCGCATGGAGGTGCGGGGGGAGGCGGGGGGCGTCACCGTGGTCGACGACTTCGCGCACCACCCCACCGCGGTCGCGGCCACCCTGGAGGCGGCGCGGCAGCGGTTCCGCGGCCGGCGGCTGATCGCCGTCTTCGAGCCCCGCAGCTACACCGCGCAGCGGCGGGAATTCCAGGAGGCCTACGGGACGGCGCTCGGGAAGGCCGACCACGCCATCGTGGCCGGGCTCTTCCGCCCCGAACGCTACGACGAGGCCACCCGGCTGGACCCGGAGCAGCTGATCGCGTCGCTGCGCGCCCGGGGCATCGAAGCCGACTACGAACCGGCAGTTGACGGCATCGTCAGCCGCATCATCCGCGGGGCGCGCGCCGGCGACGTGGTGCTGATCATGTCCAACGGGGGGTTCGGAGGCATCCACGAGCGGCTGCTTGCCGGGCTGGCCGCGGGCGATGTCGAAGGTGCTCCAGGCGCCTCCGGGATCGCACCCCGCTACGGCGGCTCGGCACCGAGCGGGAGACGGGCGCGCGGATGACCGGGATGGACCCCGACGCCCCGCCGCTCCGGCCGCGAGCACTCCGCCCCGGCGCCCGGGTGGCGCTGGTGGCCCCGGCGGGGCCGCTCGGGCCCGGTATCCTCGACAAGGCCATCGACCGCTGCCGGAGGCTCGAGCTGGAACCGGTCGTGTACCCGGCGGCCGCCCGCCGGCGGGGCTACCTGGCCGGAAGCGACGAGGAGCGGCTCGCGGACCTGCAGGCCGCCTTCGATGACCCGGCAACCGGCGCGGTGTGGGCGCTCCGGGGCGGGTACGGGACGCTGCGCATCCTCGACGGGCTGGATCTCTCCCGTCAGCGTCGCGACCCCATCCCCTTCATGGGCTTCAGCGACAACACCAACATTCACGCCATGCATGCGCGAGCAGGCGTCGTCTCCCTCCACGGACCCCACCCCGGAGCCGACTTCCCGCCGGAAACCGAGGCGTCGTTCCGTGCCGCGCTCTTCTCCGGAGAAGCTCCGGGACGGCTGTCTTCCCGCCCCGAAGATCCCGCGCCCCATGCGCTGCGGGGAGGGAGCGCGGAGGGGAGGCTCATCGGCGGGAATCTCGCGATCCTGGCCTCTCTTTGCGGGTCGCGGGATGCCGTCTCCGCCCGCGCCCGCATCCTGTTCCTCGAGGACGTGGGGGAGCCCGCCTACAGGGTGGACCGGATGCTGCACCAACTGCTGCGCGCCGGCGTTCTGGACGGCGTCGCGGGACTCGCCTTCGGACGGTTTACCGGAGTGCGCGATGGCTCCGACGCCATCACCGCCGTGCTCGCGGAGTTCGCCGGCCGGCTCGGCGCCCCCTCGGTCACCGACCTGCCCTTCGGTCACACGGAGCACAACTGCACGATCCCCGTGCTCGCCATGGCGCGCCTGGACGCGGATGCGGCCACCCTCACGGTGACGGAGCCGGGCACGCAGCCGAGGTGAGTCCGGCTGGCACCGATCCTTGCCTGGCCGCGCGCGCCGGGGCCCGAATGAGTAACTTCGGAGACGCCGGAGGGACGGATTGTCCTTCGTCATATCCTTCAACGCTGCGAAACAAGCCGATATCGGAGATCTGTCAATGAGATGGCGAGGACTGCTGGCGGGGGCGCTTTCCGGGCTCCTGGCCGCCAGCTGCGGCGGCGATGGCGGCACGGTCGATCCGGCCCCGCTGCCGCCCGCCCTTACGGGCACGGTCATCGGCCAGGTGACGGTCGAGGGCGCGCCGCTCCCGGGCGTGCTGGTGTCGCTGACTGGTGCCGCCGCCCAGTCGACCGCGACGGGCGCCGACGGTGGCTTCCAGTTCGTCTCGGTGCCTGCGGGATCGCACACCGTGACGCTCGCGAGCGGGATCCCCAACGACGTGACCTTCTCGCGGACCACCGCATCGATCACCATCACGTCCGCCGGGCAGCAAGTGCGCGCGGACTTTCCCGGCGAGTATCTGCGCACCTCCTCCATCAGAGGCAGGGTGCTCGCGGTGACCCAGGGCAGTCAGCCGGAACCGGTGGAGGGCATCGCGCTCGGCATGACCGGCCTGCAGGAGGCGGCGGACACGACCGACGCCAGCGGCCGCTATGAGTTCGTGGCGCTGCGGCCGGGCGAGTACACCGTATCTCTGCTGACTACCGCCGGTTTCGCCTTCGACGCAACCACCTTCACTCAGACCATTTCGACGGGACAGAACCTCCAGCACGACTTCGTCGGCGCCGCGGACCTGTTCATCGCTTCCGACTCACTGGACGTCGGCCGCGTCGCCATCCCCTACGCTCAGCAGCTGGTCGCGCGCGGCGGCACGACCGAGGGTCTCGTGTGGAGCCTCGAAGGCGGGACGCGCCTCCCCGAGGGACTGGCCTTCACGAGCAACGGGCTGATCACCGGCACGCCGCGTGCGGTGGGCTTCACGGAATTCCGCGTCAGCGTGAGGAACGCGCAGGGAAGGCGGGCGAGCGCGGCGCTTTCGCTGCGCGTGTGCGAGGGCGCGCTGGGCCTCGATGAAGGAGACTATCAGGTCTTCCGCGCGGGCGAGCGCGGGGAGTGCGGCTTCTTCGTCCGGGCTCCGCGGGCGGGCGCCTACTATCGCGTCACCATGGTGGGAACCGAGACGCCGGAGAGTCCCCGGCTCTACGATGTGGGACTCAGCGTCGCCGGGAGCTTCACGGGGTCCGCCGCGGCCATGGTGGCGAGCTCGGAGCGGGCGCGCAGCGGCACGCGCCAGGAGGCGGCTTCCATCGGAGGCCCCTGGCTGGACGAACTGATCGAACGGGAACGCGCCTACGCCCGGAGCCACGCGCGCCTGCGCCGGAGCGAGGCCGAGCTGGTGGAACGCCTGTCGGCGGAGGGGCCTCTCCCGATTCTCCCGGATCTCTCGCAACAGGTGGCGCAGGCAACCGGCGGCGGGGCCGGGAGAGGCCGGGCGCCCGAGGAACTGACCATCCGTCTCGGCGACGCGTTCGCCAGCAGCTGCACCGTCGACACCACGGTCACCGCCAGGCTGGTCGCCGAAAACGAGCATCTGGCCTTCTACGAATACCAGACAACCTCTTCGCGCGACAATGTCCGGCGGATCCTCGACTACTATGCCGATTACGGAGCAGAGGTGATCGAGCGGTATTTCGGCGGCGTGAGCGACGTGAACGGGGACGGCATCGTGAACGTTCTCATCCGTCCCGACCTGCCCGGCGCCACCCTGGCCTACGTGTGGTCCGCCGACATGACGCTGTCGCGGACCAGTTGTCCGGCGTCGAACGAAATGGAGCTGATCCACTTCGGCGCCGAGTCCATCGACGACATCGGCGGCAACGACTTCTGGGCGCTGGGCACGATGGTGCACGAGATGAAGCACGTGAGCTCGCTGTACAAGGGATATCGCAGAAGAAGTGCCAGCCGATTCCATCCCTTCTGGATCGAAGAAGGGACCGCCGACATCGCCAAGGAAGTGTCCTCGCGCCTGGCGTGGCAGCGCGCCGGCGGGCCCGCCATGAGGGATCGCGTTACGGGAGAGGATCTGCGCAACGCGTTCCGGTCGACCGGCGGCAACGCCCGGGCCGAGGCCTACGGGACCTTTACCGCGATGGCGCGCACCGTCTTTGCGATCTCCCCGGATTCGAGCGCGCTCAGTTTCCATTACGGAGGTGGAGAGATCGGGGACGTGTACGGGTCGGGCTGGCATTTCCACCGCTTCCTGAGGGACTGGGTGGTTGGGACCGGCACTGCGGCGGCGGATGAGCGCTTCATGCGCGAACTGAACGACTCGCTGACCACGGCCGGGGTCGCGGGCCTCGCCGCCGTCACCGGCAGGCCGATGGAGGAGTTGCTGATCGACCACGCCATCGCCATGACCTTCGCCGGGAGCGAGAGCGCGGCGGGCGCCGGTGTGCCCCATTTCACCACCTACGATTTCCCGACCGCGACGGAAGTCTTCAGTCAGCCCGACCCGCCCGGCTTCTACCCTTGGCCGGTGACCACCGTCGGGGAAGACACCGCCGACGACTTCGCGCCGATCGCCGTGCCTCTGGCCACCTCGGGAACCCGCACCTTCGACGGCCGGCTGGCTGCCAGCGGTTTCCGCATCCACGACTTCCGCGCGCGCGGCGCCGGAAACGGAGCCGCGTTCTACTTCGACATTCCGCCGTCCGCCCGGGTGATCGTGGCGCGCATTTCCCAGCCGGAGCCGTAACAGCCCGCGTGCCCCGGAGGCGCGTGCGAGCGAGTCGCCGCCTCGGGTGCTAATTTGGCTGGCATCCGTGATCCGGCCGGCCAAGGGAGGCACCGATGTATGAAGGGCACACCACAGGGCACACACCGAAGGGCGTCATTCACTCTGCGCGCTACGCCATTCCGCCCGTTCTGCTGTTGAGCCTGAGCGCGTGCACCAACGCCCCGCAGGCCGACGCGGGCAGCGAGGCCGACGCGGAGCTGATGGAACGCGCCCGCGGCATCCACGAGCGCGTCATCACGCTCGACACCCACGCCGACATCAACCCGGCCAACTTCACCGCCGAACTCAACTACACCATGGACCTGCCCACCCAGGTGAACCTGCCCAGGATGGAGGCGGGCGGGCTGGACGTGGCGTGGTTCATCGTCTACGTGGGCCAGGGCGATCTGACGCCGGCGGGGTACGCCGAAGCCTACGACCAGGCGATTGCCAAGTTCGACGCCATTCACCGCCTCACCGAGGAGATCGCCCCCGAACGCATCGGGCTGGCCCTCACCTCCGACGACGTCCGCCGCATCGCGGGGGAGGGGCGCAGCGTGGCCATGATCGGGGTCGAGAACGGATATCCGGTCGGGGAGGATATCGGCCGCATCCAGGAGTTTCAGGAGAGGGGCGCGCGCTACCTGTCGCTTGCCCACAACGGCCACAGCCAGCTCGCCGACTCCAACACCGGGGAGGCGCTGGACGACTGGCTCCACGACGGGCTGAGCGATCTCGGCCGGCAGGCGGTGGCCGAGCTGAACCGGGTCGGCATCATGATCGACATCTCGCATCCCTCGAAGCGGGCCAACATGGAGGTGTTCGAGCTGAGCCGGGCCCCGGTGATGGCCTCGCATTCCTCGGCGCGGGCACTCAACGACCACAGCCGCAACCTGGACGACGAGCAGCTGATGGCGCTCCGGGACAACGGCGGCGTGGTCCAGACCGTGGCCTTCCGCGGCTACGTCGACGGGCCCAAGAACCAGGCGTACCAGCAGGCTTCGCAGATGGTCCTCGCCGAGGTCGCCGAGGAGATGGACTTCGAGATCATCGGAGGCGGCCGCGGGCGCGCCTTCTTCATGGCGCTGCAGGCGATGAGCCCCGATGAGCGCGAGGCCTACCAGGCCGGGCTGCGCATGGTCCAGGACGCGGCGGCGGAGCGGATCGCGATGGAAGTGGCGCCGGTCACCCCGCCGGTGGACGTGGCCGATTTCGTGGACCACATCGACTACATGGTCGGGCTGATCGGGCTCGAGCACGTCGGCATCAGCTCGGACTTCGACGGAGGCGGGGGCGTCACCGGGTGGGACGACGCCTCGGAGACCTTCAACGTCACCCTGGAGCTGGTCCGGCGGGGCTACAGCGAGGAGGAGATCGGCATGCTCTGGAGCGGCAACCTCCTGCGCGTGCTGGACGACGTGCAGCGGGTCGCGGCGGAGATTCAGGCAGAGAGTGGCTGAGCCGGTTCCGGCGCGCATCGCGCTTTTGATCGGCGCGCGCGGCAGGGTTAGCTTTGCTTCCGGTTCCCCCGCAGTTGCTCCCCGGGAGATGCAATGGTTCCCATTCTCGCCCTCTGGCTACCGGTTCTGCTCGCCGCCGTGCTCGTCTTCGTCGCCAGCTCGGTCATGCACATGGTCCTGGGCTATCACAAGAACGACTTCAGCGGGATCGAGGGCGAAGACGACGTGATGGATGCGCTGAGGCCCGCCAACCTCGCGCCGGGCGACTACTTCTTCCCCCACGCGGAGAGCCCCGAGGTCATGAGGTCGGAGGCGTTCCAGGCGAAGCTGGCAAAGGGGCCCGTCGCCTTCTTCACGGTGGCGGACCCCGCCGCGTTCACGAGCATGAACAGGAACCTGGCGCAGTGGTTCGTCTACTGCGTCGTGGTGGGGGTGATCGTGGCCTACGTCGCCGGACGCACGCTGGCGCCCGGGGCGGAGTATCTGACGGTCTTCCGCCTCGCGGGCACGGTGGCGTTCTGCTGCTACGCGGTCGCGCTGCCGCTCAATTCGATCTGGTACCATCGGAAGTGGTCGACGACGCTCAAGTCGATGTTCGACGGGCTGGTCTACGGGGTTGTGACCGCGGGCACGTTCGGCTGGCTTTGGCCGGAGTGAGGTGCTGATGGACAACGTCCGACATTCACGCTGGCGCGGAGCCCTGCTCTGGGTGGGCGCGGTCCTGATCATGGCCGGGGCCGCGATCTACCAGCGCCGCACCGGCCCCACCTATCCGCTGCGCGGCGAGGTCGCCGTGGGTGCCGATGCGTACCGCTACGAGCTGGTGCGGAGCCAGGAGACCATCGAGCGCGCCCGGGTTGCATTGCCCCGGCCGGGGGCAAGCGCGAGCGGCACGATGACCTACCGGCGCTACCCCACCAGCGACGACTTCACCACGGTGGCGATGGCGGTGGAGGAAGGGGAGGAGGGTCCGGAGCTGGCGGCGTACCTGCCGGTCCAGCCGGCCGCGGGCAAGATGGAGTACTACGTGGAGCTGGAGACGGCGGGCGGCGCGGTGCGCATCCCGGCCGAGCAGGGCGAGGACGCCAACATCATCCTCCGCTACAAGGATCCGGTTCCCGCCCCGCTGCTGATCTCACATGTGATCGCGATGTTCTTCACCGTGCTGATCGGCAT
Organism: Gemmatimonadota bacterium; assembly: GCA_022822425.1. Taxonomy (GTDB): domain Bacteria; phylum Gemmatimonadota; class Gemmatimonadetes; order Longimicrobiales; family Gaopeijiaceae; genus BD2-11. The sequence continues at coordinate 46,161 of JAJEBS010000189.1, read as the reverse complement.
GCGCACAGGCCTGGGGGCGCTCTTCGCTCCGGGCAACATGCGGACGCTCGTCTGGGTGACCCTCATCGGGATGACGGTGGGCGGCCTGGTGCTCGGCCCCTTCGTCCAGAACTACGCCTTCGGGGAGTACTGGACCGGCTTCCCCTGGGGCTACGACCTGACCGACAACAAGCTGCTCATCATGTGGGTGGTGTGGGTCTTCGCGGCGTTCGCTCTGGGGGTGAAGCCGAAACGGAAGGCGGGGCCGGGCCGGGTGACCGTGGGAGTGGCCGCGCTCGTTATGACGGTGGTGTACCTCATCCCGCACAGCATGCGCGGCAGCGAGCTGGACTTCGCGGCGGTAGACGCGGGCGTGCCCGCCGAGGAGGCCGTCGGGACCGGCCGTAATTAGCCCGGATTCCATCGTGAGCGCGGCGCACCTCCACCTGCTCACCGTGCACCTGCCGGTCATTCTGTGCCCCCTCGCGCTGGTTCTCTTCGTGTGCGCCCGCCTGCGCCACGACACGCCCGCTGCCCGTATCGGCCGCTGGCTGCTGGTGGCCTGCGCGGTCGTGGGCGTGCCCGCGTACTTCTCCGGCCCGACCGCCTTCGAGTCGATGGAGAGCGAGCTGGCCCCGATGCGCGACCTGGTGGAGCTGCACGCGGTGTTGGGCAGGGCGGCCTTCTTCGGATTGATACTCCTGGCGCTCACCGCACTCCAGATGGCACTCCGCGAAATGCAGGAGGAGCCCGTGCCCGGGTGGCTGAACGGGATCGTGGTGGTTGGCACCCTGCTCCTGAGCTACGTTCTGGCCTGGACCGGCCACCTCGGGGGCGCGATCCGGCACCCCGAGATCGGAGAGGCGCTCTCATGGCTCTTCCCCCGCTGGTGAGCCCACCTGCCGCCCGTTTTACGCAAATCGATTGCCGAAGCCGCCTCGATCGTCCCCACCCTGATGCTTCAGAGAGACCCATGAGCCGTTTCGTCGCCCCTCTGCTCACATCCACGCTCACCGCCCCGTTGCTCCTTGTTGCTGCGCTCCTCGCCGGCGTCACATCGCTCGCCTCGGCTCAGGACGACGCGGAAGCGGAAGTGCGCGCCCTCATGGAACATCCCTCGGTTCAGGCCGCGTTCCGCCACATCGAGGAGAACGATCCCTGGACCATCGCGACCCTGCGCGAGCTCACCCAGATCCCCGCGCCGCCGTTCATGGAAGAGGTGCGCGGACAGCGGTTCCTGGAGCTGCTCCTGGAGTCGGGCGTCGACTCGACCTGGGTCGACGAGGAGGGCAACGTCATCGGCCTGCGCCGCGGCAACGGCGCCGGGACGATGATCTTTTCCGGGCACCTGGACACGGTCTTCCCCGAGGGCACCGACGTGACCATCCGCGAGAACGGGGATACGCTGTTCGCACCCGGCATCGCCGACGACACCCGTGGCCTGGTGGCCGTGCTCGCGGTGCTGCGCGCCATGAACGCCGCCGATATCCAGACCGATCAGGACATCTGGTTCGTGGGCACGGTGGGCGAGGAAGGCACCGGCGATCTGCGCGGGGTCAAGCATCTGTTCCGCGAGGGCTCGCCGGACTTCAGCGCGTTCATCTCCATCGACGGGCTGGGGCACAGCGGGGTGACCAACGCCGGACTGGGTTCGCACCGCTACCGGGTTGCCTTCAAGGGTCCGGGCGGGCACTCCTGGGGGGCGTTCGGGCTGGGCAACCCCATCCATGCCCTGGGGCGCGCCGTCTCGCATTTCGACGCCGAGGCAAAGCGCTACACCGACAACGCGGCCCAGCGCACCAGCTACAACGTCGGCACCGTGGGAGGCGGAACCTCGGTGAACTCGATCCCCTTCGAGGCATGGATGGAGATCGACATGCGCTCGGAGAGCCCCGAGGCGCTCCTCGAGATCGACGCGGTGTTCCAGGCGGCGATGAGGCGCGGGCTCGAGGAAGCCAACGCGGTGCGCGCCGGGGGCGAGGAGCTGACCCTCGAGATCACCATGATCGGCAACCGGCCCAGCGGCGAGATCGCCGAGGATCATCCCTTCATCCAGCGTGCGCTGGCGGCGACGGAGCTGATGGGCGGCATCACCTCGCTGCGGCGCTCCTCAACCGACTCCAACACGCCGATTTCGCTCGGCATCCCGTCCATCACCATCGGCGGCGGCGGCGCGGGCGGCAACTCGCACTCGCTCGCCGAGTTCTTCATGAACCACAACGGCCCCGTCGGCATCCAGCGCGCCCTGCTGATCCTGGTATCGCAGGCGGGGATGGTGCCGGTGATGTAGGGCGGGGCTCCCCGCCGGCAGCCGTGGGGAGTGCCACGGTCGACGCGCCTCCGGATCGATCCCATGTCCCTCTTCTCTTCCGACCGGGAACGCCGCCTCTGGATGTGGACGGCGGTCGTCGTTGCGGCGATCTACTCCACCCTCGGCCTGGCACGCACGCTCGTCGACTATCTGGGCAACGATTTCTTCTCCGTATGGCTCTTCCTGGCCGGCTGCCTTCTCGTCCTGCTGACCGTCGTCACCCAGGGGCTCAGGGTCCGCCCCGGAGGCGCCGAGATCGCGGTCGCCCTGGGCGTCGCGGCCGCCTACCTGCTGATTGTCGTGCGCATGTCGGTCCCGACGGAGCGCTCCCACCTGGTGGAATACGGCGTGGTCGCGGTCTTCATCCACGAAGCGCTGGCGGAACGCGCCAGTCAGGGCCGCCGGGTGCCCGTGCCCGCGGTGCTCGCGATCATGGCCGCTTCGCTGGTGGGCCTGATCGACGAGGGGATCCAGCGGCTTATTCCCGGCCGGGTCTTTGATCCCGTCGACATCCTGTTCAACGTGCTTGCCGCCGCGATGGCCGTCACTGCAAGCGTGGCGCTACGTTGGGCGCGGCGCTGGGGCTCATCCGTGGTCAGCCGCGCCATGGGGGAACCTGGCCCCGAGTAACGCAGGTAACAGCGCGGGTCGTCCGCTCCGGTGGACAACGGCAAGTTCAACCCAGATGACCGAGGGGAAGTGTCATGCGCAGGGAAGTCATGCTGTCCGGTTCGGTGTTGGCCGCGGTTCTCGCCTTGTCGGGATGCCGCAGTGCGACGGAGGCGCCCGCTGAGCCGCCGGTTGAACCGCCTGTTGAACCCCCGGTCGAGCCGCCGGTTGAGTTCGAGCCGGGGCGGCTGGGTGCCGTCACGCTGGAGGCAGGCGAGGCCGTGCGGATGCGCATGCTCCTCTCGGCGACGGTCGCGCCGACGCTGGGCAGCGTGTCCCGGCAGGCGGCCGCGTTCGCCGTCGAGGACTTCGGTCGCGTCCACGGGCGCCAGGTTGAGCTCGGCGATCCGGTGGACACGAGTTGTTCGCCGGAGGGCGGGCGCGCGGGTGCGTCGGGAATCGTCGGGGACCCCAAGGTGGCGGGCATCATCGGAACCAACTGCTCGGCCGCGGCGGTAGCGGCGTCGCCCATCGTCAGCGACGCGGGCCTGGTCATGATCTCGCCCAGCAACACCTCGCCGCGCCTCACCTCCGACCTGGCCGGAAACGCGAACCCCGACCATCACCCGGGCTACTTTCGCGTGTCGTCCAACGACCTCCACCAGGCCCGCGCGCTCTCGGACTTCGTCTACAACCAGCTGGAGCTGCGGAGCGTGGCCACCCTTCACGACGGCGACCCCTACACGTCTGCCCTCGTGGCGGCGTTCGCGGACGCGTTCATGGGCCTCGGGGGCGCGGTGCCGGCCCAGGCCGCGATCGAGAAGGGCGACACCGACATGACGGAGGTTCTCACCGAGTTCGCGGCAATCGGCCCGGACGCCATCTTCTTCCCCCTGTTCGTGACGGAGGGATCGGCCTTCGCCGCGCAGGCGCGTGCCTTCGACGGGCTTGAAGGGACGACCCTGATTTCGGCGGGCGCGCTGCTGGTCTCCGCGTTCCTGGAAACCCCGCAATCGGAGGGGATCTACTTCGCCGGGCCGGAATCGGACTTTGGCTCGAACGTCAACGGGGCGACGGGACGGAGCGGGGAGCAGGTTCTCGCCGCGTACGAGGCCAGGCATGGCAGCTTCCCCGGATCACCCTACTGGGCGCACACCTATGATGCGACCACCATCCTCCTCTCGGCCATCGAATCCGTTGCCGTGGAGGACGGTGACAGGATGCACATCGACCGCGCGACGCTGCGTGAGCGGGTGGGAGCGACCGCCATGAACGGCCTGGTCGGGACGATATCCTGCGACGCGTTTGGCGACTGTGGCACGGGACGGATGAACATCTACCACCACACCGACAACAGCGTCACCGACGTTGCCCGGCTGCCGGTCGTGTACGTGTACAGTCCGTGACTCGGCTCGCCGGCGGGCCGAAGCGGTCGTCTTCCTCGTAGTCAGCTCTCATCAAACTCTGCTCCCTTCCGGAGCGCGGCTCTCCCGCGATCCAGGGAGAAGAGGTGCGCCGATCGGCGCGACACGCCCTACGTAAACGGACGATGGCATCATTCCAGGGATTCCTCCACGGTTTCTCGCGCCCCTGCCTCGATCTCCCAGGGGATATCGGAATCGCGATAGAGGGCGGCCCCGTTGGACAAGACAGCCCGTTCCCCCGTCGGCGGGGCGCCGGCCTTCACCCGCCCTTCGTGAACGGCACGGTGGTGCCGCCGGCAGAGCAGGACCGTATTCCTGAGGCTCGTTTCGCCGCCGTCGGCCCAGTGCTTCACGTGGTGCGCCTCCGTGAACCGGCAGCCACACCCGGGGAAGCGACATCCGCGATCACGCTCCTCCAGCGCCCGCCGGATGTGCGGCGGAATGGTGCGCGTCCGGCGCCCCACGCTCAGCATCGAGCTGTCCTTCGCGTGGACCATCGCGACCACCGCCGCATCGCACGCCATGCGCCGCGACGTCTCCGCGGAAACCCGGATCCCGTCCAGATCCGATCGTCCGGGCTCACCTTCCTCCGCCAGCGTCGCCGCATCGCAATGGACCATGACCTGGTAGCGCTCGGCGCGGGTGCCGGACTCGACTCGACGCTCCGAGTCTGAACCAGCTGTCGATCCATCCTCCGGCGTCGCACTCGACTCGCCTCTCCCGCAACCCGCCGCCAGCGCCCGCTCCGCCAGGAGACCCACCGCATCCGCCCGGCGCTGCTTCGGTCGGACCCTGGTCGCGCAGGCCCCCATGACGCCGGTGATCAAGCCCCCATGGCGCCGGTGATCAAGCCCGGATGGTGCCGCTGACTGAATCAGTACCCCAGCGCCATCGCCCCCGGCCGGCGCGGGTCGCCGTAGCCGTAGAAAAGCCCGTCGGAGAACATCACGGTCTGCAGGCTGCCCATTCCGGCGCTGAACTGCACGTCGTGGCCCCGGGCCCTGAGCGCGCGGATCACGTCGGGGCTGAAGCCGCTCTCGACCTCCAGCCGGTCCGGGTACCACTGATGGTGCATCCTGGGCCGTGCCGTCGCGTCGGCGATGTTCATGCCGTGCTCGAGCACGTTCACCAGCAGCTGCAGGTTGGTGGTGATGATGCGGCTCCCGCCCGGGCTGCCGGTCAGCAGGAAGGGACGGCCCTCGCGCAACACGATGATCGGCGTCATCGAGCTCACCGGCCGGCGGCCCGCGGCGATCTGGTTGTCGGCGCTCCCCATCAGCCCGAAGGCGTCGGGGATGTCGGGACGCAGGGTGAAGTTGCCGAGGTTGTTGTTCATGAGGATGCCGGTGCCCTCGATCACGACGCCGGACCCGTAGGAGAACATCAGCGTGTAGGTGTTGACCAGCGCGTTGCCCTCGCTGTCGAGCACCGAGTAGTGCGTGGTCTCCGGGCTCTCGTAGGGGGCCAGGTTGCCGGGCCCGACGTCGGATGAGGGCCGGGCGCGACTGAGCGAGATGCCCCGGGCCAGTTCCGCCGCGTAGTCCTTGCTGGTGAGTGCGGCGACGGGGAGGTCGAGGTAATCCGGGTCGCCCAGATACTTGCTGCGGTCGGCGTAGGCCAGTTTCATCGACTCGGCCATGACGTGCATGGCGTCCGCGCTGCCGTAGCCCATCTCCTTCAGGGGGAAGTTCTCGAAGATGTTCAGCATCTGGACGATGTGCATCCCGCCGGAGCTGGGCGCGGACATGGCCGCGATGTCGTAGCCCCGGAAGGTGCCGCGCACCGGCTCGCGCTCGACGACGCGGTAGTTGGCCAGGTCCTCCATGGTGATCAGGCCGTTGTGTCGGGCCATGTCGTCGGCGATGCGGCGGGCGATCTCTCCCTTGTAGAAGGCGTCGGCTCCGCCCTCGGCGATCTGCTCGAGCGTCCAGGCCAGGTCGGGCTGCCGGTAGACGTCGCCCACCTCGTAGTTTGAGCCGTCGGGCCTGTAGAACTTGGCCCGCGACGCCGGGTTGGCGCTGAGGCGCGGCTTCGAGCGGGCGAGGTTCACCGCCAGGTCCTCCCACACCACCATGCCGTCGCGCGCCAAATCGATGGCGGGCTGGGCCACCTCGCGCCAGCTCATGGTGCCGTAGTTGCGCAGCAGGTGGTCGAAGCCGGCCACCGACGCCGGAATCGCCGACGACTTGTGGCTGAAGCGGTACTCTTCGTTGTCGACCTCGCCGTCGGTCCCGAAGAACATGTCGGAGTGCGCGGCCGCCGGCGCGGTTTCGCGGAAATCCACCGCCACCGTGCGGTTCTCCTCGGCCAGGTGGATCAGGATGAACCCGCCGCCGCCCACGTTCCCCGCCCGCGGCAGCGTCACCGCCAGCGCGAGGCCCACGGCCACCCCGGCGTCGATGGCGTTGCCGCCCTTCCGCAGGATGTCCACCCCGATCTCCGTCGCCAGGAAGTTCTGGCTGGCCACCATCCCGTTCCGCCCCACCACCGGGTGGTGGATGGCGTTGTAGGTGTTGATCGGGGCCTGGGCGGTCGGCGCCTGGGCCTGCATCCCCCGGGGAAGCGCGAGCCCCCCGGCGAGAAGCGTTGCCGTCAGGACGACCGAAGCCATCGTCTTCGCGATTCGCGTGTTCATCGAATCCTGCCTCATGGAGCGGCGATGCCCCCTGAATCAGGAAGCCATCGACGTGAGCGTTGCTGTGCCATTCGAAGCACTCATCGCTATCTTACCGTGGCATTCGGGGTCCCGATACACCCCACCCGCAGTTTCTCCGGCCCACACGCACAGGAGAGTGGCCGATGGCCCCCACTTCGAACGGATCTCAGAGCGGAAACGGGCAGGCAGGAAACGGGCAGACCCGCAACGGACGCGCATCGGCCCGCCGCGCGCGCCGCGTAGACCGCAGCGTGCCCACCAGCTCCTCCGCCGGCGACTACGGCGACGCCTTCCCCAACTCCCGCAAGGTGTTCGTGGAGGGTCCCGGCGGCATCCGCGTGCCGATGCGCCAGATCTCCCTTTCGGGCGGCGAACCGCCGCTCACGGTCTACGACACGTCGGGCCCGCAGGACACCGACGTGCGCCAGGGCATCCCCCGGCTGCGCGCCGAGTGGATCGCGGAGCGCGGCGGCGTCGGGCAGGTGCTCCCGCGGGCGTCTTTCGCGCCCGAAGCCGCCAACGGCGCCGAGATGCCGGCCGCCCTCCACAACCAGCCCCTCCGTTCCACCGGCAGGCCCGTCACCCAGCTCCAGTACGCGCGCCGGGGCGAGATCACACGCGAGATGGAGTTCATCGCCCTGCGCGAGGGCATGAGCCCCGAGTTCGTGCGCGACGAGGTGGCCCGAGGGCGCGCCATCATCCCCGCCAACATCAATCATCCCGAATCCGAGCCCATGATCATCGGCCGCAACTTCGCGGTGAAGATCAACGCCAACATCGGCAACTCGGCGGTCTCGTCCTCGATCGAGGAGGAAGTGGCGAAGCTCAGGTGGGCGACGCTCTGGGGCGCGGACACGGTCATGGACCTGTCCACGGGGAAGAACATCCACGAGACCCGCCAGTGGATCCTCCGCAACTCGCCGGTGCCGATCGGCACGGTGCCCATCTACCAGGCGCTGGAAAAGGTGGGCGGGGCTGCGGAGGACCTCACCTGGGAGGCGTATCGCGACACCCTCATCGAGCAGGCGGAGCAGGGGGTGGACTACTTCACCGTGCACGCGGGGGTCCTCCTGCGCTACGTGCCGCTGACGGCGAATCGCATGACCGGGATCGTGTCGCGCGGCGGCTCCATCATCGCGCACTGGTGCCTCTCGCATCACAAGGAGAGCTTCCTCTACACCCGCTTCCACGAGATCTGCGAGATCATGGCGGCGTACGACGTCTCCTTTTCCCTGGGGGACGGGCTGCGTCCCGGGTCCATCGCCGACGCCAACGACGAGGCCCAGTTCGCGGAGCTGCGCACCCAGGGCGAACTCACCCGCATCGCCTGGGAGCACGGGGTGCAGGTCATGTGCGAGGGACCGGGGCACGTGCCCATGCACATGATCCAGGAAAACATGGACAAGCAGCTCGAGTGGTGCGACGAGGCCCCCTTCTACACCCTCGGGCCCCTGACCACCGACGTCGCCCCCGGCTACGACCACATCACCAGCGCGATCGGTGCGGCGCAGATCGGGTGGTACGGCACCGCGATGCTCTGCTACGTGACCCCCAAGGAGCATCTCGGGCTGCCCAACCGCGACGACGTGAAGGCGGGCGTGATCACCTACAAGATCGCCGCCCACGCCGCGGACCTGGCCAAGGGCCATCCGCGGGCCCAGGAATGGGACGACGCGCTGTCGAAGGCGCGCTTCGAGTTCCGCTGGGAGGACCAGTTCAACCTCTCGCTGGATCCCGTGACGGCGCGCTCCTTCCACGACGAGACGCTGCCTGCCGAGGGCGCCAAGGTGGCCCACTTCTGCTCGATGTGCGGCCCCAAGTTCTGCTCGATGCGCATCACGCAGGACATCCGCGCCTATGCGGAGGAGCAGGGCTACGCGACCGCCGAGGATCTCGTGCAGACGGGCATGGAGGAGAAGGCGGAGGAGTTCCGGGAGCGGGGGCGGATCGTCTGATCGGGGAACGCTACTAAGCGCGTGCAGCCAACCAAGCAGCTGAGGGACGATCTCATGCGAATGAACGGTGAGCCAACGGGGGTCAAGCTGGTCGCTGGCCTCGGCCCATGTCGCCAACTCCATTGAGCCAAGCGCGAGTTGATGGCCCTCCAGCCGCCCCTAAGATCTACCATATCGTGCATGTTGATCGCCTGTCCTCAATCATCGCCGACGGGTACCTGTGGTGCGATGCTCGTGTCGCAGAGCTGATGCAGCAGGGGAGCAGGATGGGGACCACGATTGGTATGAACAGCATCAAGGATCGACGGCTGCACGAGCTTACGCTCACCAGCCACCCGGATCTGTTCGTCGGTCAGTGTGTGCCCTTCTACTTTTGCCCTCGTTCGGTGATGCTCTACTTGCTCTACCGAGCGAACCATCGCGAGTTGTCCTACACGGGAGGGCAAGATCTCGTTGTTCACTTGGAGGCCGACCTGCGTCAGAGCGTCGCTTGGGTCCAAAGCACCCCACTGCGATGGGCCTTCACGCTTACCAACGCAGGATCACGTTACTTCGAAGACCGCTCTGATCTATCGCAGCTTGGTGAGATCGATTGGGACGCCGTGAACGCCAATCACTGGAGCGGTATCGGCATTCCCCGTTCGGTGAAGGAGGGCAAACAAGCTGAGTTCCTCGTAGAACGGTGCTTCCCATGGAAGCTGGTTACCCGGATTGGTGTTCGGACGGAGAGTTGCGGTAGGCGTGTGAGGGCAGTACTGAAAGAGGCGGACCATCGACCCACTCTAAGCCTAGTGCCGGAGTGGTACTACGGGTGAGGGAGGAGTAGCGTGTTCGAGTTCAAGACCGGTGACATACTCGCTGAAGACGCCGACGCCCTCGTGAACACGGTCAACTGCGTTGGTGTCATGGGACGAGGGATCGCGTTGCAATTCAAGAACGCTTATCCGCAGAACTTCAAGGCTTACGCCGCGGCCTGTAAGCGAAAGGAAGTCCAGCCCGGTAGCATGTTCGTGTTCGAGACCGATGAACTGACTAACCCGCGTTACATCATAAACTTCCCTACCAAGCGGCATTGGCGCGGCAAGAGCCGGATGGAGGATATTGACGCAGGGCTACTTGCCCTTCGGAGAGTGATCCGGAAGATGGGGATCCGATCGGTTGCAATTCCTCCATTGGGGACTGGGCTCGGAGGGTTGGATTGGTACGATGTGCGGTCGCGCATCGAGAAATCGCTGAGGACTTGTAGCGACCTGAGGATCGTAATCTTCGAACCGCACGATGCACCGGAGCATCTGAAGATGGCTCGACAACGATCTGCGCCCAACATGACGCCGGGGAGAGCGGCTTTGGTGGGTTTGATGGATCGTTATCTGGGTGGACTCCTGGACCCTTTCTTGACGCTGCTCGAAGTACATAAGCTCATGTACTTTATGAAGGCGACTGGTGAACCCTCGCTGGAACGATTGCGTGTAGTAAAGGGGCCATACGGTCCCTATGCGGAAAACCTCACTCACGTACTTCGCGAGGTTGAGGGCCACTTCATCTCGGGATATCGAGACGGTGGCGATGCGCCGGATAAGCAGCTTGAACTGATACCGGCCGGGATAGCGGGCGCGAGTCGATTCTTGGAGGAACATGCGACCACGCGGAAGCGATTTGATCGGGTGGTGGACTTGGTTGCCGGTTTCGAGACACCCTACGGCTTGGAACTCCTGTCGACGCTGCACTGGGTGATTACGCGAGAGGCGGATGATTCTCCGGACGATGCGATTTCTCGATTCTACGCTTGGAATGATCGGAAGAAGCGATTCTCAGTCCGGCAGATCCAGCTAGCCGCCAGAGTCCTGGGCGAGAAGTCTTGGATCGACCACGATCCATGGCTCGCATGACCACCGATCACACTCATCGCTTGGTGAGTGGTAGGACCGGTTCAGCTACGTCGTTCACCCGACACCTCATCTAAACCGAAGTCGGGCCCTATGCCGCTTTCGCGGACCTCGGTCGTGCGGCTGGAGGTCTCCTTGTCGACGACTGGATGCCAAGCTCCGCTGTAGCGACCTGTTGCGGCGACAATGACAGCCGCATCGCCCATCCACGCGGCCTCAATGCTACCGCCGCCAGCCCTCCGCGCCCGGCATTCCCCGGCTGAAGAGCACCTCCAAGCCCGATCCGGCGGCGCCGGCCGCGTCCGCGGCCACCTGGTTGGCGGGCGGCGGGTCGCGCAGAATCCCCCGCACCTGTCCATTGCGGGGGTCGCGCAGGATCGCCATCGGGAGGTCGGTCTCGCCGTCCAGGGCGACGGAACCGCCCGGTCCGGTGAGCGTGATGGTCGCGAGGCTGCCTTCCCATTCCGGCCGCACCGGAAGCACGAAGGCGAAGCTGGAGCTGCCGTCCCCGTCAGCCACCTCGGGCATGGCGAAGTCGAGGGAGAAGAGCTCGGTTCCGGCGCCGGAGCGCCCGATGAGGCGGTAGGCGCCGCCGGACCGGGGCAGCGTGGGCGGCGCGTCGACCACGAAGGCGGGTTCCAGGGAGGGCACGCTGTCCGAGCCGATTCCGCCCCACAGGAGGAGGGATCGGGGCGCAGCGGAGGCCAGCGGCGGCGCGTTCAGCGTTGCACTGTCGGCCTCGCTCAGGCGGAAGCGCAGCGCGTTGGTGAAGTGGTAGTCGCTGATCCAGTCGGGGGGGCCGCAATAGGACATGAGGTCAGCGGTTGAAGGAGCGACCAGTTCGCCACCCGCGCGCACGTCGTAGCCCCACGCCCCGATGGAGCCGTCCGGGTACGGAAACGAGGGATCCGGTCCGCCGGCGCCGCCGCAGGGCGCATGGCGCAGATCCAGGTTGTGCCCGAGCTCGTGGGCGATGATGTCCGGCCTGGGGAACGAGAAATTCGTCCTGCCGGGGCGATAAGCCACTCCGCCCGCACCGGTGACCGGCCTCCCCATCATGCCCATGTAATGGCCCGTGCCGCCCTCCATCGCCCGGATCGCCGCGGATTGCCGCAGCAGCACGAACGCGCTGTTGCTCGAACTCAGCACGGGTTCGTGCGCAGTCACCCGAATCTCGCCGAACGGAAGAAGATGCAGATTCCCGAGCATCTCGTGGCCCTCCAGGTCCTCGGCCATGGCCCGGGTCACGTCCACCATCGACGAGTCGTGGGTCGCGCTCCACACGAACGGAATCAGCGTCAGGTCGAGGGGCGGCATCATCCGGACCTCGACTTCCAGACGTCCCGTCCCGGGGATCCGCCTCGCCACGCCCAACTCCGGTTCGAGCGTACCCTCCGGATCCACCTCGATCACCATTTCGAGCCCCGGCTGCACCACATGGCCCGGGATCCCGGCGTTGGCCGACCCCGGAAGGCTGCCTTCGTCCACCTCGGTCGGGATCGGCGTGGTGGTGCCGGGGATCTCCGCCACGTGCGTCTCCCGGCCGTCGCGGAAAAAGCGGGCCCGGACGCGCGGAATGCCCGCGCCGGTGGCCTGCCGGGCCGTCACGAACACCCGCAGCAGCGCCTCCCTGCCCGCGACCAGGGGCACGGGAAACTCACGCGCCTGGACCGCCTGGACTAGGTACGCCGCCGAAGGGGCCTCTTCCACGCAGGATGCGATGCGGCGCCTGTAGACCCCCGCCAGCCAGTTCTGGAACGCGGGGTCCGCGGGAGCGCACAGGCCTGTTCCCTCGGCAACCAGCGCGTCGAGCCGCAGATCGGTCAGTTCGGCCGGAAGGGCTCCCGACAGGTCGCGGTTGAACGCCAGCCCAAGTTCCTGCAGGCTCGACATGCCTCCGAATTCGCGGGGTAGCGGGCCCTCCAGGTCGTTGTGGTCCAGGAACAGGGCTTCCAGGGTGGAGAGGTTGCCCAGTTCGGCGGGGATCGCGCCCGACAGCTCGTTCGTCGCCAGGTTCAGCCATTCGAGGACTGGAAGGTTGCCGAGTTCAGGCGGTATGGGGCCGGTGAGCCGGTTTTCGCCCAGGGACAGGCTCTGGAGGCTGTCGATGCCGGCGAGTCGAGCCGGGATCCGGCCCGTCAGATTGTTGTTCCTGAGCTGGAGCTGTTCCAGGCTGGCGAGATCTCCGAGCACAGCCGGAATCGTGCCCGTGAGCTCGTTGCTCCCGAGATTCAGCGACGTGAGGTTGGTGAGGTTGCCGAACGCCGGCGGGATCTCGCCCGTCAGATCGTTCCCCCGGAGACTCAGTGACGTGAGGTTGGCGAGGTTGCCGAGCTCGGCGGGGATCGAGCCGGTGAGATCGTTGTTGCTGAGGGACAGGTGCGTCAGGCTGGCGAAGTCGCCGAATCCGGGCGGGATGGGGCCCGTCAGATCGTTTCCCCAGAGAGACAGTTCTCTCAGGTTGGTGCGGCTGCCCATGTTGGCGAGGTTGCCGAGTTCCGTCGGGATCGGGCCCGCGAGTCTGTTGTCGCTGAGGTAGAGGTCCGTGAGGTTGACGAGGTCGCCGAGCTGCGGCGGAATCGCGCCCGCCAGGTTGTTCCCCCAGAGATACAGTCCCGTGAGGTTGGCGAGATTGCCGAGTTCTCCGGGGATCTCTCCGGCAAGTGCGTTGCCGCCGAGTGCCAGAACGGTAAGGCGCGTCAGACTGCCAAGTTCGGGCGGGACGGCCCCGGTCAGGTTGTTTCTCGTAAGGCCCAGGTACCCCAGTTGCGCGAGGTTGCCGAGTGTGGGCGGAATCGGGCCGGTGAGATGGTTGAGTCCGAGATCCAGGGAAACCAGATAGGGGAGGTCTCCCAGTTCGCGGGGAATCGAACCCGAAAGGCCGTGGGGTATCGGCACCTGGCGTTCGCCGTCCCACTGGCCGCTCAGATCGAGATCCACGACCCTTCCGACCTGGTTGGTCTCCACGCCGTACCACTCTCCCAGGGGCGCGTCGGTCAGCCAGTTGTCGGCATCGGCCCAGTTCGGGCCGTCCGTCGCGTTGTAGAGCGCCTCCAGCACCAGCCGGTCCGGGCTGTCGAGGACCATTACCGTTGCACGGCCCGCCGCGGAGCCGGCCGCGGCCGTGATCGTGGCCGTCCCGTTGGCGACCGCCGTCACCAGCCCCGATCCGTCCACCGCCGCCACCAACTCGTCGCTGGTCGACCAGGAAACGGCGACATCGGGCATCACCTGGGCCCACTGATCGCGGACTCGCGCGCTGAGCTGCACGGTCGCGCCCTGGACGGCAAGCCGGGCGTTCTGGGGGAGGACCGTGACCACCGTCGGCCGCGGCGGTTCGCGGGGCGGGGGTTCCGTGGCCCCGTCCCCGCAGGCGTACGCCCACAGAGCGGTGGACAGCGTCGCCGCGACGAGCGAGAAAAGTCGATGAGGTCTCGTCGCTCTCATCCGAGCCACTGGAACAGAATCGGATTCCTCGTCGCGGAGGCTGGCGGCGTGCCGACTTCCACGGGGCTCTGGAGCCCTTCGGAGGGGCTGCCGCGTCTTCGGATGCCTATCCCGCCGTGCCGTCGAGCAGCTCGAACATGCGCTGCATCGCGATCTCCGGGACCCCCGGCCCTATGATCTGCGGATAGTTGTCGGCGTGGTCGGACATGTCGATCTGTACGGCGGCTTCCTGGTAGGAGAGCCCCTGCGCGTGCAGCGCCGTGGCCCGCGCCTCGAAGTCGCGCAGGTAGGCCTGCAGATGGTCGATGATCGCTCGGTCCTGGAAGGGGTCGCCGTGACCCGGCAGCACCCAGTCGAACTCCAGTCCCTTCAGGTGCTCGAGCGTCTCGGCCCACTCGCCCGGGTAGCCGTCGCCCATGAAGGGCAGCCGCGGCAGTAGCAGGTCGCCAGTGATGAGGACGCGCTCGGCCGGCAGATGCACGACGACGTCACCTCCCGTGTGCCCGCGCCCGAAGAAGAGGATGCGGATCTCGCGGCCGCCCGCGAAGAGGGTCATGCGCTCCGAGAGGGTCGTGTTGGGGCTCTCCGGGTCCAGCCCCTCCTGGCTCGCGTAGTAGTTCTCCAGAAACGCGAGCTGGTCCTCGAGTTCGAGGCGCTCCTCCTCGATGTCGGTGCCCATGACCCGGTTCTGGAGCTCCGTGATCTGGCGCGGTATCCCGCCCACGAAGTTCTCCCAGGAACGGCCCATGGAGCCGCCGTTCTCGATCATCTCGCGCGTGAACTCGTGGCCGATGACCTGGACTTCGTCCGGGTAGGCGCCGTTGCCGTGCGCGTGGTCGAAGTGAAAGTGGGTGTTGACCACGTAGCGCAGG
Source organism: Gemmatimonadota bacterium (assembly GCA_022822425.1). Lineage (GTDB taxonomy): Bacteria > Gemmatimonadota > Gemmatimonadetes > Longimicrobiales > Gaopeijiaceae > BD2-11. Next base: position 31,022 of record JAJEBS010000189.1, on the reverse strand, counting down.
GGCTTGCCGGTGAGCTCCATCACTTCGTCCGAGGCCGCCCGCGCCGCCGCGGGGGAGATGTGCGACTCGACCAGCAGCACGTGGTCGTCGTTCACCACCACCGCCCCATGGGAGCCGACGTTCAGGGATCCCGTCCCGCGGGCGTGGTAGATCCCCGGCACGACTTCCTCGAATTCGAAGGCGGGGCCCTCGTAAACAGAACCCGGCGGCAGAGGCGTTTCAGCTGAAGCGTCCGGTTCCTGGGCGGACTCCGGCGCTTCGGCGCAGGTCCAGGTGACGAGGCAGAGAAGAAAAGCGGCGAGATAACGCATGAGGTCTTCCTGTGGTTCGGGGGAGTGCCTGTCCCGTGCCGGAGCGCGAACTGCCCAGGCACGCTTGACTCGGCTCGCTAGGGAATCACCCTCGCCGGGGCCAGGTTCATCACCCAGAGCCCGGTGCGCATGTCGGAGACGAAGATGTTGCCCTTGTAGGGCTGCGGGCCCCACGCCATGGTCGTGTTCTCGCCCTCGGGGGTGGTCATGAAGGACGCCACTTCGCGGCCCTGGGCCAGCAGGTCCCCGCGCAGTTCGCCCGACACGTCGACGATGCGGAGTCCGCCCTGGTAGTAGGCGATGTAGAGCAGATCATCCTCGACCCAGAGGTTGTGGCTGCCGGCCTCGGGCAGCCTGTACTCGGCGACTTCGCGCGGATTCTCGATGTCGCTCACGTCCACGACGTGGATGTAGCCGCGCGGGCCGTCGCACCCCGGGCATCCGAAGATCTCATCCCCCAGGAACACGTAGTCGCCGTAGCGGATGGCGTGGTGCGTGTTGCCGAAGAGCGCGCCGTTGATGTCGTAGAGATAGCTGTGGGAGGAGATCGGCTGCGGCTCGGTCGGGGTTCCGCCCCAGCGGCCGTCGCCGACATCGAGCATGACCAAACCGTCGTTCCAGTACGACAGATACGCGATGCCGTCGACCACGCTCACGTCGTGCAGATACTTGTTCGGCTTGTCGAGGCCCCAGCGTCCGGCCTCGAAGGGGTTCGCGGGGTCCGAGATGTCGATGATGTGGACGTCCAGGGTGCCGTCGTTGATGGCGTAGACGAGGTCGCCCACGAACCAGACGTTGTGGATGCCGCCGGTGAGGCCCTCGGTGTAGTGCGTGATGGTCTCGGGGTCGGCGGGGTCGGTGATGTCGATGAGGGTGATGCCGTTCCGGCGATTGGAGGCGTTCTCGCTGGTGACGATGGCGATGGTGCGGTCGTCGTTGATCTTGACGTCGTTGACGCGGCGGCCGTCCACCTGGAGGGAGTCGACGATGACCGGCGCGGCGGGGTCGGTGACGTCCCAAGCGTACATGGTCGCGGCCGACATGGTGCCCGTGTAGGCATAGTCGCGTCCGTCGAGCCCCTCGAAGACCCACAGGTCCGAACTCGTTGTGCCGAGCGGACCCTGTCCCACCAGCGTGACTTCGCGGGCGGCTTCGCGGGGGAAGACCTCGATGTCGACCATCTCGGAGGCGGTGCCTGCATCGACGGTGACGCTGTAGCGGCCGGGCTCCTCGGCCACGAATGCGCCGTCCGTGTAGGCGGTGGCCGCCGTGGTGACGATTCCGCTCTCCGCCTCGACGCGGTAAGCCAGGGCGATGTCGTCCACCTGCGCACCGGAGGCATCCATGGCGGCGGCGGAAAGGCGCACCACGTCGCCGGTTCGCACACGCGACTCGGGTGAGGCCACCGTTACCTGTTCGACCGGGTTGGCGACCACCTCCAGGGTGAGCTCGCCCCGCACCCCGCCCGCCTCCCCGACGACGGCGACCGTGCCCGGTTGCCGCAGCTCCACCCGCCCCTCCCCCGTGACCGTGGCGATGGTCTCGTCCCGCGAGGACCAGCCCACGACCTCCTCGGCGTGCTCCTCCCCGGCCGTGGTGATCGCCCGGCCCGTCAGCGCGAAGGACGTCCCGGCGTAGCTGGCGTAGGCGGGCGGATCGATGTCGATACGCGCCACCGGGTAGTCGTTCACCTTCACCGGGATCTCGGCGGCCGGCGTCCAGTTGGGTTGGTCCTCGGACGGCCCGGCCAGACCGAGGAACACGCCGATCACCGCCTCGCCGTACTCGGTCCCTCGCAGGACGTAGGTGTCGGGAACCTCGTCCTTGATGGAGCGCAACTCGAACGGCCCCACCGTACCGACCCCCCACAGGGCCCCCTCGACCACGTTCCCGGCCTCGTCGCGAAGGATGCCGCGGAAGGTGATGGAGTCGCCCCGCCGCACCTCGATGGAAGCGGGCACGATCTCGACGGTCGCCACCCGGGCGGCCAGTTCGCTCGAACTCTGCGGCTCGGCCGGAGGCTCCTCCGCCGGGGCCGCCGGGGGCTCTTCAGCCAGCGCGGGCGCGGGCGGCGCCGGTTCCGCGTACCCGCCACAACCGGCGGCAATTGCGAGGGCGATCGGGAGTGTGAGGGCGGAACGCGTCATGAGTCCAACTCCAGGTTGGTGGGTCCGGCCCGGGCCGGAGAATCGCCATTGCTGCTGGTACACCCGTACAACCTACGCGAGCCGGTTCGCCGCGCGACTTCCAGTCCCCGGCATGCGCGAAGAGGCCCCGCGCTCCATGCCAGGATCTGGCTCAGGGCGTCGTGGGTCGCAACATTGGCCGGAGATCGGGTGTCATGGCATAACCCCTGGATCGACCGGGATGGAGGCGAACCATGTCCGACCAGCAAGCGAGTTCCTCGGGAGAACAGGGCCCGCGGCGAGGTGCTTCCCCTCCGGGCGAACGCGGCGCAGCCGACGTTGCGTCCAGGACCGGGCACGGCTTCGGCACCGCGCCTGTGTTCCTGGCCTCCATCAGCACGATTCTCGGGGCCATCCTCTTCCTCAGGTTCGGCTACGCCGTGGGGCACGTCGGGCTGTGGGGAACGATGATGGTCATCGTGATCGGGCACATGGTCACGATCCCCACCGTTCTGGCCGTCTCCGAGATCGCGACGAACCGGCGCGTTGCGGGCGGCGGCGCCTACTTCATCATCAGCCGCTCGTTCGGCACCACGATCGGCGGTTCCATCGGCATCGCGCTGTACCTGTCACAGGCGATTTCGATCGCGTTCTACCTGGTGGCGTTCGCGGAGGCGTTCCAGCCGGTCCTGGAATGGATCGGTGTCCGGGTTGGCGGCGTCCCCACGCTTCACTGGGTGAGCGTTCCCGGCCTGGCGATCCTGATCGCCCTGATGCTCGGCAAGGGCGCCGACCAGGGGGTGCGCGTGCTGTGGATCGTGTGCGGGATCCTGGCGGCCGTCATCGCGGCGTTCCTGCTCGGGTCCGGACCGGAAGAGATCCGGCCCGACGGGTTGAACCTGACGTCGACGATCGCCAACCCCGATGGCTTCGGCGTGGTCTTCGCGACCTGCTTCCCGGCCTTCACCGGGATGATCGCGGGGCTGGGCCTGTCTGGCGACCTCAAGGATCCCAAGCGGTCGATCCCTCTGGGGACGATCAGCGCGACGCTGGCCGGCATGGCCATCTACGCGCTGGTCGCGATCAAGCTGGCGCAGAGCGCGACGCCGGAGGCGCTAGCGGGCGACCAGTTCATCATGGCGCGCATCGCGGTCTGGGGTCCGTCCATCTACATCGGACTGGCCGCGGCGGCGTTCTCCTCCGCGCTCGGCTCCGTAATGGTCGCCCCGCGCACGCTGCAGGCGCTGGCGCGCGACCGCGTCTTCCCGGTCTCGACGGTCAACACGGCGTTGGCGTCGGGGCGGGGCGAAGCCGGCGAACCCATCAACGCCACCTATGTGTCGGTCGCGCTCGCGGCCGTGTTCGTGGCGCTCGGCGACATCGACTTCATCGCCCAGATCCTGAGCATGTTCTTCATGGTCACCTACGGCACCCTCTGTTCGGTGTCCTTCCTGGAGTACTTCGCGGGCAACCCGTCGTACCGCCCGACCTTCCGCTCCCGCTGGTACATATCGCTGGTCGGCGCGGTCATGTGCGCGCTCATGATGATCCAGATGAGCGCCGTCTACGCGCTCCTCGCCATGGCGATCATGCTCGCGATCTACCTGGGGCTCAAGAGATCCCGGCGGGGGGAACGCGATCTGGCCGCAATTCTCCAGGGGGCGATGTTCCAGCTGGTCCGCCGGCTGCAGATCACGCTGCAGAAGAGCCGGACCGGGCAGCAGGACGTCGGGTGGCGTCCGTCGTTCGTGGCGCTCACCCAGTTCGGCGACCGCCGCGTGGCCCAGTTCGACCTGCTGCGCTGGATCTCCCACCGCCACGGGTTCGGGCACTTCGTGCAGCACATGAAGGGTGACTATTCCCTGGACACGGAGCTTCAGGCCCGCGCCCAACTCGGCAAGCTGGTAAAGCGCTCCGACCTGAGCCGTGCGGGGACCTTCGTGGATACGCTGATCGCGCCCTCGTTCGAAAACGCGCTCACCCAGGCGCTCCAGTACCCGGGCATCTCGGGCCTGCCCAACAACAGTATCCTGCTGGAGTTCGACCAGGACCACCCGGAGGAAATCCCGAGGCTTGAGCGCGCCATGAAGCTGGCGGCTTCGTCGCGGTTCAACGCGGTCGTCCTGCGCTCCTGCGCCTTCCGCTTCGGGTACCGCTCCTCGATCCACGTGTGGCTGACCCACGAGACCCTGCCGAACGCGGCCATGATGCTGATGCTGGCCTACATCATCGTCGGGCACCCCGAATGGCGAACCGCCGAGATCCGCGTGTTCGCCTGCATCGGCGCGGACGGAGACGCGAGCGAAGCCGATCGGCTGTCGGCGCTCGTCGACCAAGGGCGTCTACCGATCGGGAGGAAGAACGTGGAGACGCTGCCCATCGAATCGCAGGCCAGGATCGAGGCGGAAGTGGCGTACCGGTCATCCGACGCGGATCTGTTGATCGCGGGCATCTCGGCGGATGATATGAAGGAAGGGCGCCTCACCGAGGTTCTGCAGAGCCACAGAGCCGCGAACGACATCATCTTCGTGCATGCCGTGGAGGAGATCGTGATTGACTGACGCCGCCCCACGTTCCGATGCCCGGGACAACCGGGAACTCGCGGCCGATGCCGGGTTCCTCGGGGCCGATTTCCGGGTGGCCGGGTCGGGGTCGGCGCGCGGGGAGAAACCGAAGTGAACGGATTGACGCGCGCCCTGGATTTCCTGGCCAACCTCCCGGGCTGGTCGATGATCCTCGGGCTGATGGTGGTCGGGGTCGGCCTCGGATGGCTCTGCGAACGGCTGCTCGCCCGCTGGCCCGGCCGGGCGCGGCAACTGTCCTTCGCGGGCTGGGCCGACGCGCTGCTGGGTGCGGTCCATCGCATGCCGATCGTCTGGTTCGCCGCGGCCGGCGCCTACCTGGGCGTCACGGCCGCCGGATACGCGGGCCCCGTCCTCGACCTGGTGGGCACGGCGGTGAGCGTGACCGTCATCGTTACGCTGATCGTCGTCGCGATGCGTCTGGCCACTGCCGGAATCACCGCGTACGCCAGGCGGGCCGAGGGTCTCCACGCTTCGACGACGCTGGTTCAGAACGTGGTCCGGATGCTGCTGCTGATCCTCGGGATCGCCCTCGTTCTCCAGAATCTCGGGATCGACATCACGACGCTGGTCACCGCGCTCGGGATCTCGGGGCTCGCCGTCGCTCTGGCCCTGCAGGACACCCTGGGCAACCTGTTCGCGGGCATTCAGGTCATCATGTCCCGGCAGATCAGAACCGGCGACTATGTGGCCCTGTCCACGGGCGAGGAAGGGGCGGTCACCGACATTCAGGCGAGAAACACGACCATCCGGACGTTCCCCGAGCGCAATCGGGTCCTGGTGCCCAACTCGATCCTGGCGTCCACGGTCGTGACCAACTACAGCCTGCCCCACAGGCGGCTTCTCATCACGCTGCCCATCGGCGTCTCCTACGATTCGGATCTCGAACAAGTGGAAAACGTCACCCTCGAGGTTGCCAGAGAGGTCGTGAGCGAGGTCGAGGGCGGGCTGACGGACGAAGAACCGTTCGTGCGCTACGAGGAGTTCTCCGACTTCAGCATCAACTTCCTCCTGCGGGTGCCGGTCTCCCAGTTCACAGACCAGTTCCTGATCCGGCACGAGCTGGTGAAGCGGATGCACAGGCGATACGGGGCCGAGGGGATCGAGATCCCCTTCCCGATCCGCACGGTCCACATGCGGGAGCAGGAAAACAAGACGCCGAAAGAGTCGGGGGAGGGACTGCGACAGGCGACTCCCCGCGTCGATCCGACGATGTAGCAACGGACCGGCGCTTCCCGAGCGCGGGAGTTTTCAATCGCCGCGCGCCTTTCTAGCTTCACGTTCCGCCCGCGAGCGCAACCATCACCCCGGAGCCCGCCGAATGCCGACGTCCCAGGACACGCTCGACATCCTTCGCGAAATCCGGGACCGGAGCGGAACGTGCGCCTCTCCCGGTCTTCCGGACGCCGTGATCGAGCGCTTCGCCGCGGGAGACGCCCTTCTTCGCCAGGCGGTCGCGGACGCGGCAGAGTGTCATCGCCGCTTCCGGCACGAGCTGCCGCGCCTCGCGCGCCTCGAAGAAGCCGGGCAGGTCAGGGAGATGCAGCGCGGCTACCTCAACTTCTACCCCGACGACCTCGTCAACCCCTACGTCGCGCTCGCCGCGCGCGGACCCTGGATCGTCACCTCCGCGGGCGCCGTCATCCACGATTCGGGCGGCTACGGCATGCTCGGCCTCGGGCACGCGCCCCAGGCCATCCTCGAGGCCATGAGCGAGCCCCGGGTCATGGCCAACGTCATGACCGCCAGCCCCAGCCAGGCGCGTCTGGTGCGCGCCCTGGAGGCCGAGATCGGCCATCGCACCGGCCGCGCCTGCCCGTTCGAGCGCTTCGTGTGCCTGAACAGCGGCTCGGAGGCGATGACCTTCGCCTCCCGGCTCGCCGACATCCACGCGAAGGAGGTCACCGACCCGGGTGGGCCCCGCGACGGCGCCGCCATCCGCACGCTCGCACTCGAGGGTGGGTTCCACGGGCGCACCAGCCGGCCCGCCCGAGTCTCCGACTCCACCCGCCGCTACTACCAGGAGAATCTCGCCAGCTTCCGCGACCACAACGCCCTGACCGTGCCCGCCAACGACACCGGCCGGCTGCGCCATCTCTACGCCCTCGCCGGGGAGCAGGGCTGGTTCATCGAGGCCTTCTACATGGAGCCGGTGATGGGCGAGGGGAATCCCGGCAAGGCCGTGACCCGCGAGTTCTACGACGCCGCCCGCGCCCTCTCCCGCGCCCACGGCAGCCTGCTCGTGGTCGACTCCATCCAGGCGGGGCTGCGGGCGCACGGCTGCCTGTCGATCGTCGACTATCCGGGCTTCGAGGGCGCCGATCCTCCCGATGTCGAGACGTATTCCAAGGCGCTCAACGCGGGCCAGTACCCGCTCTCGGTGGTGGCGATGACGCGTCGGGCCGCGGGCATGTACAAGCGGGGCGTCTACGGCAACACCATGACCACCAACCCGCGCGCGCTGGAGGTGGCGGTGGCCGTGTTGTCCTCCCTCACGGACGAGCTGCGGGAGAACATCCGCGCCCGCGGCGCCGAGTTCGTGGCGAAGCTCGAGCGAGTGGAGTCCGAGCTGGACGGCCCGATCACCGGGGTCCAGGGGACCGGCCTGCTGGTCAGCTGCGCCTTCGAGCGCGGAATCAGGAGCCACGGACCCGGAAGCGTGGAAGAGGAGATGCGCCGCAACGGCGTGGGCGTCATCCACGGAGGCGCGAACTCGGTCCGCTACACGCCCCACTTCGCGGTCACTTCCGCCGAGATCGACCTGATGGTCGGGGCCACCCGTGTCGCGGTCGTGTCCCGCCTCGCGCCAGCTCGCTGACGGGTCCGCGGCATCGGCCGAAGAGCCACGCGACTCGCGCACGACCGATTCGGTCTCCGGCGTTTCAGCGAATGCCGTCCGGCCTGTCGGCCATTATTTCGCCCGGCCATCCTACGAGGCGCGTGTCGGCGCGCCTGTTCCGCGGGCGCCGGCATTTCGCCGCAGTTCGATGCCTTGCATACTCGACAAGAATATCCCCATGATCGGCACCGGTCCCGGGCCCAGATACCATCAGCGCTACTCCACCCGCTTCCGCGAGCTCAGCCATGAACGTCACGGCATTCCGCACGTCCGCCCTCTTCCTCCTCCTGGCGTCGGCCCTGGCCGCCGCCTCGGCTCCCGCCACCGCCCAGCAGGCTCCCTCCCCCGAAGCCTACGCCGACCTCGAGTGGCGCTACATCGGGCCCGAGGGCAACCGCTTCTCGGCGGCCGCCGGGCTCCCGAGCGACCCCTACACCTACTACGTCGGCGCCGCCTCCGGGGGCATCTACAAGACCACCGACGGCGGGGTGAACTGGGACGCCATCTTCGACGACCAGCCGGTGCAGTCGATCGGCTCGCTGGGCGTCTCCCTGACCGATCCCAACATCGTCTGGGCCGGGACCGGCGAGGGGAAGATCCGCAGCCACATCTCCATCGGGCAAGGGGTCTACAAGTCGACCGACGCGGGCCAGACCTGGACGCTCATGGGGCTCGAACAGACCGGGCGCATTCCCCGGCTCGCCATCCATCCGACCGATCCCGACATCGTCTACGTGTGCGCGCTGGGGCATGCCTACGGGCCGCAGCAGGAGCGCGGCGTCTATCGCACCATGGATGGGGGCGAGAGCTGGGAGCGCGTGCTCTTCGTGGACGAGGACACGGGGTGCTCCGACATCGCCCTCGATCCGGTGAACCCGCGCAATCTGTTCGCCGGGACGTGGCAACTGGAGATCCACACCTACGGGCGCACCAGCGGCGGGCCGGGGGGCGGCCTGCACGTCTCGCGCGACGGCGGCGACACCTGGGAGAAGCTGAATGGTCCCGACAACGGCATCGGGCTGCCCAACCTGCCGGTGGGGAAGGTCGCCGTGGCCATCGCGCCCTCGAACCCGCAGCGCGTCTACGCCATGCTCGAGACCGGCGACGGCATCCCCTGGGATGGGCGCGAGACGGAGGACGGCCAGGTCTGGGGCTCCACTGACGGCGGCCGCACCTGGACGCGCATCACGCGCAACCGCAACGCCATGGGCCGCCCGCACTACTACTCGCGCGTGGTCGTCTCGCCCGACGACGAGGACGAGGCGTACTTCCTGACCGCCTCCTTCGCGGTCTCGACCGACGGCGGCCGCACCATCGACGTGATCGCGCGCGAGGACGCCCCGGGCGGCGACCACCACGACATGTGGATCGACCCCGGCAACTCCGACCGCATGATCGTCGCGCACGACCAGGGGCTGTCCATCTCGATCAACCGCGGGAAGACCTGGTATCGCCAGCGCCTCACCAACGCGCAGATGTACCACGTGACCGTGGACAACGAGATCCCCTACAACGTGCTCGGCAACAAGCAGGACGAGCCCACCTACCGCGGGCCCAGCAACAGCCGCATCCAGGGCCAGCGCCGCATCACCGGGATTCCGCGCGGCATGTGGCACCACGTGGGCGGCGGCGAGAGCGGATTCGCCACCCCCGACCCGGTGGACTCCAACATCGTCTGGTCGTCGGCCTCCGGGTCCGGCATGGTCGGCGGCATCGTGGTGCGCTATGAGGAGGACCGGCGCCAGTGGCGGGGCGTCGAGGTGTGGCCCGAGCAGAGCCGGGGCGCGGCGGAAGGCGTCCGCTACCGCTTCGTCTGGGATGCCCCGATCCACATCTCCCCGCACGACAACACCACGGTATACGTCGGCAGCCAGCACGTGCACCGCACGCAGAACGGGGGCCAGAGCTGGGAGGTGATCAGCCCGGACCTCTCCCTCAACGACCGGAGCCGCATGGGATTCTCCGGCGGCCTCACCGGCGACAACATCGGCGTCGAGTACGCGGGCGTGGTCTTCGGCATCGCCGAATCGCCCATCGAGCAGGGGCTGATCTGGGCGGGGACCAACGACGGCCTCCTGCACGTCACCCGCGACAACGGCGCCAACTGGACCAACGTGACCGAGAACATGCCCGATCTGCCCGAGTGGCTGGCCGTGCGCAGCATCGCCGCGTCCCGCTTCGACCCGGGCACCGCATACGTGGCCATCGACGGGCACCAGATGAACGTGCGCGATCCCTACATCTACCGGACGCGCGACTACGGCGCGTCCTTCGAGAAGATCACGGACGGCATTCCGCCCAGCATGCTGAGCTACACGAAGATCATCATCGAGGACACGAAGCGTCAGGGCCTGCTCTACGTCGGCACCGAAAACGCCATCTACGTCTCCTTCGACGATGGCGACAACTGGCAGCCGCTGCAGCAGAACCTGCCCGCCGCCCCGGTGTCGGGCGTCGTCATCCAGGAGCACTTCAACGACCTGGTGGTGGGCACCTACGGGCGCGGCTTCTGGATCCTCGACGATCTCGCGCCCCTGCAGCAGCTGACGCCGGAGGTGATGGCGTCCGGTTCACACCTGTTCGCGCCCCGCGACGCCTACCGATTCAGGGCCATCACGCCGCCCTCGGTGCCCTACGACGATCCCACCGTCGGGGTGGATCCCGAGTACGGGGCCTACCTCAACTACTGGCTGGCCGAGCCCGCCGGCGAGACCCCCACGGTCGAGATCGTGAACGGCATGGGCGCTGTGGTGCGCACCCTCGAGGGCACCAACAACGCGGGCGTGAACCGCATCTACTGGGATCTCCGCGACGAGCCGAACGATCCCATCATGCTATACACCAGCCCGATGTACGCCGAGCACATTCAGGTGGGCGAGGAGGGTCGCCCGGCCCCCGGCGCGTCCCAAATCTCCATCCTGATGGCCCCCGGCCAGTACACGGTGCGCCTCAACGTGGACGGAGAGACCCACGAACAGCCGCTCACCGTCATCAAGGACCCGCACTCGGCGGGAAGCGAGGCAGACATCGCCGAGCAGATCGCCTTCCTCAGGGATGTGCGCGCGGACGTGGTGACCGCGGGCGAGGCCGTTCACCGGGTGGAGGCGCTCCGGGTCCAGCTCGAGACCATGGCCCGATTCGCCGAGGACGAAACCCTCTCCGAGGCCATCTCGGACCTGGAGGACAAGCTCGCCGAGGTGCAGGGGACCCTGGTGGACCTGCGCCAGACCGGACAGGGGCAGGACGCGGTCCGCTTCGAGGCACGCCTCTTGTCGAAGCTGGGCTACCTGACCAACGCCCTCTCCAACGCCGACTTCCCGCCGACCGACCAGGAAACGGAGGTGAAGGGCATCCTGCACGAACAACTGCAGCTGCACCTCGCTGCCGTGGAGAGGCTGATCGCGGAGGACGTGGCGGCACTGAACGAGATGCTGCGGACTCGGGGGTTGTTGCTGATTACGGACGGGTAGTGATCGCGGGCGCGATCTGAGCGCGGCTCGGCAGGGCCGGGCCGCGTCAGTTGCACCGTTGGGAAAGGACCGGGGTGGCCGCCCCGGTCCTTTCTGCATGTGATCACGGCAGAAGCCTCAGGCTCTCCCGTTTGGCGGCCAGGGAAAGCCGCTCGTCCCGGCAGGCATGGGGTGGGTGGGTGTCGGGCATCCTGGGCCATGTAATCCATTGATAAGAAATACGTGATGGCTTACATTGCTCCATGCACTCCTTCGCACGGCCCCGGCTGGACGAGCTCGTCCATTTCCTCACCAGCCCGGGTCCGCCGCGGATCGTCGCGCTTACCGGACCCCGCCAAACGGGCAAGACCACGATGATCCGGCAGGCGCTCCGGCGGGTGGACATCCCGAGCCGCTATTTCCCGGTCGATGAGAGCCTCGCGGAACATGCCCACAAGCCGAACGAAGAGGGCGACTCGTTACGGACCGCATGGCTCCTGGACACGTGGAAGAAGGCTCGCCAGGACGCCGACCAACACGCGCGGGGCTTTGTCCTGGCCCTGGACGAAATCCAGTACGTGAAGGGCTGGTCGACCATCGTAAAGGTCCAGTGGGACCGGGATCGCCGAACCGGCTGCCCACTCCGCGTGATCGTTTCCGGATCCGCGCCCTGGTCCATGCTGACCGGCCTCCATGAGAGTCTTGCTGGGCGCTTCATGCCCGTGCATGCCGAGCACTGGTCCTTCTCCGAGATGTCGGCCGCGTTTGGGTTCAGCGTCGACGAATACCTGTTCTTCGGCGGCTACCCAGGCACGGCATCCTCGGCCGGCAACCTGGAAGTCTGGCGAAAGGCTGTTCTCGATACGATTATCGCGCCCGCCATCGAGCGAGACATCGTCGCCCTGACCCGGGTGGACAAGCCGTCGCTCATGCGTCGCCTGATGGAACTGGCCGCGCGGTATTCCGGCCAGATGCTGTCGTACAACAAGATGCTGGGCCAGTTGCAGGAGGCCGGAAACACGACCACGCTGGCCACCTATCTCGATCTGCTCTCGGACGCGGGACTCGTCACCGGGCTTCCCAGGTACTCCGCCAAGCCGTACCTGGGCAGGGCCTCGAGCCCGAAGCTGAACGTGCTCAATACGGCGCTGATGACGGCGCCGCTCACCTACACCTTCGAGGAAGCTCGCGCCGACCGCACCTTCTGGGGGCGGCTCGTCGAGAGCGGAGTGGGCGCACACCTTCACAACACGGCCGGGCACGAGGTGGAGTTGTCCAGTTGGTGGGACGGGGCGCACGAGGTCGACTTCGTGCTCTCCCGCGGTCCGAACCTGGTTGGCATCGAAGTCAAGAGCGGACCGCGACTGGGACGCCTCAGCGGACTGGCGGAATTCAGGAAGCGGTTCCCCGGCGCCCGTACGCTCGTGGTGGGCGACCGGGGCGTGCCGCTGGCCGAGTTTCTCTCCCACCCGGCACGCTACTGGGCCGACAACCCGGGGCCCGCCGCGACCGATGGAACGGGACAGAGCCGTTCGGTCCGCGAGCCGTCTCCGGGATACAGAGCACCCTCAGGAGTGTTCCCGGGGTATGGAGACCCGATGGTGCCCGGGCTGGAAGAAGCCGAGGACCCCATCCTGCGCGACCAACGAATCAAGCTCATGGCGGGCGTCCGCGAGCACGAGGACGCGCTGGCGCGGGGCCGGGGGTCGCCATGGCTCTGGCACATGATTGGGCGCGCGTACATGGGCGCGATGCCGGAACACTTCGAGGACGACCCGATCGAGCGCCTGCGGGTTCGATTGCAGGACGACGAGGGTCTCCTGACTTCGGTGCTCGCCGGTCTTCCCCGCCTCGTGGGGAGAGACGATCTCCGTTCCCTCGACGAGATCGTCCGGCTGGAGGAGGAATACGCGAAAGCGCCGCCCTTCGACGACACGGTGCCGCGCTTCGCGTACCAGATCCTGGCCGGAATGGGCGAAATCGGGCGGCTCGGCGGGGATGCGCTGGAGGGGCTCGATGCGGGTGGCATCGCCCGCGCCATTGGCTGCTACTACATCACGCCCTACGTGGAGGAGCCGGCGTGGTATCGGAGGGCCGTCCGGGCGCACCCGCTTCCCTGCGCGCAGGCGCTGGTGGCGGTACACAAGTCACTCATCCGCCGTGGGAAGGACCACAACAACCATCTCTTCGCGCTCGCCGGCGACTCCATCTACGCCGAGGTGGCCCGGCGGGGCGTGCCCCGGCTGCTCGGTGTCTTCCCCACGCGGTGTTCGCGAACCCAGGTGTCGGCCCTGCACGCGCTCCTGTGGGCGGCGCTGGTGCATGTGCCGCGGGAGGAGTTCGCGGACCGGCTTCGTCGCCGAGTTGCCGTCCGGGGCATGGACGTGGCTCAGCGCGCGGTCTGGCTGGGCGCCGGATTGATTGCGTCCGCCCGGGAATTCACGCCGGAGGCTGTGAGCTTTGTCGAAGAAGGCCGGGAGCCGAGGGCGCGCCACATTCTCAGGTTTCTCGTGCCCGGCTGGCTCAGGGAGCCCGCCATCCCGGAGCCCTGGGTCGAATGGCATACGGCGGATATCGCGGCGCTGGTCCGGGCGCTGGGCTGCTGGTTCGACCCCTGGTGGGGCGGCCTCGGCGGCCACAGGTCCAGGCTCGGCTCTTCAACCTTCAGCCTGCGCACCGACGGCCTCATCAAGCGCTGGCTGGTGATCCTCGCGGAACGCGCGGATCGCGGGGCCGGTCAGGTGCTGGATTCACTGGCCGGCGACCCGGCGCTGGAGACCTGGCATGATGTGATCGAGGAAGCGAAGGCCCGGCGCCGGGCAAGGGCGATCAGGGCCCGCCATACGGTCTGACCGGGACTACATCCAGCCTTTCCGCTCCACGAGCCGCTCGATGTGCGCCAGATGATGCCGGCCGTGCCAGGCGTACAGGCCTACGTTCCTGGACAGCGGCACCGGGCCGGCGGCCGGATGCACGAACTCAAGCTGGAACCGGGGCCAGTCCAGGGCGCGCAGCAACTCCTCCCAGCGGGTGTGCAGGGCCTCCAGGGCGTCGAGCGACGGGCCGACCGGGCCCCGGGCGTCCGGCAGTTCCGCCCAGGCCTTCTCGTCGTAGGCCTTGATGAGGGGACGATCCTCGGTCAGGGTCCACTTGAAGCGCACGTAGCTGTTCAGGTGGCTGTCGAACAGGTGGTGCACGACCTGGCGCACGGTCCAGCCGCCCGGACGGTACGGCGTGTCCAGCTGGTCGTCCGTGAGGGGCGCGACCGTCGCCCGCAGATCCGCGGGCAGAGCCGCGATCTCGTCGATCCAGGCATCGACCTGCTGCTCGGTGATCGCTTCGGGAGGGGCGTATCTGCCGATGGGATAGCGAAGGTCGGGCGTGGCGGAATTGGTGGGTGTCATCGGGTTCCTTTCCTCGGTATGCAGCAGGCGAAAACGGTCGGGACTGTCGGCGGCCGGCGGCCGGTGGGCCGATGGCGGCGCTACCGCGTACCCAGCACGCAGTACTGATAGATCCTCAGCCCCTCATCCTCCGCCATGTTCTCCGCGATGTCGTCGGTGCCGTACGCCTCGCCCAGGTCACCGATGGGCCCCGACTCCAACACCTTCAGCGGGGTTTCGGCCTCGAAAACCGACAGGTCCTGGAAACCGGTCGGGAACGAAGCCCCCATCGCGCGCTCCACCGCCTCGATGCGTTCCAGGTCCTCCTGCCTCTCGAAATTGCGCTCCTCCAGGTCCTCGGCGAAGTAGTCGAACGCAATCCGGAACGATGAAATCCCGCCGCAGAGGCTGTTGAGGAACGGGAAGATGGTGTGCGTGGGGAGGTACATGGTGTTCCCCTCCCAGACGATCGCGGTGCGGGCGTTCCGGTCGAATCCGGCTTCCGCGAGCTTCTCGGGAAGGTCGACCTCCAGGTAGTTGTGGGGCACCGACGAGCTCGGGGTCACGCCGTGTTCGCGCAGGACTCCGTGCTTGTACTCCACCACGGGCCCCTGGTCGACCTCGTAGTGGGTCACGCCCGGAGCGGCGAAAATGTGCGCCCGCATGTCCAGACCCGCCCCCAGCGACACAACCTGGCGCGCGCCCTCGGCGATCTCGCGCTGGACGAAGCGGTTGAAGTAGCGGGTGCGGAACCGGAGCATGCTGGTGGACTCCGGAACGGCCGTGGCCAGCTGGCGGGCCATCCCCATCGCCTGGTCCGTGACGAACCACTCCGCGTAGGGGTCCTCGAAGAGGGGCTGCGGGTGCTCCCTCTCCATCGCCCGAAAGCAGGCGATCACGAACGCGGTGGTGCCGACTTCGTTGATGTCGACGGTCATGGCTGACTCCTCGAATTGTCGTATTGGTGTGCGGAATTGACTCATCGCACGCGCGCCGAAGTCTAGTTTCCTGATGATGGTCGAGCCAGATGCCGACACCGGGACAGGATGAGTCGTGATTGACGCCGGGCACGCACCCGCGAAGAATGGGACTCATGTCGCACTCCGTTCGCCGTCATCTGCGCGTCGAGGTGGATGCCTACGACGAGATCATCCGCCGTTTTATCCCCGGCTACGAGACGCTGCTCGTTACCGCGGCACGCGCGGTCGCGGCCGACGGGCCGGGATTGGTGCTCGACCTCGGAGCCGGCACCGGAGCGCTCTCCGAGGCGATCCTCCGGCACGAGGCCGTCGGCGCCATCATGCTTGTCGACGTGGATGCGGAGATGCTCGACCAGGCGCGGGCCCGGCTGGAGAGCTTCGGGAATCGGGCACGCTTCCGCGAGCAGTCGTTCCTGGATCCGTTGCCGGCGTGCGACGCGGTCGCGGCTTCGCTGGCGCTCCATCACATTCCCGAGATGGCCGACAAGGGCATGCTCTACCGGCGCATCCACGCATCTCTCCGCTCCGGGGGCGTCTTCGTAAACGCGGATGCCGTGATGCCGTCGGATCCTCCGGGGCGGAACGCCGGGTACGCATTCTGGGCCGCGCACATGGTCTCCCGGGGCATCCCCGAGGAACGAGCCTGGCAGCACTTCGCGGAGTGGGCGGAAGAGGACACCTACCAGCCCATCGAGCTGGAGCTGGCGGCGATGGCGACCGCGGGTTTCGAGGCCGAAATCGCGTGGCACGAGGGGCCCATGGCTGTTCTGGTGGGACGCAGGGAGTAGGCGACAACGGCGCAACGATCGCCGGCAGGGCCCGGAGAGGTGGACCGGGCATGCCCGGTCTCGCTATCGTTTGTCGCCGGACCGGGTTGAACACAACCAGTATTCGCAGCTGATGATCCGCGCACGCAGGCATTCGACGGGATTCAGATGCGCAGGCGCCCTGGTGCTGCTTGCGCTGTTGCCGTCGTTCGCCCCCGACACCTGGGGGCTGTCCTGCCTTCACCACGCGTCCCACGACGCGGCGGACGAGCACGAGCCGGCCCCGCCGAGCGAGCATCAAGCGGCCGCACCGGGGCATGAACCCGGGCACTACGCGGCCGGAGCAGCCGACTCCCCGGGGGCGCACGACCCCGACCGGGGCACGCCTTCCACACATCTGGCCGAAGCCTCCGATCACGGCGCCGGCCACCACGATCCGCAGGCTCCGCCGTGCACCTGTGCCGGAGAGTGTGCGACCTCGGCCGGCCCGCCGGTTCCGACCAGGACGACGGTCTGCGGGCTGCCTCCCGCCTGGCCCGAAGCGGTTCGGGTTTCCCAGGCTTCCAGCGCTCCTCCGGTGGAGCGCGCGCCGTACCTCCTCCCCTTCGCCAACGCCCCTCCTCTTTCCTGATCCCGTCGGTACATGCCACGGCCCATCGCAGCGCGATGAAGGCCGGGTGTTCGTGCTTCTGCTGATCGCCGGCGCACGAAACCGGACGAACCGACGACCGTGCCCTGCCCCTCGGCGTACCCGGAGCGGTCGCGATTCTCGACCGACCGCGTCTGCGTCCGCCGGATCACACAACGGATCTCAAGGAAAGAGGACAAATCATGCATATCAGAAGCTGTTTCCGTCTCCTGGCGGTGATCGCCGCCACCGCCATGCCCGCCCAGGCCCAGTACGAATGGACATCTTCGCGACCGGACGGACACGCGCCCATCGCGGTGATGGGGGACCACACCCACGAGCAGGGCGAGTACATGCTCGCGTACCGCTACATGCGGATGTCGATGGCGGGGAACCGCGACGGCACGAGCGAGCAGACCACGGCAAGCGTCCTGGATCACTTCATGGTGGCGCCCCTCGACATGACCATGACGATGCACATGGCGGGCATCATGTATGCGCCCAGCGACGCGGTCACTCTCATGGCCATGGCCAACTGGGTGGACAACGCGATGAACCACCAGACGCGCATGGGAATGGGTTTCGCCGCCTCATCCTCCGGGCTGGGAGATGCAAGTCTGGGCGCGCTCATCGGCCTCAAGAGCGAGGGATCCACGCGGGTTCACCTGAACGGAGGGCTGTCGCTTCCCGTCGGCTCGATCGAACGGACGGGCGTGACCCCCATGAGCGACGGCAACGCGGTGCAGCTGCCCTATCCGATGCAGCTGGGCTCCGGCACCTGGGACGTCACGCCCGGCATCACCGTGCTGGGGATGAGCGAGAGCTGGTCCTGGGGCTTTCAGGGCATGGGACGCCTGCGCATGGGGGAGAACAGCCGAGGCTACCGGCAGGGCCACAGCGCGATGGGCACCGCGTGGTTCGCACTGAAGCCGTCGGCCATGCTCAGCCTGTCCGTCCGCGGGGAAGGGCGGCTGTGGGGCGACTACTCGGGCCACGATGCCGCCTACATGAATCGGATGATGGCGCCGACCGTCAGGGAAGACCTCCGCGGGGGCAGACGCCTGGACGTTCCGCTCGGCCTGAATCTCTATTTCCCCGACGGGGCGCTGGCGGGTCACCGGCTCGCGGTCGAGTGGCACATGCCCGTATTCCAGTCGCTGCACGGCCCGCAGCTGGAGACGGACTGGATGCTCACGGTGGGATGGCAGAAGTCGTTCGATCCGCACTGATGCGGCAGCTGAGCCAATGGAAAGCTGGCACCTCGGCGCGCCACTAGTGGCTCAACGCGGACGCCCTCGGATCGCCACCGGCATACCGAGCGCCGCGGCTGCCTCCTGAAGCGCGGAGTTCCCGGCCGACAGCACCTCGGGGCTCCCGAAGCGCACGCTCCCCTTCATGCGGGCCGTGAAGAGGACGATACCGTGCCAGTCTCCCCAGAAGCTGGACCACCACCGCAGGCCGGGGTGGCCGCTGTCCCACACCGACGCCGCGATCGTCCGGGTCCGCCGTCGATGGCGGGAGGCGACCAGGTCCGCGCTCAATCCAAGTCGACCGAGCACGTCCGCCTGACACAGGTCGGCCAGTTCCGACGCCGTCTCGGGCGCCACATGCACCCCGACCAGCGCCAGGGGACGTCCGCCACGCACCAGGTGGAGGTGGCGCAGGGGGCGGTTACGCCAGGGCTGAATGGCCTCCGCAATCGCGTGTTCCGGCGATTCGGCCACGTAAAGGACGGGAGAACACGCCAGCGGCAGATCGAAGCGCCCTCGACCCGTGGTCGGCGGGATGAAGGACGGCGAGAACAGGTTCCCCTCGTTCACGTCCGGATCCCAGGGAAAGACGCGCCAGAAAGAAGCCAAGGTCAGGCAAAGACACCGGTCTTCATCGCTTCGACCGCTCCCACGACCTCCGCCAACCGGCTTTGCTGGATGAAATACGACGGAGTGGCCCCGTCGAGGTGGGCGTTCGCCCCGGTGAGCCACTCCTCGATAATGTCCACGTCCAGCCACCGGAGGAGCATCTCGACCACCAGGGCCAGCGCGGCCAGACGATCGGCGTTCTCCCGGTCGGGGCGCTGGCCCCGCTTCCAGCGTGACACCTGGGAATGAGACACCCCGAGGACAGCCGCGATCGACCGGTCGGAGCGCACCCCCGCCCGGATCGTCCTCAGATGACTCTGGGCCCTGGCTGTGCGTCGCTCGGGGGTCTGTATTGTGATGGCGGCGGGTTGACTCATGGGGAAATGTAGCGATGCCTCACGGCACGTGCAACGAAAAACGGTGCGCCAGATGTTTTTTGTCCCTGCATTGCAGTGATACGCACCGGATTGCGGTGCTCCTTCCCGTTCGCGGCCCCCCGCTCTGGAAGCGGTGTGTCTTCATCGCGACAACGCGACCGCCCGCACCCCACCCGCTACCCGGAGCCCCTCGATGCGGGCCTGGACGGGAGCCCGGTCGCCAGCGCCTCCCCCTTCGGCGACGGTGTCTCCTCCCCTGTCGTGGGCGACGAAGGCGGGCAGCCCGGAGCCGATGCGGAGTCCGCGCCATGGACTGGCGTCGACGAATTCCTCGATGGCGCCCAGTGCGAACAGCGGCCCCCAGCTCTGGAAGCGGCGGCCCCGCCCTCGACCGCTGCGCGCGTCGAAGTTCTCGCGGCAGAACCCGGTGCGCCGCCGGTCGGCCAGGAACATGAGCGCCCCTCTCCAGGCGAGTTCGCCGGCGAGCCCGTCGAACCGGTAACGGCGCAGTCCCTGCAGCACGAGGTAGTTCATGGGCGGCCAGATGGAGCCGCGCCAATACTGCTGGTCGTCGAACGCGGGGTCGTCGCGCGAGATCGTGGGCAGGACCCATTCTCCTCCGAAGCGCGCGGGATCGCGCAGCACGCCGACCATGCGCCCGGCCTGGCGGGCCGATGGCACGCCGGCGATCAGGGGAAGGAAGTTCGACGCCGCCACGCGCGAAGACCGACCCGCGGGCAGTTCGTCCAGGTAGAGGCCGGCGGCGTCGCACCACAGCACCTCGTTCATCGTTGCGATCAGGCGCCGCCGCTCGGCCTCCAGCGGTCGCGCGGACGCCGCGTCGCCCAGAATGCGGGCGATCCGGGACAGGCACTCGAGGTCGAGGGCGCGGTAGCTGCACAGGTCGACGGCGGACATGGCGAGGACCTCCCGCTCCGGATCCCACTCTGCCTCCTCCCACAGCGGCAGGTCGTCCTGGCCCGATTCCCAGGATGCACGCTGGTGGCCGCTCGCGCCCACTTCCCACTCCGGCAACTGTTCGCGCCCCGGAACCAGCGAAGTATCCGAGCCCCAGGCGAGCAGGCCCGGCGTGAGCCCCTCGCGGCGCGGGCGTCCGCGCTTGTCGGCCACCCACCAGTCGCTCCACGCGCGCAGACCGGGCCAGGCGGCGGCCAGCGCGTCCTCATCGGGGCACAGGAGGTGGAGCTTCAACGCAGCGAAGGAGCCGACCGGGGGCTGCGAGCGGTCGGGGGTGCCGGCGCGCCGGCTTCTCCAGTTGGGCACGTTCCCGTTCGGGTAGCGCGACGCGAGTCCGGCGAGGAGGACTTCCCAGGCCAGGTGTCCCGACGCGGTGGCGAGCGCGAGGGCGTTGAAGAAGGAGTCCCACCCGAAGACCGTCCAGTCGTCGGGAGCGGATGCGCCATCCCCTGGCTTCGGGAAGATCCAGCGGCGGCCGGCCGGCGCATATGGGCGTCCGGTTTCCGGTTGCAGGAGGACGGTCCACATCAGGTTGTTCGTGACCGCTTCGACCAGTCCTTCCGCGGCTCCCGACGAACGCGGCCGTCGGCGGTCCCAGTCGGCTCGCGCGTCGTCGATCCAGCGGTCCAGCCCGGGGAGAAGGCGTTTCGCGCGAGCCGGTGCGGCCGGTGCGGGCCGGTTGCCACTGGCCGCCCCGGCGGATCGGAGCGGCGCCTCTCTCGGCTCCCAGGCGACCACCGTGGCCGCGCGATCTCCCGCCTGCGGCCCGAAGACGGCGGCGATCTCCACGCTTCCGAGCGACGCGCGCCAACCGTCGGGCCTCTCCTGCCACCGCGCCGTCCATCCCCACGGAGCGTCACCCACCAACTCCACTCGGCCCGCCCGCTCCACGCGCCCCGCCGGGTCCACCCGGCCCCCTGCACGCGCCACCGCCCGCAGCGCAACCGCGTCTTCGCGGCGCGACCACTCCAGGATCAGCGTGCCCTCCCGGGGGCGTGAGGCGGACGACGGCTCGGCGGCGAGGTCGAACTCCATGCGGGCGTAGCTGCCGTCCGGCGCGTGCGGACCCACGCGGGAGACCATCCAGTACCAGTCCTCCAACTCGCGGCGCTGGCCGTCGGGAGTCGTGAAGACCAGGCGGAGACCGATGCCGTCGTCGGGTCCGGCCGCAAACACGAGACCGGCCCAGCGGCGCGCCTCGAGAGCCCCGACGCGCACGCTAGCGAATCCCCTCCAGTTGTATCCCCCGCACGAAATACCGCTGGGTGAACAGGAAGAGGAGCGCGATGGGAAGGACCGCGGCGACGCCGGCCGCCATCTGGTAGGGCCAGTTGATTTCGTAGGTCGAATGGAAGGCGGCGATTCCCACCTCGACCACCCGCATCTCCATGGACCGGGTGACCAGGAGCGGCCACAGCAGGTTCTTCCACGCATCGACGAAGGCGAACAGCGCGAGCGTGGCCACGGCGGGTTTCGCGAGCGGGAGGGCGACGCTCCAGAAGATGCGCAGGTGCCCGGCGCCGTCCACGCGCGCGGCGTCCTCCAGTTCCCGGGGCACGGTCCGAAAATACTGTCGCATGAGGAAGATGCCCCACACCGATACCAGCTCGGTGGAGATGAGCCCCTGGTAGGTGTCGATCCAGTCGAGGGCGTCGATCACGAGGAAGCGGGGGATGAGGACGACGACCGCCGGAACCATCATCGTCGACAGGAAGAGCATGAAGAGCCCGTCCCGCCCCGGAAAGTCGAGGCGGGCGAAGGCATACCCCGCGGTGGCCGAGGTCGCGACCTGGCCCGCCGCCACCGCGGTCGCGAACACCAGCGAGTTGAGGAAGTAGCGCCCGAAGGGCTGCACCGTCAGGGCTTCGGGATAATTCGACCAGCGGGGTGCCTGCGGCAGAATGCCCCCGCCGGAGAACACCTCGAGCTGCCCCATGAGGCTCGTGAGGCCCATCCACAGGAAGGGCGACGCCATGACGAGGCATGCCGTGGCGAGCAGCAGCCCGCGCGCCATCCGGGACGCGGGAGCGCGCTCAGCCATGGGCCCGGCGCGCATCGAGGAAGCGGAAGTGCAGCCAGGTGGCGGCGAACACGAGGGCGAACAGCAGCCAGCTCATCGCCGCCGCGTTGCCGAACTGCAGGAACTCCCACGCCTCCCGGTAGATGTGGTACACGGCGACATCGGTGGCGCCCAGCGGGCCGCCCTCGGTCATCACGTAGACGAGCCCGAAGACCTGGAAGGACCCGATGATCGACGTAACCAGCACGAAGAACAGGGTGTGGCGCAGGCCGGGCAGCGTGATGTGGCGAAAGCGTTGCCACGGTCCCGCGCCGTCGACCCGGGCCGCGTCGTACCAGTCGCGCGGGATGGCGGCGAGGCCCGCCTGGAAGACCACCATCTGATAGCCCACGACCATCCAGATGCCGATCATCATCAGGCTCGCGAGCGCGGTGTCGGGCGAGGTGAGCCACGGGACGGACCCGAGCCCCGCGCGTTCGAGGACCTGGTTCAGCAGCCCGTACTGGTCGCTCAGCAGCCACTTCCACACGACCGCGATCGCCGCAACGCTGGTGATGGCGGGCAGGAAGAGGGCGAGCCGCGCCCAGCGCAGAGCGCGGCGCGACCCCCGGGTGAGGAGCGCCAGGGCGAGGGCGACGGCCATCGCGGCGGGCACGTGCAGCGTAAACAGCGCCGTGTTCCCGATCGCCGACCACCACTCCGGGTTTGCGAGCAGCGCCGCATAGTTGTCGAGGCCGAGGAAGATGGGCGCGGGATCGATGAGACGCCATTCGTGCAGCGAGATCCACAGCGAGAAGAGGAGCGGCCCGAGCGTGAACGCGAGGATGAGGGCCGCGGCCGGAGCGAGGAGGCCCCACGCCGCCAGGGTTCGCCGCAGGGTGCGGGGGCGGGAGGCGAGTTGCGCGAGGTGGAGGGCCAGCGCCACCAGCAGGGCGGCCAGTGCGCCCGCGGCGGCCAGCGCCAGGGCCGGCGAGGCGGTGCGCTCGTGCCCGAGGAAGGCCAGGTGGATGTTGGCGGTGCGGGCCGGATCCGCACCGGACGACAGCGCCAGTTCGGCGGCGCGCGCGCCCTGGGCGACGGTGGCGGCGCTCAGCGACCCGAGTTCGCCGTCCGCCCACCGTCCGGCGGCGACCGCGGTCAGGGCGATGCAGCCCACGGAGAGGAGCGCGATTCCCGCCGGATAGCGCGAGCGCGTGGGCCCGCGGCGCCGCGCCAGGGCCCACCCCGTGATGAGGGCCACGCCCGCGAGCGCGATGGCGCCGGCGGTGACCGGAAGGGCGCCGTAGGGACCGTCCGCGGGGCCGGGCGTGACCGCGATCCAGGCGGCAGGATCCAGCGCGCCCGCCTCGTAGGCGTACGCCCCCGGTCCGGCGCCACCGGCGTCCGCGCCGAGAATCGTCGCCCGGTCGCCGAGCAGCCCGGTCACGGCATCGGCGCTGCCTCCCTCCTCCTCCCACAACGCGGCGGCCATGCGCGCCTCGGATTCCGCAGCGCCGACCCGCGCCCTCTCCACCCGTTCCGCGGCCACGACCAGCACGAGCGCAAGCCCGGTCGCCAGCACGGCGGCGGCGAGGGAGTCCAGAACCGGCTGACGCACGCTGCTCACCAACCGAACTGCGCGTCGATGCGGCGGGCCACGTCTGCGGAGCTCGCCGTGAGCGATTCTCCCCGAACCAGCCGGCGGTCCATGATCTCCACCGCCAGCGCCTCGATGCGGGAGAAATCGCGCACCCGGGCGCCCCACGTCATGCGCGCGCCCTCCACCAGCGCGATGAACGCGGCCTCCACCCCGGTGCCGTCCGCAGCGGCGATCTCCGCCGCCACATCCATCCGTGATGGAATGGCCAGCCCCGAGCGTGCCCGGATGCGCTGCGCTTCGGGTGAGGCGAGGAAGCCCGCCAGGTCGATGGCGCGGCGCAGCTCACGGGCGTTGGGCGGCACGGCCCACCCCGATGCGTAGAGCACGCTGGTCGCCGCCGCCTGGGAAGGGTGGTGGGGAATGGGGAGGATGGCCAGGTCGAGCGCGCCCGCTCCCAGGAGATCGCGGAACACCGGGAGCGTCCAGTGGCCGGAAAGCAGAAACGCCTGTCCACCGGATGCGAAGCGCGCCTCGCGGGCGGGGTCTCCCTGCTGGACGAACTGCGCACCCGGGGTGAGACCGTCCTCCGCCAGGGCCGTGAGGAAGCGGTAGGCCTCCAGCGCTTCGAGCCCGTCCAGATAGCCCGCCGCTCCGCTGCCGCCGGGCGCGAGGATGTCGCCGCCCGCCGACCACACGAACGGGATCCACTGGTACAGGTTGCGCGGAAAGTCGAACCCGAACACGTCGTCCCGGCCATCACCGTCGGTGTCGGCCACCACTGCCTCGGCGGCCCGCCGGAAATCCTCCCACGTCCAGCCGGGTGGCGGCCCGGCGCCCGGAGACATGGCGGGCAGAAGGCCCTCAACCCCCGCGGCCGTGAGCACGTCCCGATTCGCGTACAGGACCATCGGCGTGAAGTCCTTCGGCAGCGCGAACATGGATTCGCCCCGCCGAAATGCGTCCGCCACCTGTCCGAACACGCTGTCCGGCCGGAAACCGAGCGCCTCCCGGTAGGGCGCGAGATCCAGCGCCAACCCCCGCTCCACGAAGGTGGGGACGTCGGGCGAGTCCATGAGGTAGACGTCGGGCGGGCGGCCCGCGGCGATCGAGGTCAACAGGCGCTCCTCGTATCCGTTGGGGGCCGACTCGAGCACGACCCGCACGCCGGGGTGCAGGGCCTCGTAGCGGTCGGCCACCTGCCGCTCGATCTCGAGTTCGTGGCCTCCGGCCCAGAGCGCTACGCGCAACGTGATCCCGGCCTCGCCGCGGGAGCAGGCCGCCGCCGCGAGGACGAGAACGGCGAGCACGAAGTCCTTCCACCGGCTGCTCCTCATCGCGATACCCGCTGCTCCGCCGGTTGCGGCACGCCCTCCCTGCGGCGGCCATCCGGGCCGAACAGGTGGCTGCGCTCCCAGGCCACGGAAACGCTCACCCGGTCGCCGGGGCCAACGCGCAGGGCAGGCGGTGCGCGCGCCACCCACGCGGCGTCGCCCGGACCGTCCAGGTGCACGCGCTGCTCGCTGCCCAGCGCCTCCACGCGGAGCACGGTGGCACGAAAGCCGCCCGCCCGGGTCGAGCTGCCGGCCTCGCGCGAGCCGCTGACCGTGCTCGAATCGGCCTCTCCGCCGGACGCGTCGTCCTCTGCCTCCCCCGGTCCCGCCACCGCGAGATCCTCGGGCCGCACCGCCAGCGTGGCCTGATCCGGACCCGACGGCTCCTCGAGCGCGAACGGACCTCCCGCGAGGTGTCCCGGGCCATCGCGGGACAGCGGGATGCGATTGATGGGCGGCGATCCCACGAAGCCTGCCACGAACAGGTTGTCCGGCCGGCGGTAGACCTCGTCCGGCGTGCCCACCTGCTGCAGCCGTCCGCGATCCATCACCGCGACCCGCTGGCCCAGCGACAGCGCTTCCACCTGGTCGTGGGTCACGAAGATCATCGTCGTGCCCAGGCGCCGGTGCAGGGCGGCGATCTCGTCGCGCGTCCGCAGGCGCAGTTCCGCGTCCAGGTTCGAGAGCGGCTCGTCGAACAGGAACACGCCCGGATCGCGCACCATGGCGCGTCCCAGGGCCACCCGCTGCCGCTGACCCCCCGACAGCTGGCCGGGCTTCCGCTCCAGCAGTTCGGCGAGCCCGAGCGCGGCGGCAGTCTCCGCGACGCGCCGTTCGAGCTCCGGGCGTGGCGTCCCGCGCACGCGCAGGCCGAAGCCGAGATTCCCCGCGACGGTCATGTGCGGATAGAGCGCGTAGCTCTGGAACACCATGGCCACGTCGCGCGCGCCCGGCTCGACCTCGTCCACCCGCCGTCCCCCGATCCACACCTCGCCCGAGGTGGGTGCCTCAAGCCCGGCGATGAGGCGCAACAGGGTGCTCTTGCCGCATCCCGAGGGGCCCACCAGCACCATCAGCTCGCCGGGCCGGACCTCGAGGTCCATCGGCTGCAGGGCCACGACATCGCCGAACCGCTTCCCCACGCCGCGCAGCACTACGCCCTGCCCGGCAGCCCGCGGGCCGACTCCCTCCGGACTCACGGAACCCACGGAACTCGCAAGAGCTCGCCGCGCGGTCCCTCGAACCGCTCGCCGTCCACGGCTACGCTCACCTGTCCGGGCTCCACCTCGACGTGCAGCGCCCGGCCCCGCGCGATCACCGGCCCCAGCGACACGCGGGCGGGACCATCCGGCAGCGGCCGCACCTCGATGCCCGACGCGTCCACGTGGAGGCCGGCGAATCCGCGCGCCATGAGATCGATGATCCAGGAGTGCTGATAGTCGTCGATGCCCCGGAAGTGGCAGGCGCGACCCGTGTACGGGTTGTAGTGTTCGAAGCAGTTGGGCCGGGCGGGATCGCCATCCGTGAACATCATGCGCGCAAAGCGGTTGAGCATGTCGGCCGCGAGCCTGCCGGCCCGCTCGCTTCCGCCGCGCCAGCAGCGGAGCAGGCCTTCGATCACGTGGCTCGTCGTCATCGGCCATGCCCGTCCGTTCCACGGGCAGTTGCGTCGCTTGCCCCGCCAGATGCCCTCCGCGGAGAAGCGCGGATCGTCCACGCTGGACGAAGGCAGGGGGAAGGGCGTGCCGAATGTCCGGGCATCTTCGAGGTGGTCGAGCAGGGCGTCGAGGCGGGCGCCCCCCACCCGTCCGGTGAGCATCGGATAGAACCCCACCGCCGCCTTCACGCCCGTGCGCTCGCCGGTGCGCCCGTCCACGTCGGTGAAGAGCCGGGCCTCGGCCGACCACATGCGCTCGTCGATCGCCCTCCAGCAGCGGGCCGCGAGCTCCCGCCACCTGGCCTCGTCACCCGGCCGCTCCAGCCGGCGCGCAACCGAGCCGAGCGCGCGGAACAGCTGGTGCGCGTACACCGTGACGTCGATCCCCTTGAGGCGAAGCCGCGGACGCCACCCCGCCACGTCGGCCTCGTCGTCCACGGCCATGTAGCGCGACATGTACTCCTGTCCCGTCTCGAAGTGGTTCGTGACGGTGAACATCCCGGACCGCTCCGGATCGCGCGCGGCCGTCAGCCAGCGGGCGTATCGCGTCAGTCCCTCGTAGCAGCGGGCCAGCGCCTCCGCGTCGGGCTGCATGTCATCGACCGCGAGCAGCGCGTCGCCCCAGTTGGCGTGGTAGAAGTCGGTGCTCTCGAGGCGCTCGGGGTATAGCCGCCCGTGGAATGAGCCGTCGGGCTTCTGGTTGTCGACGAAGTTCAACAGCGAGCCCCACGCCTCGCGTCCGCCCCTCCGCCAGCGCATCTCCATCATGTGGCACTGCGCGCTGTAGGCGATGGGCACGTGGAAATACTCCGGGCCCTCGGCGATGGCCGGATGCCGGATCGGGCCCCATCGACCCTCGATGCGGTTCAGGCCAAGGCCGTAGATGCGGTAGTCGAAATAGCGGTCCAGATGTGGATCGCCGCACCGGAAGTGGGGAAAACCGTCGAAGAACGACTCCCAGGAGCTCGAGCGCGTGCGAGTCCGGTGCCGAGCCTCGGCGCGGCGAGGGCGAAGGGTAAGCCGGATGGCCGCCGGCTCGTCGTCGTCGAGCCCCGCCAGCGGAAGCGCGACCGCGATCCAGATCCACCCGGAGTTGAGCGCTTCGGCGTCGGAGTCCGGGTCGGGCACGGCGGCGGACGCGTGATCGGCGGTCCCCGAGGCGCCGCCCCACTCTTCCGCAAAGGGCGAATGCCGCCACTCGGGTGGGTCGCTCCCCTCGGACGGCACGATGCTCCGCCAGGCGGGCGAAACAGAGCCCGCGAGCTCCATGCGCAGGGTCAACTTCTGTCCGCGCCGGTCCGAGACGGTCCGCGTCCAGCTCACACCGCCTTCCGTGCGTGCCGCTTCGCCGGTCGCGTCGGCCGGCTGCGCGGTGAAGCCGACCAGGTAGCCCTCCAACTCCCGGGGCACCTGCCACGATGATTCCAGGATTCCTCCCGGCAACACCTGGCGGCGCTCCTCGACGAGGCCCCCTCGCTCGTCCGACCACGTAGCATCCAGCCGCCCGGGCCGCCACCTGCGCGGCGTCGACTCGCGACCGATTGGGCCCGATGTCGCTCCGTGGAGGGGGTTTTCCAGCCCATCGGAGCGCACCAGTGCCACCGAGAATCCGGGGCCGATCTCGTGCTGCAGCACGTGCACGGGATCCCAGAACCCCGGACGGTGAAGCCAGCGCGGCAACGGCGGCGCCCAAACCACGCCGTCCAGCCCCCCCAGGAACCACTTGTCCTCGCGCGCCAGCGCCGCGATGCGCGCCCTGGGGGAAACGGCGGGATGAGGCCGGGGGTGGTTCATCAACACACCATCGATCCGTGACGGGTCGCCGGTCAACGGCCGGCCGGTCCGCAGGCGACGCGAACCGACTCCGGCCAGCGGCGCCTGACACCTCCGCGGCCGAGCGCGCGTAGACGCGCACACGCCCCCGCGCCAATCACGTGAGTGGCCCGCGGCGCGGCGATACGCGGCCGTGCTGACTGTACAATCCTGCGTTCAGAGTCTGGAGGAAGAGATGTCCTGGAAGCGTCGAGTTCATGGTAGCCTGTCAAGGCCCTTCGCCCTCGCGGGCACCCTGTCCGTCGGTCTGATGTCAACGGGCTGCGTCTTCATCGGCGAAGACGAGTCGCGAACGGATGTCGAAATAGAGGAAGTGAGGGAGGGCATGCACGAGGTTGCGGATGACCTCGCCGATGGTCTTTCCGACGCGGTGGGGCAGTTGAGCGAAGCGCTGCACCACATCGACCTGGAGCTGTCGAGCGAGACGCTGGTCGAAAGGCCGGTGTCCTTCCGCGCATTGCGCGATGTCCTGCCGGACGATGCCGGCGGTTTCGCACGCTCGTCCCGTGAAGGGTCGACGGTTGGCGCGCTCGGATTTCGCGTCTCGACGGTCGAAGCCGAGTATCGGAATCGCGACGGAGCGGACGTGGACGTCGCCATCGCCGATATCGGGGCTCTCCCGCTTGTCGGATCGGAGGATTTCCTCGACTGGCTGGATGTCGAGATCGATGAAGAAAGCGAGCGCGGCTGGAAGCGCACGCTGGAGTATGAGGGGTATCCGGCCCTGGCGGAGTTTCGGCGCACGCGCGGGGACCGCGGCCGCGGGCAGCTCACCTGGCTGGTAGAGGGCCGCTTCGTGGTCTCCATGGAGGGACGGGGCGTGACGATGGACGAACTCTACGACCTGCAGGCCGCGATCGACACGGACGCGCTGGCCGACATGCGTGACCGGGAGGGCTGAGGGGGCCCGCCGACAGCGATCAGTCCATCGGCGGCAGCATGCCGTCGAGTTCCGCGTACACCTGCTGGATGGCGCGGGCCGCCTGGCTCTCCGACAGCCACCAGTCCCCGAGTTCTCCGAAGTCGGCGCGGGCCTGCGCCTCCTCCAGGCCGAGTCCCTGTCCGTGGAGACGACGACTCTCCTCGATCACCTGCACCACGGCCTGACGGAACACCTCCAGCTCCTCCCGCAGGACCTCGGGGGAATCGACGAAGCCGTGTCCGGGAACGTACGTCCCGGCGCCCATCGCCTGCGCCCGCTCGATCATCGCCACCCATTCGCTGGGATAGGCCGTGCGCATGGCGGGGAAGACGCGGTGCAGGTAGGCCTCGCTCATGAAGAGGATGTCCTCTTCGGGAAGGTGGACGACCAGGTCGCCGCCCGTGTGCGCGCGGCCCAGGAAGAGGATCTCGATGGTCCGGCCGCCCAACTCCAGCACCTCGCGCTCGTCGACCAGGCGGGTGGGCACCATCACCGGGGGCGCGTCCTCGGGCCGAAAGGGATTGGCCGCCGTGGCCTCCAGCACGCTCGCCGAAGTGGGGTGGGCGATGAACTCCGCGTCCGCGGGGAAGGCGGAGTTGCCGGCGGTATGGTCGCCGTGGTCGGAGCAGATCACCACGTGCGTGATGGGGTAATCGGTAACCGAGGCGATGTGGTCGATGAGGCGCTGCGTCTCGGCCACGTTGCCCTGGCCGTCCGCCACCAGCACGCCCTCGTCGGTCACCACGAACATGCTGACCGTGGTGAAGCGCTGATTGCCCGCCGAGCGTAGCGCCTCGTAGGAGTAGACGCCGTCGGCCAGTTCGCGCAGACGCGGGAAATCCTCCTCGGTGTAGCCGCGCGCGAACGGGTCGGCGGTGCGGACGAGTTCGGCCGAGGCGTCTCCCCCGGCTTCATCTCCGGGAGCTGCGCACCCGAGAGCCACGAGCGCGAGCCAGGTTGCCGCGAACGCCCGGAGCGCCGACCCGTGTCTCGGCCACACCGCCACGTGGTTTCGTTTCATCAACTCTTCTTCCATGAGAACTCCTTGGTCACGAGCCTTTCGTGGGCTGCCCGAAATCTCCTCGAAGGTGACGGTCTGGCTGCCGTACGGCCCTACCCGCCTGGTGAACTTGTCGATCCAGTAGTCCCGGTGTCACGGTCTTGGTTGTCGAGCCGCTTCCAGGTCGCTTCCCACTGCACCCAATGTCCCGTGCCGGGAGGGGTGCGCACCGTAACGTCCTCACGAGGTCCGGCCACGACGGTGAAATCATCGCGTGTCAGGTCAAGCAGTTCGGCGCGCGAATAGAAGTGGACCGGAAGACCCTGCTTGGGACCGGCGTCATAGAGGATCGTAAACCCGCCCAGGTCATTCCGCTCAATGACAGTGTGGGGCCAGCGTAT
>JAJEBS010000242.1 GCA_022822425.1 Gemmatimonadota bacterium | reverse complement strand
GTCCTCCATCTGGTAGTTGGACGGCCGCGTGTTCCCGCCGTGGTCCTGGCGGTCGGGCTTGTGGTCCCAGCCGTTGCCCGGTTCCTCCGGCGACCTCCAGTAGTTGCCCACCAGGTTGCCGTAGCCGTTGAAGTTGCCCTGCGCCGTCAGATGCCGCCGGGTGAGGTTCAGGACCTCGCGCCCGACCACGCCCTGGAAGAAGACGCTCAGCTCCAGGTCTCCCACGGCGAAGCGGTTGAACAGACCCCACGTCATGTCGGGATTGTAGCTGCCCAGTTCGGTGCGGTCGTCGGCGGTGATGCGCCCGTCGCCGTTGACGTCCTTCCACTTGATGTCCCCGGGCGTGACGTTGCGCGAGTCGGTGGGGCTCGAGGCGATGTCCGCCTCGCTCTGGTAAATGCCGTCGTGCACGTACCCGTAGTAGGCGCCGATCTCGCCCCCGACCTGGGTGATGTGGCGCACGCCAGCGACGCCGGCGGCCAGGATCGGGTCTCCCTCGGCGCCGAGCCGGATGACCTCGTTGGAGTTGGTGCCCAGGCTCACGTCCGTGGTCCACTGGAAGCCTCCGACCAGGTTGCGCGAGGTGATCTGCGCCTCGAAGCCGCTGTTGCGCACCTCGCCGATGTTGGTCAGGACGGTGGCGAAGCCCGTGGACGAGGGCACGTTCACGTTCAGGAGCAGATCCTCGGTGTTCGAGACGTAGTAGTCGAACGCACCGTAGATGCGATCGGCCATGATCCCGAAGTCCACGCCCACGTTGAGCTGCCTCGTGGTCTCCCAGGTGAGTTCCCGGTTGCCCAGCGTCCGCGGCGTGGCGCCGGCGACCACCGCGTCACCCAGCACGTACGGCTGGCGCCCCACCAGGCCGATGGAGCCGTAGTTCGGAATCTGGAAGTTCCCGGTCACCCCGTAGCTGACGCGCGGCTTGAGCTGGCTGAACAGGGTGCTCCCGCGCATGAACGGCTCCTCCGTCACCTGCCATCCGAGCGACAGCGAGGGGAAGTAGCCGGTCTGGTTGTCCCATCCGAAGCGCGACGACCGGTCCGCCCGGAAGGTTGCGGTCGCCAGGTACCGGTTGAGCAGGGTGTAGTTGACCCGGCCGAGCGCCGAGACCAGGGACCACTCCGACTGCTCCTGACCTCCTCCGGTGATCTCGCCACCGTTGATGGTCGTGACCTGGTCGTCGGGGAAGTTGCGGGCGATCACGTCCTGGCCCCCGTCGAACTGCCGCTCGGCCGTGTACCCGCCCAGCACGTTGAAGCTGTGCGGGCCGGTCGACGTGTTGTAGTTCAGGGTGTTCTCGAGGAGCCAGTTGCGGCTCTGGCCCGACAAGGCCTGGGAATAGGGGTCGGGAACGTTCCTTCCCCGGTACTGCAGGCGCGTACCCTGGTAGAAGTGGCGGTTGCTGGTGTCGTAGTCGTAGCCGAAGAGCGCCCGGTAGCGCAGGTTGTCGCTCAGGTCCAGATCCGCGGACACGCTTCCGAACACGCGCCCCGTCTGCAGGTGGTCGTCGATGTAGTCGCGGGCGGCCAGGGCGTGGTTGGTGCTGGTCATCCCGTTGCCCAGCGCGTTGATGCTGTGCTCGCCCCGCTGCAGGTAGTTGCCGTCGCTGTCATAGATGCGGGCGAGGGGAGACGACACCATCGCCGAATAGATGAGGCCCGGCGGCCTGCCGAAGTAGGGCGCGTGGGCCGCCTTGCGGTCATGGTCCGCGTACGCCGAGTTGATATCCACGGCCAACTGGAGCCGGTCGCTGGGATCCAGGGTCAGATTGGCCCGCAGCGCGAGCCGCTGGAAACTCGAGCCCTTGATGACGCCCGACTGGTCCATGTAGGACCCGGAGACGAAGTACGCGAGGTTCTCCGAGCCCCCCCTGACCGAGGCGTCGTAGTTCTGCAGGACCGCATCGTCCAGAACCGCGCCGATCCAGTCGCTGTCGGTCCCGTCCCAGTTCACGTAGGCCTCGGGAATCAACTGCGTTCCGCTCGCCCCGTTCTCGGCGCGGCCGGCGTTGTTGTCCGGATTGTAGTTCGGATTGTAGCTGGGGCTCGCGGGGTTCATGGGATCGCGGCCCTGCAGGTAGGCGTTGTTGCGGGCATCCTTCACGTACTGGATGTTCTCCGCGGCATTCATCATGCGCGGGCGATTGAACGCGGTCTGCATTCCGCCGTAGGCCCGGAAGCTCACCTGCGGCGGCGCGCCCCGCTCCCCCCGCTTGGTCGTGATCAGGATGACGCCGTTGGAGCCGCGCGAGCCGTAGATGGCCGCGGCCGCGGCATCCTTGAGAACCTCGATGTTCTCGATGTCGTTGGGGTTGAGGTTGGCCAGCGGGTTGGCCCGGACGACGCCGAAGCTCGCCCTTTGCAGACTCACCTCGCCCTCGATGTCCAGATTCATCGAGTACGGCACGCCGTCGATGACGTAGAGCGGCTCGGTACCCGCCGAAATCGAGCCCCGGCCCCGAACCAGAACCTGCGGGGCCGATCCCGGCTCGCCGGACGACTCGGCCACGTTGACCCCGGCCAGCCGGCCCTGGAGCACGGTCTGCAGGTTGGGCGTCACCGCGGCCTGGGCGATTTCGACGCCCGGCACCGAGCTCACGGCTCCCGTGACCTCCCTGCGCAGCTGGGTCCCGTACCCGACGACCACCAGCTCGTCCAGGCCGAGCACGGTCCCGGTCATCGTCACGTCCTGGACCACCGCCTCTCCCTCCGTGACCGTGATCTCCCGGCGCTCGGTCTCGAAGCCGAGGTACTGGAAGAGGACGATCTGCGGCCCGGCGGGGACGTTAATCAGGAGGTAGCGGCCTTCTTCGTTCGTGAGGCCCCCGATGCCCGTTCCTTCAATGGACACCTGCACCGTGGCGAGCGGTTCGCCCGACTCGGCAGAGGTGACGCTGCCGGTGACCTGTGCCTGCAGCGGCAGCGCCATCGCAACCACGCCGGCGAGCAGACCCATCGAGATTCGTAGGATTCTTCGCATAGTGCCTCCAGGGGAGAGAGGAGTTGCACGGGCCGCGGCGGGACCTGGCACGTGCAGCCCAACGAGGGGAGACGGCACGCGCAGACCGGCAGTCGCGGCGTCCATGAGAACGTATTGCCAAGACGCAGGAAACGCACCAGCAGTTTCTCGTGAAACGCCGAATCGCGGCCGATGGCGCGCAGGCCGGAGGATGCCCCGCCGCGGGCGGGCGGATGGCGGTTGATTAACCCGTGAGGCCAGGCCTCTACCCCGGAGCGCGCCGTGTCGTGATCAGGATCACACCGTTCCCGCCGCGGCTTCCGTAGATCGCCGTGGCCCCGGCATCCTTGAGCACGTCGATGCGCACGACGTCCCTGGGATTGATGGCCATCAGAGCCGAGCCCACGGGGGCCATGATGGTCCGGCCGTCGATCACGAAGAGCGGCTCCCCGCCTCCCATGAACGAGGGAGCTCCGCGAACCCGGATCGAGACGTCGCCGTTCCCCAGGCGCCGCACCGTTACCCCGGGCAGCCGGCCCTCGATGAGGTCCAGGATGCTCGTCACCTCCCGGCCCACGTCCTCGGCCCGCACCGAGGACACGGCTCCGGTCAGTTCACCGCGATCCTGGGTACCGTAGCCGACACCCACCTGGTCGCCGGCCTCGTTTCCACCGGTGGCGTCGCTGCCGGCCGGGTCGGCGCCGGCGCCGGGCGGGCCGGAACTCATCGCCGGCAGGAGGCCGCAGCCGGTTATGAAGGCGGCGGCCACGAGAACCGGGCCGGCTCTGGCGAGGCGGGAGGTCGTCAACTGACCGAACGCAGCGCTTGCAGGGCCATCTTGTAGTACCTGAGCCCGACGTTGGGATCGTAGATGATGAGGCGCGCGCCGCGCCGCCCCAGCCGCTCCGGACTGGCCCCGGAGTACGCCATCAGGTACCGCGCGAGGGCCTCGGGGTGGTCGGCCGACATGAACGCCGCAGCCCGAGCGGCAGCCGAACCGTCCCCGGGCATCGCCGGCGCTTCGGCATCGGGCCCGGTCGCGCGGCCGGCATCCGCCACCGGGTCAGCCACCGCGTCAGGCACGCCCGAGGCCAGCGCCCCCCGGTCGGCAGGCCGCCAGGGCTCCGCGCGCGTGAACATGGCGTCCATCGGCAGGTTGGGGGCGTTCTCGTCGGCGAGCTGGATCGAGACCTTCGCCATGATGGCGTTGTGGGGAAAGTTGCAGTGGTACGAGAGCGGCGAGTACGCCTCCCGGTCGGGTCGCAGCCGGGCGAACTCCTCCAGCAGGTCGTCCCGGTGCTCCGCGAAGGCCTCCCGGAAGCCCGAATGCTCCTCTTCGTAGGGCCGGAGCGCCTCCGGGGGCGCGCCAGTGAAGGCCCAGGGGTCCGGGGTCAGGCCGTCCATGAGACTCTCGAGCACGCGGGCGCGCCGTTCGTTCGCGAGGTCCGCTCCCGCGCGCTCCTCACGCAGCCGCACGTATTCCTCCATGAGCGTCGCGACCGAGAAGAGCAGCCAGGGGTAGTCGCCCATATTGTCGCTCCGCATGCGCCCCAGATCCCGCCGGTAGAGCACCGCGAAGCCCCAACGCAGGTGGCTTCCCAGGATCGCCGCTTCGGCCAGCGCGAAGTGGACCCGGTGCGCGCGGTCCAGGGTGCGGATCCTCTCCAGTAGCCGGGGATAGGCGCTCTCGTCCGGGTGGAAGTGGGAGATGGCCATCAGCAGCAGGGTCTCGGCGCGCGCCACGAACTGGTGTCCACTCCCGTGAGGGCCCTGCAGATGGCGGAGCAGCCCGGTGACGCGGTCCAGATTCCGGTTGGGATCGCCTTCGTCCCATGCCCGCATGACCATCAGCGCCAGCACATAGAAGAAGTAGTGATCCAGCAGCAGCGCCTGGACGCGCGGTGTGGCCCGCGCCGCCGACCATTCCCGGGCGAAGCGGTCCAGCATGAGCACCGGGGTGTTCTCCCGGGTGAAATGGTGCTCGAGATGGTTCCACGAATGCAGGACGTGGAAACCTTCCTCGCGCGTCCGCACGTCGAAGTCGCGCACGAAGCCGTCGAGCACGAGCGGCGCGAAACGCCCCCGGAAGACATGGGCGCGCATCCCGCCCCGCAGCCGCTCGAGCCCCTTCGCCCCCCCGTCCGGCGAACAGGCGCGCAGAATCTCGCGCCGGGTGCCGCCGGCGAGCGCTCCCGTGAGGAGCGAACAGGCTCCTTCGAAGTCGGTCGCTACTGACCCGTCCCCCGGAAGCGCGCGCCCAGCACGTCGCGGTCCATCGCCGCGCCGCGCAGGTACACCGCGTCGATCATGCGCGTGTTGGTGATGTCGTCGAGCGGATTGGCGTCGAGCACGATGAAGTCGGCGCTCTTGCCCGCCGCCACCGTCCCCAGGTCGTCGGCGCCCACGAACTCGGCGGAGGTGCTTGTGGCCGCCACGATGACGTCCGCCGGGCTCATCCCGGTCCGCACCATGTCGGCCAGCTCCTGGTGCGCGGCCCAGGGCGAACTGCCGTCGGTGCCGAAGGAGATAGTGATTCCCTCCTGGCTGAGGCGGTTCAGGTTGCGTGCCTGGATGCCGAAGAAGTCCTGCAGCTCCGGCCGGTCGAACGAGTTGGCCTGCATCAGCTCCACCTGGGCCGCCGGCACCGACCCCGCCAGCCAGCCCATGTCCTCCGCCACCCCGGGCGCGGGCAGGTTGGGAACCAGCACCACGTTCGGACGCTCCTGCCAGAGCGCAACCAGCTCGTCGTCGACGTCCATGTCCCGGATCCCGTGCGCGAAGGCATCCACGCCGGCCCGCAGCAGCCCCTTCGCGTCCTCGAGCGTGAAGACGTGGGCGGTCACGCGCAGGCCGTTGGCGTGAGCCTCGTCGATCACGGCGGCATAAAGCTCCGAGGAGAGCCGCTCGTACTGGCCGCTCCGGTCGTCCACCCAGATCTTCACGATGTCCACCTGGTCGGCGGCCAGCTCCCGCACCGCCGCGCGCGCCTCCTCCTCGGTGGTCACCCAGTGCGGCACCTCGCTGCGGCCCGGCTCCTGCGAAGTGATGCCCCGCCCCGCGCTCTGCGAGCGGGCGCCGTCGGCCACGGTTTCGCCGCGCATTTCGAAGGCGGTCTCGCCCTCGTCCAGCCCCAGGCTCACCAGCATGGACTGGCCGTAGTACGCGTAGTGCTGCAACTGGTCGGTGCGCGTCTCGCGGTCGGAAGCCAGGTGAATGTGGGCGTTCACGATCGCCGGCATGACCGTCTTGCCG
>JAJEBS010000037.1 GCA_022822425.1 Gemmatimonadota bacterium | reverse complement strand
CCCCGGGCGGGCGAACAGCGCTCCGCGGTCACCGAATCCTCGATCCGGGATCGCCCCCACCCCCGAGTTTCACGGAAAAGGCAGGAAACGCAGATCGTGCAGTCCGGGTTAGACTTAGACGATTTCCTGCTGGGATTTAGGCCTCAGGCAATCCGCCTACGCGGCCGAATCCGGGGCCGACCACCGCACCCTTGCCGACCTCTCCGAGGAACTGTCGGCCGTCCGGACGGCAACCCTCCTGCTGCTGCGCAGCCTTCCGGAGGACGCATGGAACCGGCGCGGCGTGGCCAGCGGCAACGAGTTCACCGTCCGAAGCCTGGCCTGGATCATCGCCGGCCACTCGCGTCATCACCGGAAGGTGCTGATGGAGCGCTATCTGGCTTGATGCTCTACCCGGTCTACCGCACTTCCCGCGCCTCCGCCGTCAGCGTCTCCAGCATCTCCATGTAGAACGCGCGCTGCGCCTGCTGGTCCTGCGTCAGCGGCGCGACCACGCCCTCCACGGCGCCCGCAAGGCGGGCGAGGCGGCTGGCCAGCTCGCCGAATTCGCGGCGCAGGTCGCGAAGCCTGGCGGCCCGGGGACCGATGTCGTCCTCGGCGATCCCCTCCAGCGCCTCTTCGATGCCCGAGCCTTCGGAGGCGACCCGGGCTCTCGCCTCGGCCAGCTCCAGCAAAGTGGCTGTCCACGCTGCCCTTACGTCGGCAGGCGCATCGATCCGCGGATCTTCACGCAACAGAAAACGTTGCGTGGACTCCACCCCCGCAGCCTGCAGGCGCGCGGTGTATGTGCCGGGAACGGCCAGCGGGCCCCGTCCGGCCTCCACCTCGTGGCGCATGTCCCACACCACGCGGTTCATCCCCTGTCCCGTGGTCCCTTCCACGGTCGCAACCCGGGCGCCGCTTTCCTCTTCGATCGCGATGCTCACCGTCCCCTCCGCCGCCGCCTCGGCAAGCCAGTAGTCGAGGATCGCGCCGTTGGGCGGATTCTCGCCTTGGTAGTGCACGTCGCCTGCGTGGGCGGCTCCCCCTGCCCGCCGGATCTGCGTGGCGGGTTCGATCGTGAACAGGTGGGCCGGGCCGGCCATGACCTCCGGCGTCAGCTCCTGTAGCGCGTTGATCTGGTCGAGGATCCAGATTCCGCGCCCGTGGGTCCCGAGCACGAGGTCGTTGTCGCGCGGCTGGATCACGAGGTCGTTGAACGGAAGCGTCGGCATGCCGCCCCGCAGTTCGGTCCAATGAGCGCCGCCGTCCATCGTGTAGAAGAGCCCGATCTCGGCGCCCAGGAAGAGCACCGAGGGATTGCGCGGATCCTCGCGCACCGTTCGCAGCACGCGTTCGGCCGGCAGATCGCCTGTGATCGAGACCCAGGTCTCGCCGTAGTCGTCGGAGCGGTACAGGTAGTTGGCGTAGTCGTCGTTGCGGTAGTTGTTCCAGACCGCATAGACGCGCGCCTCGTCGTGCCGGGAGGGCTCGATGCCGTTCACCCACGCCCCGGGAGGAAGACCGGGAAAGTCGGGCAGCGCGGAGGGCTCGTCGGAGTCGGACACGTCGCGGGCGGCCACATCGGTCCAGCGCTCGCCGCCATCGCGCGATACGTGCAGGCGGCCGTCGGCGGTGCCTGCGTAGATGAGGCCCTGCCTGAGCGGACTCTCGGCGACGGCCGAGATGGTGGGATAGTAGGGGACGCCGTCGTCCAGGGAAGGCGTGAGGTCGTTCGGCATCTGCCCCATGACGGGAAGCGTGCGCCGGTCCACGCCGGTGGTGAGGTCGCCGAGCGCCTGCCACGAGTCGCCCT
Organism: Gemmatimonadota bacterium; assembly: GCA_022822425.1. Lineage (GTDB taxonomy): Bacteria > Gemmatimonadota > Gemmatimonadetes > Longimicrobiales > Gaopeijiaceae > BD2-11. The sequence continues at coordinate 23,673 of JAJEBS010000037.1, read as the reverse complement.
GGTCGGTGGTCTTCCACATGGTCCGCGTCCCCGCGTACAGCGTGGACCCGTCGTGCGGAGAGATGATGAAGGGGCCGTCCCAGTTCGCGGGCTCCATGGCGTTGCCGAGGCGCTGTTCCTCGAAGGTGCCCACCTCCCTCCAGGTCTCCCAGTTGCGGCGGCCCGCGATGTTGCCCTCGGGATTGCCGGGCCGGATGCTGGTTCGCTGTCCGCTCCGAATATCAAGCCGTGATAGTCCCAGATATTGCGATTCCGTATATATGATATAGTTGTTGGTCGTATCCGGTATATTCACGAAGCCGTCGCCGCCTCCGAGGCGGGTCCAGTCGCTGTTGACGATCCCTTCCGTGCGATACGTCTCGCTGGGCCCCATCCACGAGCCGTTGTCCTGGAGTCCTCCATAGACGTTGTAGGGTTCCGCCATGTCCACCTGGACCCGGTAGTACTGGCTCACCGGCAGGTCGGAGATGTAGAGCCAGTTCAGGCCACGATCATAGGAGATCCCGAGGCCGCCGTCGTCGGCCTTCATGACGTGGCGCGAGTCTTCGGGGTTGACCCAGACCAGGCGGTCGTCGCCGTGCAGGCTCTGGGGCGGAACGGTGAAGGTGCGCCCCCCGTCGTCGGAAAACGAGTAGCTGTTCACCATGTAGATGCGCTGGTCGTCGCTCGGGTCGACCAGGATCTGGCTTGCGTACATGGGCCGGGGATTCCAGTCGCTCATGAACTCCCACGTCTCGCCGCGATCCTCGGAGCGGTAGATGCCGGCGCGCCGCTCGGTGTAGGCGGTGGAGGCGTTGTAGCGGTAGCCCTGCTCGACGCTCGCGTAGACGATGCGCGGGTCGCTCCGGTAGATGGACAGGCCGATGCGTCCCAGGATCCCATCCGGGAGCCCGCGGGCGATCCCCGGGCCCGAGAGTCTGTCCCAGGTGTCGCCACCGTCGGCGCTGCGATAGAGCGCGCTCCCCGGGCCGCCGCCGTGGAACCCCCAGGGACGGCGGCGCCGCTGGTAGGTGGCGGCGTAGACGATGTTCGGGTCCTCCGGGTCGAGCGCCACGTCCACCACGCCGGTGTCCTCATCCGCGTGGAGGATGCGCTGCCAGGTCGCGCCCCCGTCGGCGCTCCGGTACAGGCCGCGCTCGTCGTTGGGACCCCACAGGTGGCCCATCGCGGCGACGTAGACGAGATCCGGGTCGTCGGGGTGGAGGGCGATGCGACCGATGTGCTTGCTGTCGCGCAGTCCCATGTTGGTCCACGACGCGCCTCCGTCGGTGCTCCTGTAGACGCCGTCGCCCCACGACGAACTCTGCCGATTCGCCCGCTCGCCGGTGCCGACCCACACCACCGAGGTGTCACGCTGATGGAGCGCGATCGCCCCCACCGAGTGGGTGCCTTCACTCTCGAAGACGGGCACCAGGGTGATGCCGTTGTCGCCGGTCTTGTATACGCCCCCGGTCGCGGAGGCGACGTAGAACTTGATCGGGTCGGACTCCGCCACCGCCAGATCCACGATCCGCCCGCTCATGACGGCGGGGCCGATGTTGCGGGGGCGGAGGGCGCCCAGCTGTTCGGTTGTGACCTGGGCATGAGCGGGAGTGACGCCGGTCAGGAGGGCCGCGGCGAGAATGCAGGCCAGGAGCCGACGGTGGAGCCGGTGCGGGAAGCTGGTCGAAGAGGTCCGGTGGGTCATCGAAGAGTCCAGTCAATGGGAAGGCGTGACGCTGACGCGAGCCTCATATTCGGGCGTCGCCCGCAGGCGATCAACCTCGCAACTGCACTCGGCCCCGCATCCCCCTGATCCATGTCGTGGAACCGATGCCCTCGCTGGTCCGTAGCGGCTCGTCGTCGAATGTTCGATGTTCCGATGGCGTTCCCTTCCTGGAGGTGTCGATGACACGATCTCTCGTGCCCGTGATCCTGCTCGTATCGCTCTTTGCGGGCGGGCGGCCGACCCTTGCGCTGCAAGGAAACAACGCGGTCGGCGGCCGCGTCGGGACGCTCGGCATCGGAGCCGAGGTTACCGTAGCAGTGAACGAACGAGTGGCGATCCGCGGCGGAATCGGTTTTCTCGGATTCGAGGTTGACGTCACGGAGAGATCCAACCTCGCCAGCAACCGCACGGCCGAGCTGTCCTTGCCGGGCGCGCTCTATACGGTTGGCGCCGAGGGATCGTTCGGGGTCCTCAGGGCGGAAGCAGGTCTGCTGATGAGATCCGGTGATCCGGTCTACGAGATCACCTACGGCACCGGCGCGTCCATCGATATAGGCGGGGGCTACTACAGGGAGCCGGAGGTCAGCACGCTCACCACGACACACGTATCCGGATCGGTCGCGCCCTACGCACTCCTCGGTTTCGCCCCGAGTCTGTCGCCCCGGATCGCCCTTCTGGTGGATTTTGGCGCCGCGTTTCCGCCGGATGCGGGATTCGAGATGTCCGCGGCGGGGGATCCGGCGGTGCTCAGCTCGTCCGGGTTCCGTGCCGACCTCGAGACCGAGCGACGGGAAGCGGAGGACGACGCCGGCGTTTTTCTCAACGTCTGGCCCATCATCAGCATCGGCCTGCGCTATGGGCTGAGGTGAACGGAATGACGCGCAAAGGCCGGACACCGCTGGCTCCCGACGAAGTGCTGCGCGTGATGGATGCCGCCCAGGTCATCCACAGGCGGCGGCAGGCGCTCGAGGAGCACGAGGCCTTCGACCGCGAGGCCGCGATCCGCGACATCCAGCGCATGTACGAGGAGCTGGGCGACCTCGTGGACAGCGAGACGATCGAGAAAGCACTCGACGACTACCTCTCCCGGCGCTACGCCTTCACCCCGGCCCCGCGCGGCGTCGGAAGGAGCCTGGCGCTTCTCTACGTCCGCCGCGCTCTGGTCGCCCGCCGCGTTCTGCTGCCGGCCGCGGCGGGCGCGGCCCTCATCTGGGGGAGCATTGCGGGCGCCGGGATGATGTCCGAGCGAGCCTTCGCGCGCGACGTGCAGGGCCTCAGGGGGGAACTGGCCGGCATCGGCGCGGCGCGGACCGCCGAACTCGCAGAGCTCGAGGCCCTGTTGTCGCAAGGCGCGCCGCCCGACCTTCCCGGCACCGAAGCCGATGAGTTCGCGGTCGGCCTGGCGGCCGCCGGGGTCCGGCTGTCCACGGTCGAGGAGGCCCTCGGCCCCCTCGCCCGGGAGGCCGCCCGGGAAGATCTCGCTCGCCCTGATCTCGATCGGCTGCGAGAGAGGACCGGGGCCGTGGAAGGGGACCTGGAGCTGGCTCGGGCCGGGATCGACCGGGCGGGCGCGGCGCTCGAGCGTCGCACCCGCCTGGGCGCCCTCGAGGCCGAAGTCGCCGGTCTCCACGCCGCCGTGCTCGCGGAAGCCGCGGAGGACCTGGTCCGGGAGCGTGCCGGAGATCTCGCCCGCGAGGCCGAGTCCCGCATCGCCGCCCGCGACGTCACCGGTCTCGACGCCGCCGCGCGGGGCTATCGTGATCTGCTCGCCACGGTCTCCACGGAGTACCGCATCGTCGTCACCGGAGGCGTGTGGCGCTATCCGGGCAACGCGCGCGATATCCGCAACCACTACCTGCTGGTACAGGCGCTGGGGACCGATGGGGAGCCTGTGCCGGTGACCATCCGCAGCGAGGAGGACGGCGAGACGAGACGCGTCCGCCAATGGGGAGAGCGGGTTCCGCAGGAGGTGTACGATCGCGTCGCCGCCGACAGGGCGGACAACGGCATCATCGACGACGAGGAGTTCGGCTTCAAGGCCAGAGGGTTCGTCACCGCCGAACGCCGTTACGCCGATATCGGCCAGATCACGGAGTGGTAGCCATGCAGACCGGCAGAGACATCCACCACGGGATCGTCCGGCGTATCCGGCGGGTCCGGCGTGCGTTGGACGAGCGGGAGCGAAGCATCGACGGGCTGCAGGTCGCGCTGGGCGAGGCGGGCGAACGCAGGTGCGCCGCCATTCGTGCGCTGGCCGAGTTCCATCTTCCGGCGATGCGGGAGGACGCCGTGGCGGCCACCCTGGCCGGGATGGAATCCAGCGTTCGCGCCATCTTCGACGAAAAGAAGGACCGCCTGCGCGAGGTCGAAGGGCGGATTCCCGAGCAGCGCGACGAGGTCGCGGCAGCCGAGGCCGCGCTGGCATCGGTGACCGAAGCGCTGAACGAGACCGGCGAAGAGCGGGCGCGACTGGCGCGCGTCGTGTTCGAGGAACTCCAGGCCATGCCCCGGTGGCACCGCCTCTTCGAGCGGGCGCGTCTGCTGGAGGGGCGGGTGGCCGCGTCGGAGAAGCGGCACGAGGCGGCCGAGCGCGAACAGGCCGAGAACGCTCCCGCGTACGAGGGCGACGCCCTCTTCTCCTACCTCGCGCACCGGGGCTACGGCACGGCCGGGGCCACCGGCAACGTCCTCACCCGCCGCCTGGACGGCTGGGTGGCTGAGGTGACGCAGTACGAGGACGCCCGCGCCAGGTACGACTTCCTCAACGCGCTGCCCGGTCACGCGGCCGCCGTGCTCGAGGAGGATCGCGCGGCCCTCGCCACGGCGCTCCCGCCGCTGGCCCGCCTGGAAGAGGAGGTCATGGACCGCAACGGGCTCACCCCGGTGCTCGCGCGCGGCGAGCAGCTCTACGCGGGGCGAGAGGCGGCACGGAAGACCGTGCGCGAGGCCGAAGCCGCGCTGCGTGAACTCACCGACGAGCTGGCCGCCCTCCACGACGAGCGCGGATCCTACTACGAGTCGGCGATCGACGGTCTGGAGGCGTTTCTGGAGGGCCGCACGCTGGAGGAGCTGGTCGCGATGGCGCGCGCCACGCGCGATCCGCGAGACGACGCCCTGGTGGCGCAGCTGCTCGAGATCGACGGCCGGCTCACCCGGCTGCGCGGGGACCTCGAAACGCGCCGGAAGGAGCGCACCCGTCTTGCCGAGCGCCTGGCGGGGCTGGAAGAGATCCGCGACCGCTTCGAAGCCGACGACTGGAACGGGCGCCGGTCGCGCTTCGACGACGGTCTCGACATCAACACGCTGCTCCTGGGATTCATCGCGGGGCACCACTCGTCCCGGCACGTGCATCGGATGCTGGGGCGCAACCAGCATTTTCTCCCGGTCCACAGCTCCAGCGGGGGCGGCTTCGGCGCGAGCGGCTTCGGAGGCGGCGGTTTTTCGACCGGGGGTGGTTTCGGGGGCGGCGGGTTCTCGACCGGCGGTGGCTTCTGACTGCGGGGCGGCGCACCGGCGATGGCACCGGCGAGGTCAGTCCGGTTTGGCTTGCAGGCTCAGGAGGTCGACCGCGCGCTCCAGGTCGGCAGGGGCGTTCACGTTGAGGAAGGCGTGCTCCGCGCCCGCCACGGATGCGAGCTGGTCGCGGGCCACCACCACCGGATCGTGCGCGCGCACGAACTCCCCCATGCCGAACCGGCCCGCTGACAGCCATTCCTCCGCTGCCGCCACCAGACTGACCGGATAACAGGCGCAGAGCGGCTCGATGCCCAGCGGGCCGGGGCTGGCCGGCACCTTGGGGCGCGCGGCGTCGAAGTCCGTGGCAAGGCGCGCCACCACGGCGGGCGGCACCAGGGGCAGGTCGCACCCAAGCAGGAAGACCCCCGCATCCCCCCGCTCCCGCGCCCACGTGAGACCCGCGTGCAGCCCACCGAGCGGGCCGGCGCCTGGCGTAAGGTCCGGGCGGACGGATACGGGCGCAGGGAGAGGTCCGGCCGGCAGATCATCCACCCGGTTGGCGATCACCCCGGTCTCCAGACCGGCGGCCCGCAGGATGCCCAGCGCGCGCTCCAGCAGCGTCAGCCCGGCCAGCCGCGCCCGCGCCTTGGGACCGCCGTAGCGGCGGCTCCGCCCCCCCGCCAGCACCACCCCGAAGAGCCGGGGGCGGGGCCGGTCCAACCTGCTCAGGTGAGCACCCGCGCGCGCGCCGAGTACACGTTGAACCCGGTCGCGCGCGTAAACCCCACCAGGGTGACGTTGAACCGGCGCGCCAACTCCACCGCGAGCGAGGAGGGCGCGCCTACCGCCACCACCACCGGCACCCCGGCCATCGTCGCCTTCTGCAGGAGCTCGAAGGAAGTCCGCCCGCTCACCAGCACGATGCGATCCGCGAGCGGGAGCCGCCCGGACAGAAACTCCCGCCCGATCAGCTTGTCCAGCGCGTTGTGCCGGCCCACGTCCTCGCGTAGCGCGAGCAGCCGGCCCTCCACGTCGAACAGCGCACTCGCGTGGATGCCCCCGGTCTTCTCGAAGACGGGCTGGGCGGCCCGCAGCGCATCGGGCAGCCCCGTCAGCACGTCAGCGCGCACCGTGAGCGTCCCGTCGGCGATGGGCGCGCACCCCTGCACCTCGATCGCCTCGAGCGACGCCTTCCCGCACACGCCGCAACTGGAGGTCATGTAGAAGTTGCGGTTCAGGAGACCGGCATCGAAGGATGCGTCGGGAGCCAACCGCACTTCGAGCAGGTTGTACTCCTGCTGTTCGTCCCCGGAGCAGTAGCTGATCTCCTGGATGTCGCGCCGGTCGGCTACCAGCCCCTCGGAAAAGAGGAACCCGGCGGCGAGTTCAAAATCGTCTCCCGGCGTGCGCATGGTGACCGACACGCTCCTCGTCCGCCACTCGGCCCCATCCGCAAACCGCACCCGGATCTCGAGGGGCTCCTCGACGGCCACGACATCCTGGCGCGTGCTCGGACTTCCCTCGCGCAGGCGTGTGACCCTGAGACGTGTGATGCGGCGGCGCGGAACGATCATGGCGTAAGGTCATCCACCCCATCGGGGACGGTCAAGCAATCGGATGCGGCCGGGTTCGGAACCCGGGGCTCCCGGACGGCGCCGGCTCCGGCGCTGGAGCCTCGAAACCGGGGTCGGCACATGTCAGCGGCTCCGTACTTGCGGGACGCCGGAAAACCCGGGCAAGTTGACAGGTACAATCCGGACCCGCAGTCCCCGAGGAAGGAGCCTCATCATGAAGAATCCGACCCTGTCCTGGCGCGCGATCGCGCTTCCCGCCCTTGTCTTCGCCGCGACCTCGGCGCTGGGCGGCGTGGTGCTCGCCGGCGTATCCAATACCACCGACGAGGTAGCCAGCGCCGCCACCAGCTTCGTCGCCACGCTCGACGCCGAGGGCCGCGACCGGGCCATGTTCCCACTTGGCGACGCGGAGCAGTTCAACTGGCACTTCGTCCCGAGAGAGCGCAACGGACTCCCGCTGAAGGCGATGACGCTGGCGCAGCGCACCGCGGCCCATCAGCTGCTCAAGTCGGCGCTGAGCACGCAGGGGTATCTCAAGGCGAACGGCATCATCGAACTCGAGCGCGTTCTCGGGATCATGGAGGGACGCGAGGAGCGGCGCGATCCCGAGGACTACTACTTCGCCATCTTCGGATCGCCATCCGCGGACGGCGCCTGGGCCTGGCGTTTCGAGGGGCACCATGTCTCGATGAGCTTCTCATCCGCCGGGGATGACAACCTCATCACCGGTCCCGCCTTCATGGGCAGCAACCCGCACGTAGTGCCCTCGGGCCCCAAGGCCGGACTGCGCGTGCTGGCTTCCGAGGAAGATCTGGCCCGCGAACTCGTGACGATGCTCTCGTCGAGCCAGCGCGGATCCGCGGTCATCGCCAGCGAGGCCTACGATGACATCATCACGGGTGCCGAGCGCACCGTGGATCTTGCATACGAGGGGATCCGGGCCTCCGCGCTCAACGACGCCCAGCGGGCGCAGCTCGACCGGCTGATCGGCGAGTACGTGCACAACATGGACGATGAGTCCGCTCAACGCTGGGTGGAGCGCATAGCCGCGGGTTCCGACGACGAGCTCTACTTCGCGTGGGCGGGCCCGACCGAAGCGGGGAACGGCCACTACTACCGCGTGCACTCCCCCGATTTCCTCATCGAGTACGACAACACCCAGAACGACGCCAACCACGTACACTCGGTGTGGCGCGATCTCAGGGACGACTTCGGCGGGGACGTGCTGCGCGCCCACTACGAGCAAGCGCCGCACCACAATGAGGCGCCGCACGATCATCCGCATCGGTGACGGGGAGCCCGATCTCGGACCGCGCACGGGGAGCAACCGCGCAGCGGGCGATGCCCGCGGCGCCGACACCGACCCACTACCGGTAGGGGGTAGCCTGCTACCGGTAGTGGGTTCCCTCACTCCCCTCCCGGCGGCGGCACATCGACCGCGACGAAGTCCGGCAGGTCCTCGGGCCCGCGGGGGCCGATCCTGCCCTTCGAGGACGCAAGCAACTCGGCCGGGTCGTAAGCCACGCCGTCCTTGAACACCATGCGCGCATTGCGGGTGTTGCGAATGTCCTCCAGCGGATTTCGTTCGAGGATGACCAGGTCGGCGATCTTGCCGGCTTCGATGGTGCCCAGGTCGCCGTCCATCCGCAGGGCCCGCGCCGCGTTGATGGTGGCGAACCGGAGCACCGCGGCCTCTGGGATGCCCGACTTCACGAACAGCGCCAGCTCCCGGTGCACCGAGAAGGGAGAGAAGAACTCGCCGGTGGACGGGTGGTCGGTTCCCATCGTGATCAGGTGCCCGCCCCCCATGTCATAGAAGCGCTTGATGAGCCGCTGCTTGACGTTGTAGATGCGCTCGAACTGCTCGCTCACGCGCCGGGGCTCCGCGGCCAGGCGCTCTTCGACCAGGTCGCGGGCGTACGGGGTCAGGTAGCTCATCTCGTCCGCGAAGGGCTCGAAGATGTCGGGATCGCGCCCGCCCGAGTATCCGTACGCGCTCATCGTCGCGTTGTAGTTGACGCCCTCGTCGAGGTAGAGCTGGACGACGCGCTCGAACTCGGGCATGTCCGGGGTCATCCCCTCGAACGAGTCGTAGGCGGAGCGCTCCGCCGGCATGGCGTCCCCGCCCATGAAGTGCTCGATGCGGTCGATCCCCATGTGGATGGCGTCGAGCGGGTTGACCGAGCCCAGGAAGCCCGAGCCCAGGTGGCCGGTCACGCTGAGGCCGTGGTAGTGGGCCCGCTCGATCAACGCCTCCAACTGCGGGGCCCGGATGGTCTTGGCCTTGAAGCCCGCCACCCCCTCCTCGACCAGCGCGTCCACCTGACGGTGGATCTCCTCGTCCGTGAAAAAGGGATCCCACCCCACCCGCGACGAGCCGAAGTAGGGCCCGGACCGGAGCAGCCGCGCGCCCACCTGCTCGCCCGACTGCAGGCGCTCCTGGAGGGCACGCATCCTGTCCGGGCTCGCCTCCCCGTTCGGGAAGGTGCTGGTCACCCCGTTGGCCAGGAAGAGCGCGGGATAGACGGTCGTTTCGTCCACCCGGCCCTCCCCCAGCAGGTCGAGGTGGAAGTGGGCGTGCAGGTCGAGCATGCCGGGGAGGATCACCTCCCCGTCCCCGACCTCCACTACGGTGGCCCCTGCCGCGACCGCCTCCGACGCAGCCACGGCGTCCACCGCCCGGAAGCGCCCGTCCGCGACTACGATCCCCGGGTTGGGCACAACGTCGTTTCCGGTCCCGTCGAAGAGGCCGCCGCCCCAGACAACCGTCACATCCGACGCTGCGGGCGCCTCCTCCCCCGCAGGCGTGCATGCCGCAGCGACGAACGCGAGGAAGGCGCAAGCCAGCGCCGCGCGTCCCGCGACGATTCCGAATGCCCTGAACCCGATCATGGTGCGTACTCCTGAAGACTGTTTCGGGTCTAGCCCGAGATGTTGACGTTGTTGTTCACCTCGATGTCGGGCAGCGGCATGCAGCTGTAGGGCTGGAAGCTGTTGCCCTTGTGGTTCACTCCCTGCGGGAACTGGATGTTGTGGCGGATCATGTCGCTGTGCCAGTGACCCTCGAGGAAGAAGGTGCGCTTCCGTTCCTCCAGGATGGTCTCGAGCATGTCGTCGACCTCGCTCATCCCGATGTGGGGAATCCCGTACACGTCGCGCACCCGGTTGAGCGCGTCGAGGGCGTCCTGTCCCATGCGCGCTTCGGCGATGATGAACTGCGCCTCCCGCCATGACGCAATGGGAATGGGATCGTCGCGCGCCGTGTACTTGAGCTGGTCCCACTGGTCGGTTTCGCCGTCCTGGCCCTTGCGCCCCGTATTCACGACCGGCACGCGCGGATCGGGCATTCCGGCAACCTCCAGGTTGCGCCACGCCAAGCCCACCGACAGGTAGTCCGTCTCGGTGCGGTTGTAGGTCGAGTTCTCGCGCCGAATCTGCGCGGTCGAGTATTCCGCGTTGCGCACGAAGCCCTGCGGAACCTGATCGGCGTCCGCGGCGGCCTCCGAGAGATTCCCCAGCTGCAGGTTCACCCGTGCGCGCCCCACCCTCGCCATGTTGACGATGGAGGGGTCGGAGGCCTGGCTGATCGCGGTGGTGAAGCGCTCCGCGGCGAGCGCCAGCACTTCGCGGGGCTGCATGAGCGGCCCGTTGTCGAGCGCCATCTCGCAGTAGTTCTCGCCCAGGTGCACCAGGCTGTAGCCCGCGTACGCGTTCAGCGTGCCGAGGACGTTGGATTTGTCGGGAACGTCCGCGTCGCTGAAGTCGGTGATGCGGCGCACGGCGTCCTCGGCCAGAAAGCGGGCCCTCTGGAAGGGCGTGTAGTAGCCGTAGTTGGTGGCCGCCCGGGAGGTGGAGCATGCTCCAGATGTGGCCCGGATCTCCGTCTCTCCGCGCCAGCCCCAGACGTTGGAGCTCAGGAAGAAGTTGGAGGCGATGAACTCGCCCGTGAGAAAGGCGTTGGTGGGAACCAGGGTGTTGAGGGCGCACTCGAACTCGCCCAGGGCGCTGATCAACATGGTCCCGGCCAGGGCGGGATCGTCGAGAGCCGCGTCCTCCACCTGCCCGGGAATCTCCACCTCCAGAAGGGATTCGCAGGCTACCGTTCCCGCGAGCAGAATGGCGCTCAGGATCGCGATCGCCCGGGGACCGCTTCGCTGCCGGCGAGCCCGGCGCCGGCGTCTCATGGATGTAGTGTACCGTCTCATTGTCGTCACCTCGTGCCCATGCGGACTGGATTCGCTGCTTCGAAGGTCGATCATCGTTCCACCTCCCTCAGAAGCTCAGGCGCACGTTCGCCGTGAAGCTGGCGAACGGCGGCATGACGGTCTGCTGATCCGCGCGGATGTTGCCGGTGCTGCGCAGCTCCGCGTCCCAGGACCATCTCCCTCCGAATCCCCCCGGAGGCATCACCCGACCGTCGCGCCAGGTGCCCCATCCGTGGGCCTTGGTCCAGAGCATGGCCATGTTGCGCGCGGACACGCTGATGACGCCCCGGGAAGCCCCTATGTGGGTGAGCAGGTCCCCGGGAATGCTGTGGCTCGCCCCGACCTCCCGAAGGCGCAGGAATCCGCCCTCGTGGAAGCCCATGGTGTTGTTTTCGTACTGGCGCCGCGCCTGCACCTCGGGAATGCAGCGGCAGATGACCGCCTCGGTCACGCCGATGTTGTGCGCCGCGCGCAGCTCGGAATTGAAGTTCCAGTGGCCCCCGTTGCCCTCGATGCGCGCGTAGAGGCGCAGGTCGTTGATGCTGAAGCTGTTGGTGATTCCAACCTGCCAGGTGGGCGTGGACGGGGCCCAGTGCACGTCGGGCGCGCCGGCGCAGTCCACCCCCGCGCCGCCCGAGTCGATGCCGCCGACCCCGGTGCCGCCGTCGCACATCGCCGAGGTTACGAAGCCGCCCGCGTCGATCTGCGCGGACAGCACCCGCTTGGCGAAGAACGCACCGATGGAATAGCCCTCGTAGTGGGACTGCTGGCCGCCCGCAGGCACGAACGACAGTCCGCCGAGATCCTGGATCTCGTTGTTCATGGTGGCGAACTGGCCGGTGATGTCCCAGTTGAAAACCGGGCCTTCGACAGCTCGGAAGTCGATGCCGAGCTCGTTCCCCCAGGCCTTCACCTCGGCCAGGTTCACGATCTGGCTGCCGGAGAAGCCCGTCGAGGTGGGGACCGGGCGCTGGACGATTGCGTCCTTGATGGTGCGGTCGTAGCGGCTGAAGACGAGTTCCAGCCGTCCGCCCAGCAGGCTCAGGTCGAAGCCGTACTCCAGCTCCTCCCCGCGCTCCGGCTTCAGCTGCGGGTTGCCGAATGAACCGGGGAGCAGGCCGGGCTGGTCGTTGAAGCCCACGCCCGGGACGTAGAGGCGCGCCGCGTCGAAGGTGCCGGGCTGCTGTCCGGCGGCGCCCCAGGCCGAGCGCAGCCGCAGTTGTTCGATCCAGCCGAAGTCGAAGAAGTCCTCTTCGCTGACGACCCAGGTGGCGCTGAACTTGGGGTAGACGGCCGCGTCGAAGTCGGCCCCGAAGGCGCTGTTGTCGTCCCCCCGCACCGCGGCGGTCAGGAAGACGCGGTTGTTCCAGTCCAGCTGCTGCTGGACGTAGGCGCCCAGCGTGATGTTCTCGGTGAAGTTCTCGCCGCTGTCGCGATCGGCGCCGCCGCTCACGGTGGTAATGGGCACTGCCGGGAACTCGGAACCCTCGGCTTCGATGATGGACGTCTGGCGCTGGTAGTACTGCACGCCGACCGAACTGGTGAGCCGGAGGCCCGGACGCACATCGAGGAAGGCCGATCCACTGTAGTCGAGGGTGGTGAACCGGTTGGCGATGCGCGCAACGTCCTTCACGCCGAGACCGCGCCGTCCCCAGAAGTGCGAGCGGCCCTCGGGCTGGCGCGGGATCAATACCCAGTCGACCGCCTCGCCCCGGTCCATCCCGACCGAGAGGCGGTGGGTGGTCCAGTCCGCCGGATTGTATCCCAGCTCCAGGCTCGTGGTGATGCGGTCGTTGTCGGCCCGCGTGACGTGTTTGGACCACTCCTCCGGCGGCGCCACCATGAAGCCGCGCTGCGACGTCTCGATGGTGCTCGGGAATCCCCAGATGATGCCGCTGAAGGGCTCGGCGCCGAACCCGCCCCGGTTCTGGGCGAGCCGCACCCGGTTCTGCATGTATCCCGTGCTGGTCCGGAGCGAGACATCCTCGGAGAGCACCAGGTCCAGGTTGACCCGGGCGTTGAGTCGGGTGGCGTAGTCGTAGCCCACGATGCCCTCGTCGTCGTCCCAGGAGAGCGACGTATAGTAGCGAACGTCCTCGGTGCCTCCCCTCAGCCCCAGGTTGTAGCCCTGCTGGAGGCCGGTCCGGAAGATCGGCGGGCGTCCCGCGTCGATCTCCTGCTGCACCAGGTTGAAGCCCTCGAGCCGCCCGCTGCCGGCGTTTCTGCGCCACTGGAGACCGTTGGCGCACGCGAGCGCGTCCAGCGATGCCGGGTTGTCGTAGCAGGAGTTCGCATCCCCGCCCGCGCGCCCGGCCGAGTTCTGGAGCCAGTTCGCCCCGCTGCGCACGCTGATGTCGAACCGGGGCGCGCCCACCGCTCCGCGCTTGGTGATGATCTGGATCACCCCGTTGGAGGCCTCGGTGCCGTAGAGGGTGGCCGCCGAGGGCCCCTTGATGACCTCGATGCTCTCGATGTCTTCGGGGCTCAGGTCGTTCAGGCGGCTGACCCGGGCGCCGCCGCGCACGCCCGGTCCGCCGCGCGGGTTGGAGTCCATGCGGATGCCGTCGATGTAGACGATTGGGTCGTTGCCCAGCGACATGCTGGTGGTGCCGCGGATGCGGATCGGCGACCCCGTGCCGACCTGGCCGGCCGACGGCAGCATGATCATTCCGGGGGTGCGCTGGGCCAGGAGCGTCTGGACGCTGGTGACCGGCGCGACCTCGAGCACGGCGGCCGCGTCCACCGTCTCCACCACGTTGCCGATGGCCCGCCGCCGGGTTCCTCCGGCGGTGCCGGTGACCACGATCTCGTCGAGCGCGAGCGCTTCCTCGCGCAGCAACGCGTTGATCTCGGTCGCCAGGTCGGCGGTGACGGTGGCGGTCACGGTCTGGCTGGCGAAGCCCAGGCTCTCGAAGGTGACCTCGTGGCTTCCGGCGGGGACGCTCAGGATGTAGCGCCCGTTCTGGTTGGTGGCGGTGCCCAGGTCAAGTCCCTGGATGTAGACCTGGACTCCGGCGAGGGGTTGGAGGGTTTCGGCGTTGACTACCTGGCCGACGAGATTGCCCGTTTGGGCGGCGGCGGGCGTGCCGGAGGCAAGGACCACAGCCAGGGCTCCGGCCAGGCAGGCAAGCGCCCGTGCGAACGGACGAAACTTACCCATGGGTACTCCTTTGGAGGCGCGTACTGTCGAGTGAGCCGCCCGGAGGTGGACCCGTCAGAGGAACGGGTCGCAAGGAACAGCTGCTGGGCGGAGGTCCATGATAAATGCCAAGACGCCTCCAGGTTGGATCTTACGCTTCGCGTCAAGGGGCGGCCAGTGGCCGGCTGCCCGGCGCGGGACACCGGAGGCCCGGCCCGGCTCTCCGGATTGGACACGCCCCCCGGCGAGCGTCAGTATCAGAGAGGCGGGGTGATGCGGGCCCCGCCGTCCATGCCGATCCGGGAGGTGGCCGGTGGCGCCAGCAGCGGGAAGCGGGGGCGGCCGCCGGTGGTGGCCGCTGGCACTGGTGGCGCTGGTCGGAGTCGGGTGCGCGCCCGGGGACGGCCGCTCCGCCCTCACGACCCGCGAGGTCCTGCTCGATCCGGCACTGCCGGTGTGGAGCGAAGCCTCCCCCGACACCTTCGTTGCCCGCTTCGAGACCGGGACCGGCGACTTCGCCATCGAGGTGGTGCGGGCCTGGGCGCCCGTCGGGGCCGACCGTTTCTACAACCTGGTGCGCCACGGCTACTACGACGACGCGCGCTTCCACCGCACCGTGCCGGATTTCATCGTGCAGTGGGGGCTCGCCGGCGACCCCGAGGTCACGGCCGCCTGGATCGGCGAGACCATCCCGGACGACGAGGCGGTGGTGGCCAGCAACGTGCGCGGCACCGTTGCGTTCGCCTTCACGGAGCCGCACACCCGCACCACACAGGTGTACATCAACCTCGTGGACAACAGCCGCCTGGACGTGCAGGGCTTCCCGCCCTTCGGCCGGGTGGTGGAGGGGATGGAGGTTGTGGACCGCATCTACCCGGGGTACGGCGAGAACTCCGGGGGCGGGCTGCGGCGCGGCGACCAGAGCGCGATCGTGGCGGGTGGCAACGACTATCTCGACCGCGAGTTCCCCATGCTCACCCGCCTCCTGAGGGCCACGGTAGAGCGCGGCTCGAAGGAGTGACAATGAAATCCATACGGGTGAAGGACCGCCCGACCGGCGCGCGGCCGTGGCTGCAGCGGGTGCTGCCGCTTGCGGTGGTGGCCGCCTCCGCCTGCGTCGTAGGTGCCCCCGGGCCCGCGCGCAGCACTTCACAGGGCGAGATCACGCGTCCCGAACTGGAACAGATTCTGAGCGAGAGCGCGTACCAGGCGGTCGAGCAACTGCGCCCGTCGTGGCTCTTCTACCGGCGCACCCCCACCATCTCGAATCCCAATCCGGAACCGGCCGTGTACGTCGACCAGGCCAAGCTGCTGGCGCTGGACGATCTGCGCAGCATTCCCGTGCAGGACGTGGAACGGATCCGCTTCCTCTCCTCCCGGGACGCGACCACGATCTACGGGACCGGCCACATGTGGGGCGCGATCGTGGTAACCACGCGGCGGCCCGGCGGGCAGGCCTGACAGGCCGTCGTCCAAAGAGCAACCTGCCGGACACTTGACCTGACCCTCCTGCCTGTGGATCTTCAGAGCCAGTTGAGAATGAGTCTCATTTCATGTGGCGCGACACGCAACGAGACTCGCCACAGGGAACGGAGGAGGCATGTCCCGCAGTCACACCGCAACACTCGCCCTTGTCATGATTCCGCTGCTTTCGGCCGGCTGTGCCGGGGATGGCGATATGGCGGAGTCCGAACCCGCCGCCGTTGAGTCCAGCGAGGCCATGGGCGGTATGGATGCCGCCGATGCGATGGCCCTCTCCAACCCCAACCTCGCCACTGAAGACGAGCTGACCGCGGTCCCCGGGATTACGGCCGAGGCCGCCGCGGCGGTTGTCGGCGGACGGCCCTACCTGCGCGCGGCGGATCTGCACGCGCTGCTGGCGGGGGCGATCGGGGAAGAGGCGGCGCTTGAGGCTTACCGTGCGCTCTGGCTGCCGATCAACCTGAACGACGTGACGAACGACGAAATCCTGCTGATTCCGGGCGTGGGAGACCGGATGGCGCACGAGTTCGAAGAGTACCGCCCATACGTGGATATGGACGAGTTCCGCATGGAGATCGGGAAGTACGTGGACGAGGATGAGGTGGAGCGGCTCGCGCGGTACGTGTACGTCCCGATCGACCTGAACAGCGCCACCCGCGAAGAGATCATGGCGGTTCCGGGGATGAGCGAACGCATGGCCCACGAGTTCGAGGAGTACCGCCCGTACACCGGCCTGGACCAGTTCCGGCGCGAGATCGGGAAGTATGTGGACGAAAACGAGGTCGCGCGCTTCGAGCGTTACGTGGCGCTGAACCAGGGGAGCTCCCGGGGACTGTAGGGCGGATGAGGCCGGGAGCAGGCTTCGTCGGCCTGGCGGCGGCATCGCGATGATCCGGACGATCGTCTTCTGGCTGCACCTCACCGTGGCCGCGGCGGCCGGGCTCGTCATCCTGATGCTGGCGGCGACAGGGGTGGTTCTGTCGCTGGAGGAGACGGTGACGGGGCTTGCGGAGCGACGGCACCTGGTGGCCGCGCCCGAAGGTGCGGAGCGGCTGCCTCCGGAGGAGATCGCGGCCGCTGTCGGGTTCACGGCCACTTCTCTGACCTATCGATCGAACCCGCGCGCGGCAGTGCGCGTCTACGAGGGCCAGGACCGGTACGCCCGCGTCAATCCCTACACGGGGCAGGTGCTGGCAACGGGACCGGGCGGACTCGAGCGGTTTTTCGAGAGCGCTCACAACTGGCACCGCTGGTTCAACGTCCCGGGAGGTTCTGTACGCCGTGCGCGGGCGGTGACGGGAGCGTTCAACCTGGCCTTCCTCCTTCTGCTGGTTACCGGACCGATCCTGTGGATTCCGCGGCCCGTCACCCTGAGGTCCCTCGCCAACGTGGTTCTTCTCCGTCCCGGGGCGAGGGGCGCCCGGCGCGACCTCAACTGGCACCAGGTGGTCGGGATCTGGTCCGTCCTGCCGCTGGCCGTGATCGCGGCAACGGGGGTCACCACGTCGTATCCGGCTGTGGGAGATCGAGTCTTTCCGATGGTGGGGAACGCCGTGTCCACCGGGGCATGGGCGGCCGCGTCAGCGTCCGGAGGGGCGGGACTCGAGGAGGCGGCGACGCCGGAGGACTCCGCCCGCGCGACTGACCGGGACCTGAGGGCTGTGCTCGCAACCGCCGAGGCATGGGCGCCGGGATGGCGGACCCTGATCCTGAACCTGCCGCGCCCCGCGGACAGTGAGGTGCGTGTCGAGGTGCGGGGGGGCCGCGCAGGCCAGCCTCACAGGACCGGCTTTCTCACCCTGGACGCGGCCTCCGGCGCCACGCACGCATGGGAGACCTTCGCCGACCATACGCCCGCACGGCGTGCGCAGCAGTTCCTGCGGTACGCGCACACGGGGGAGTACTGGGGGCTGGGAGGCCAGCTCCTTGCGGGACTCTTCTCGCTGGCCGCCACGCTGATGGTGTGGACCGGCCTTTCGCTGGCGGTGCGCCGGCTGCGACGCTTCGTCAGATTGCAGCGGGCGCCGCGGGGATAGACCTCGTCGGAATCCGGCTACTCCGGAGGACCTCTGCGGGTGCTGATCACGATCGCCCCCGAGGCGTGGCCGGTGCCGAACCGGGTTGTCGCGTCCGTGGGCGAGAGCAGCGAGATCCGCGCGATGTATTCGGCGCTGATGGCGAACAGTTCCTCGATCGGCCCGACGCGCACCCCGTCTACATAGACCGAAGGCCGGTTGTCGGGGTTGTTCGGGGTGCGGGCGCCCCGGCGCCGCAGCCAACTGCGCCGGAGCCGCTCGATGGCATGGTGGGCGCTGGTATAGACCTCCCGGTCGAGCTCCTCCCTGGTGATGTCGCCCGTGCCGCGAACGGGTCCGGGCCCGTCTCCCTCGGCACCGGCACCTCCCGCACAGGCTCCGAGGCACAGTAGCCCCGCCAGCGCCAGGGTCCACGCCCACCGGGGCACACTCCTCCCGGCCCCGCCCGGGAAGGCCCCTTGCGGGATCCTCCCGGACGGGCGGGGGGCGTTGCGAGCCGGCGTCAGCCGCTCGTGTTGGGGTTCAACTCGAGTTCTGTTTCGTCGATGGGCAGGCACGTGGTCGGCCCGTAGGCCACTCCCTTGTGGTTGAAGTTCTGGCCGCGCGGGAACCAGAGGCCGTAACGCAGCTTGTCGGCGTGGTGGCGTCCTTCGAGGAACATCTCGCGGCGCCGCTCCTCGATGATGACGTCCATGTCCACGGACTGGGCGTGCGGCAGGCCGTGACGGTCGCGCAGGGCATTGATGCGGGCCAGCGCCGACGCCGCGTCGCCGGACATGACTTCGACTTCGGCCTGGATGAGCTGGGCTTCGGCCCAGTCGCCGAGCGGAATGTCGTACCCCTGGTCGCGGTACTTGGTCTGCACCCAGTGGGGCGTGACGCCGTCCTGTCCCACCTGGCCCGTGTTCACCACCGGCACGCGAGGATCGGGCATGCCGTCATCCGCCGTCTGACTGCCGTCCGCGGCGATGGTCAGATTGCGAAAGCCGGGCGCCACCTGGACGCCGTCCACCATCACCGGAGGCGTGATGGTGCCGTACTTGTTCTCGTTCAGCATGTGGTAGACCTGATTCCACCGCTTGCGCACCGAGTTGTCGCGGGTCACCCAGGCGATGAAGTTCGGGTCGGTCACCTGCGCCGCGTCCGACGCAGCCCCCGACATGTTGCCCTGCGAGAGCCGGTTGCGCGCCCGCGCCAGGTGTGCCAGCTGGCGCGCGCTGGAGGTCACCGCCTGGATGTCGAAGTCGCCGCTCATGTGCCCGATCGCGGTGCCGAGCCACTCCTCGCCACCCGCCAGCAGTTGTGAGGGCGTCATGAGCGGTCCCACGTCCACGGTGTTCTCGCACCAGTGCTCGCCGAACACCGTGTACACGAGCCCGGCATAGAGCGCCGCGGTGGCCAGCAGCTGTTCCTGGTCCGGAACGGCCTCTTCGAAGCCGCTGATGGTGTTGTAGGCCTGCTCCGCCTGGAAGCGGGCCTTCTGGAATGAAGTGGCGAAGGCGGCGTTGGTGTTGCTCTGGCCGCAGTTGCCGCTGGTTGACGTGATGCGGTACTCGGACCAGGCGCGGGTAAACCACCCGGTCGACTCCCAGTAGGCGTCCTCGAGGCCTCCGATGGACACCGAGAAGTCCGAGTACGAGCACTCGAAGTCTGCGATCGCGGACACGACCATGGTGTTGGCCATGTCGGGAATGAGGAGTCCGTCCTCGGTCAGGTTGCCCGGCAGCTCCACCTCGAGGAGGCTGTCGCAGGCCCCGGCCGCCGATGCCGCCAGAACCAGCGCGGCGATCTTCGCGAAGCGCCCGCGGGCGGGCCGCTTTCCATCTCTGATTGTCTTCATGGCTCTATCTCCCTTGCACATCAGAAGGACACCCGCAGGGTCAGGTTGAACGACGCCGTGGGCGGCACGTTCGAGTTGGACCCCGTGTTGGTGTCCGAGGTGCGGCGCGCTTCCGGATCGTGGATGGGCTCACCCCAGATGTCGGGCTGCGATACCCACAGCATCGCCAGATTGCGCGCACCCATGCTCACGGACGCCCGCGAGGCCCCCGAGCGCGCCACCAGCGACTCGGGCAGCCGGAAGTTGGCGCTGATCTCCCGCAGCCGGGCGAAGCCTCCGTTGTAGATGGCGCCGGTGCCGAAGTTCTCGTCCGCATGCGCCAGGAAGAGCGGGTTGGTGCGCTCGTTGGCCGCGAGCGAAGTCTGGAAGCAGGTGTGCTTGCAGGAGACGTCCGTCGAGGTGGCGTAGCCACCGATGCGGTGCTCGACCAGAGCGTAGAGCCTGAGGTTGTTGAAGAAGGTGAAGGTCAGGTTGTAGCCCATCTCCCACGGCATCTGCAGCGGGCCGTAGAAGACTTCCATGCGGCTGTTGCAGGGAGCCGGCGGTCCGCCCTGCTCCCAGCCGTTGATGCCGGTTCCGCTGTCGCACATGATGGACGACTTGACGAGGCGCCCGGTCGCGGGATCGATCTGCGCGCTCACCGCCAACTCGTCGAAGATCGCCGGGAAAGGGAAGCCCTCGCGCAGGGTGTTGGTCGGAGGCAGGTCGCCGACGTCCTCCACGCGGTTCTGGTTGTGCGACAGGTTGGTGCCCAGGTCGACGGCGAAGGCGTCGCTGTCGAAGACCCGTCCGTTGAGGTTCACTTCCCAGCCCCAGTTCTTCAGATGCCCCAGGTTCACGGACTGGGAGCCGGGGAAGCCGCGGCTGGGAGCCACGGGCAGGGACACCAGCGCGTCGCGGATGTCCTGCTGGTAATAGGTCACCTGGGCGAGCAGGCGGTCGTCGAACAGTCCGGCGTCGAAGCCGGTCTCGATTTCCGTGCTTACCTCGGGGCCCAGCTCCGGGTTGCCCACCTCATCGGGGGTGACCGCGGCCTGGGAGGCCGGACCCACCGCGGGCTCGTAGAGCCGGACCGCGGCGAACACGTCGGGCTGCTGGCCGGCCTTGCCCCACGCGGTCCTCAACCTCAGCGAATTCACCCAGCCGACGTCGAAGAAGTCCTCTTCGCTGAGGACCCAGGTGCCGGAGAGCTTCGGGTAGATGGCGGCGTCGAAGTCGGCGCCGAAGGCGGAGTTGTCGTCGCCGCGAATGGCGGCGGTGACGAAGATGCGGTCCTGGTAGCCGACTTCCTGCTGCACGTACGCGCCCATCGTCTTGTTCTGCACGAAGTCCTCCGTGGAGGTCGTGCTGGCCGCGCCCGCGAGCGAGGTGATGGCGGGAGCCGGGAAGGTCTTGCCGGTGCTGATCACCGTCTCGAGCTGCTTGGCGTAGTACTGGGCTCCCAGCGAGGTCCGCAGGGTGAAGTCGCTCACGTCGAGCGATCCTGTCGCCGCGTAGTCGAAGGTGATGTAGCGGGTGTACGGCCGCTCGACGACCAGATCGCCGAGCGAGAGGCCGCCGAAGTCGTGCTGTGCACCGGTGGGATGGCGCGGGAAGAGCCTGCGATTCTCTTCATGGGCCTGGTCCAGCCCGATCACGGCCCGGTGGGTCAGCCACTCGAAGGGCGTGTGGTTGAGCGTGAGGCTGCCGATGAAGCGTGAGTTGTCGCGGGTCGCCTCGACCTCCTCGATGGACTCGGGGCGCGCGCGCAGGAAGCCCCGCAGCCGGGTGTCCACGCCTTCGGGGGTCGACCACTGCGCCTGCTCCCAGACGCCCCAGGAGGTCCTCTGCTGCATGAAGCTGGTGGTGCCGTTCACGTAGCCCGTGCTCATGTCGATCTGGAGCGACTCGTGCGGCACCACGGAGACGTTTGCGCGCGTGTTGAACACCTTGTTCCAGTTGTAGTGCACGATGCCCGTCTGGTCGTCCCAGTCGGTGGCCAGGTAGTAGCGCACCCGTTCGGTGCCGCCCCTCATGCTGAGCGCGTATCCCTGGGAGTGGCCCGTGGTGAAGAACTGGCGCCCGGCATCCCTCTCCTGGTCCCAGATGTTGAAGGAGATGATGTTGCCGGCGCTGTCCTTGCCGTAGGCGACGTTGACCTGTTCGCGCGCGTTGGGCAGCCAGGTGGCGCCCTGCTTGATGGTCAGGTCGAACTGGGGCGCGCCTTCGACGCCGCGCTTGGTGATGATGTTGATGACGCCGTTGGAGGCCTCGGTGCCGTACAGGGTCGCGGCCGAGGGGCCCTTGATGACCTCGATGCGCTCGATGTCCTCGGGGTTGATGTCGTCGAGCTTGCTCACCTGGCGACCGTCGCGCAGGCTCGGCCCCGCCTGGGTCTCGTTGTCGACCCGGATGCCGTCCACGTAGATGAGCGGGTTGTTACCGACGTTCAGGCTGGTGTAGCCGCGGATGCGGATGGGCGATCCGGTGCCGACGTTGCCCGACACGCGCTTGAAGCCCACCCCCGCCTCACGTCCCTGCAGGAGGTCCTGCATGGTGTTGATGGGCGCGACTTCGGCCACGTCGGCGGCCTCTACGCGCGCCATGGCGTTGCCGAGCGCCCGCTGGCGGGTGCCGCCCGCGGTGCCGGTCACCACCACCTCGTCCAGCGCGAGGGCCTCGGCGGTGAGGTTGATTTCGATCTGGGTGGTCTGGCCGGCGGTCACCTCGATCTGCAAGGTGGCGGTGCGGAACCCGATGCGGGTCGCCCGCAACTGGTGGGTGCCGGCCGGTACGTTGAGGAGCAGGAACTGACCGTTGGCCTGGGTCAGCCCCCCGATCTCCAGGGTGGGGATGTCCACCTGCACGACGGACAGCGGCTGCAGGGTGCGGCCGTCCACCACCGTGCCGGTGACGGTGCCCTGCGCACTGAGCCCCACCGCCGTGGCAGCGAGGGCCGCGAAAAGCGCAAGGGTCGCGCGCCCGGGTGTGAATCCAACGAAGCGACAGCGCATGGGGAGACCTCCTTGCCAGGGGTGGAACCGACGGGGGCGAGTGCCGGGTGGGTGGGCATTCGGTGGGGTATCCGCGCTCACGGTACCCTCCACCGAAAGAATGGAACTGGCCAACTCTGCAACGCCCCGACCGATCAATGAGGTCGAAGGCGGTACCCATCCATTGTCCGGGACGGTGATCGCGCCTGTCAAGTTGAGAGGGCGCGCCGGGCGACAGCGCGCGGAGCCGCCCCGGCCGGAGATGAGCCCGTATCGAACGAGGGCCTCTGCCTGGCACCGGACACTTCAGGGAAGTGCCGCGGGACCCTCGTCAGATCGTCCTGCCGTTACCGGCGCATCCGGTTGCGGATCACCCCGGCCACCGGACGAACAGACCGCTACCAGCGCGTCCGGCTGCGGATGTCGTCCGCGACCTGCCCGGCGAACGCCTCCCGCTCCATGACCACCTGCTTCCTGCCCGCGCCGCGCCTGCGCACCGCCACCGTGCCCGCCTCGGCCTCGCGCTTCCCCACCACCCCCATGTAGGGCACCTTCTTCACCTCCGCCTCGCGGATGCGGTAGCCGAGGGTGTCCTGGTCGTCCAGCTGGGCGCGCACCCCCTTAGCGCGCAGGAGGTTCACCAGCTCGCGGGCGCTCTCGCTCCACACCTCCGACACCGGGAGGACTCGCACCTGCTCCGGGGCCAGCCACACCGGGAAGGCACCTGCGTAGTGCTCCACCAGCCCGCCGATGAAGCGCTCCATCGACCCCAGCATGGTGCGGTGGATGACCACCACGTTGTGCCGCTGGTTGTCGGACCCTACGTAGTCGAGGCCGAAGCGCTCGGGCATCAGAAAGTCGAGCTGGAAGGTCGGGCCCTGCCACTTCCGCCCGAGCGCATCCACGAGCAGAATGTCCACCTTGGGGCCATAGAAGGCGCCTCCGCCCTCGTCGATCTCGTATTCCTGCCCGCGTTCCTCGAGCACGGCTGCGAGCGTGTCCACCGCGGCGTCGTAGACCACCGGGTCGCCGATCGCCTTCTCGGGACGCGTTGAGAGCGCCACCTCGAACTCGTAGCCGAACACGTCCAGCAGGTACGCCACCAGGTCCAGCAGGCGATGGTACTCGTCGCTGATCTGGTCCTCGCGCACGAAGATGTGGGCATCGTCCTGCGTGAACGCCCGCACGCGCAGCATACCGTGCAGCGTGCCCGTGCGCTCGTAGCGGTAGCAGGTGCCGAGCTCCGCGTAGCGCAGCGGCA
>JAJEBS010000106.1 GCA_022822425.1 Gemmatimonadota bacterium | reverse complement strand
CCGGCTTCACCGAGGAGGAGGACCGCCAGTTCCTCGACTGGCCGGACGGGCCGAAGCTGTTCGCGCATCTGCGCGACCTGCCGGGGCCGGTTCGCCTCACCGACCTCCCGGCCCTGGTCCGCTCCCTCGGCTTCTCCCCGGACCTGATGCGCTCGAAGACCCTCCAGGGCACGCCGATGCGCCACCGCGGCGTCCTCGTGGGCCACTTCTTCCTCGCCGAGAAGGAAGGCGCGCCGGCCTTCACCGACGACGACGAGGAGGTGCTGGTGCTGTTTGCCGCGCAGGCAGCGGCCGCCATCGCCAACGCCCGCGCCCACAGCGCGGAGCAGCGCGCACGCGCGGACCTCGAGGCCCTCATCGAGACCTCGCCGGTCGGCGTCGTGGTGCTCGACGCGAGGACCGCCCGCCCGGTGTCGGTCAACCGCGAGGCGCGGCGCATCGCCGAGGCCCTGCGCACCCCGGGCCATCCCCACGAGCAGCTTCTGGAGGTGATGTCCTTCCGCCGCTCCGACGGCAGCGAGGTGAGCCTCGCCGAATTCCCCATGGAGCGGCTGATCCACAGCGGCGAGACGATGCGGGCCGAGGAGGTGATGCTCTCGGTGCCGGACGGGCGCACCGTCCGGGCGCTGGTCAACGCGACGCCCATCCGCACCGACGATGGCGCCGTCGGCTCGGTGGTGGTCACCGTCCAGGACCTCGCGCCGCTCGACGAGCTGGAGCGCCAGCGGGCGGAGTTCCTGGGGCTGGTGAGCCACGAGCTGCGCACGCCGCTCGCGGCCATCAAGGGCTCGGCGGCCGCGGTGCTCGGCGCCGCCCCCGCCCTGCCGCGGGCCGAGGTGGACCAGTTCTTCCGCATCGTCGACGCGCAGGCCGACCGCATGCAGGGCCTCATCGGGAACCTGCTCGACGCCGGGCGCATCGAGGCCGGCACGCTCTCGATCGCGCCCGAGCCCTCGGAGGTGGCGGCGCTCGTGGACCGGGCGCGCACGACCTTCCTCTCCGGCGGCGCCCGCCACGCCGTCGCCATCGACCTGCCGGAGGCGCTGCCCCGGGTGATGGCCGACCGCGAGCGCATCGTGCAGGTGCTGACCAACCTGCTCGCGAACGCCGCGCGGCACTCGCCGGAATCCTCCCCCATCCGGGTCGAGGCGTCGCGCGACAGCGCGCACGTCGCGGTCACGGTCTCCGACGCGGGCCGGGGCGTGCCGCCGGAGATGCTGGGCCGGCTGTTCGCCAAGCACGTCGCGCTCGCCGGCGGCGAGGCCGGGGACGGGAGCGCGGCGAGCGGGCTCGGGCTTGCCATCTGCAAGGGGCTGGTGGAGGCGCACGGCGGCCGCATCCGCGCCGAGAGCGCAGGTCTCGGGAAGGGCGCGCGGTTCACCTTCACGCTTCCCGCCGCCGGGGGCGGGAACGCCGCCGCGAAGCCCCGGCCGGCAGCCGCGCAAGCGCCCGGAGACCCATCCGCGAAGCCGCGCATCCTCGTCGTGGACGACGACCCGCACACGCTCCGCACCGTGCGCGACGCGCTCACCAAGGTGGGCTACGCCGTGCGGGTCACCGCCGAGGCAGGCGAGATGGCCGGCCTCATCCGCAGCGACAGGCCGCAGCTCGTGCTGCTCGACCTCATGCTGCCCGGGACCGGCGGCATCGAGCTGATGGCCGAAGTCCCGGAGCTCTCCGACCTGCCGGTCATCTTCATCTCCGGCTACGGCCGCGACGAGACCATCGCGCGCGCCTTCGAGGCCGGCGCCGCCGACTACATCGTCAAGCCCTTCTCGCCCACAGAACTCACCGCGCGGGTCGGGGCGGCGCTGCGCGCCCGGGCCGGCTCGGCTCCCTTCGTGCTCGGCGCGCTCGCCATCGACTACATGCGCCGCCGGGTGACAGTGGACGGGCGCAAGGTGGCGCTCACCGCCACCGAATACGAGATCCTGCGCATCCTCTCGGTCAGCGCCGGACAGGTGGTGACTTCGGAGTCGCTGCTGCGTCAGGCGTGGAACTCTCGCGAGCCCACCGACACCGACCGCGTACGCGCGTTCGTCAGGCAGCTCCGCGCGAAGCTCGGAGACGACGCCACACGCCCCACCTACATCTTCAACGAGCGCGGCGTCGGCTACCGCATGGCCAGGCCGGGCGAGGAGTGAGGCCACCCCCATGCGTCATCAACCCCTGTCCATTCACGGGTGTTGCGACTATTATCGGCCTGGTCTACGGGCACGGAGTGGCGGGTGGTCTCGGTTTTGCGCGGAAGCGGCCATGAAGTCCTGATGCTGCCGGACGGTGACATGATTCGCTCAACTATCATCTGCCGCATGAAGCATGCGGCCCTGTCGGCGGTTCTCGCGATCCTGGTACTCCTTACCGCAACGCCATCCCTGGCGGAGACGTTCGTCGAGGTCTTCGGCAAGCTTTCGAACCATACCTGGATCTATCCGGAATCAGCCGCCCACCCCGGCCAACGCTCACACACCAGTGGTCTTGCCGGCGAGACCACCATCTACGTGGAGGATGACGAAGGCCGGAGCTTCACCCTGACGCCCTTCTACCGTGTCGACGCCGCCGATGCGGAGCGCACTCACGCTGATCTGCGCGACGCCTACCTGCTCATCTATGGCGATGTGGGCGACAGCGAGTGGGAATTCCGCCTGGGTTTTGACCGTGTCTTCTGGGGTGTGACCGAATCGCGCTCTCTTGTCGATATCGTCAACCAGATCAGCCCCGCAAACACCCCGGGCGACGAAACGAAGCTGGGACAACCCATGGCCCACATCACGCTGTCGGGAGACTTCGGGGTGCTCGAGGCCTTTGCGATGACCTGGCATCGGCCGCTCGCGCTGCCTGGCCGCAAGGGACGTCTGCGGGGCCCGGAGATTGTGGGCAACGACAGGGTCACCTACGAATCGGCGGCCGAGGAGTGGCATGTCGACCTCGCCGGCCGCTATGCCAACAGTTTCGGTCCGTTCGATATCGGCCTCAGCGTGTTCGACGGCACCAGCCGGGAACCCACGTTTCTCCTCACCCGGGCGGGCCTGGTCCCACACTACGAACAGATCCGCCAGTTCGGTCTTGACGCCCAGTACACCTCCGGTCCCTGGCTGCTCAAGCTGGAGGCCATTCATCGCACGGGCGCCAGGAACCGCCGCTTCGATGGTGCAAGCCTCCGCTTCGAAGAGGAGAACTATGCCGCCATCGTGACCGGGGCGGAGTACACGATTTGGTCGCTCTGGGACACGGACGCGGATCTCAGCCTCATCGCCGAATGGAATCGAGACGACCGGGGCCGATGGGCCACCAACGCTTTCGAGAACGACCTTCTTCTCGCCACGCGTATCGGACTCAATGATGAAATGAGTACCGAATTCTTCATCAGTGTCTTCAACTCTCTCGAAAACGACAGCAAGGTCATCAGCGGAGAGTTCAAGAGACGTCTCGACGACAACTGGTTCATGAGCATCCAGGGAACTGCCTACGCCAACATCGCCGCGAGCGACATCCTCTACGACGTACGTCGTGACAGCTTTATCGGGCTCAACCTGGACTACAGCTTCTAGAAACGGAATGTGAGGAACCCATCATGCGCATGATTCTTGTCCTCGTTGCCGTCGCCGCCGTGTGGATTCCGGGGGTGTCCCGGGTTGATGCCGAAACCCCGGAGGAAAAGGGGTTGCGAATCGCCACGGAGGCCCGCGAACGCCAGAAAGGCTTCGGAAACTTCACCGCGAACATGATCATGGTCCTGCGCAACAAGCGCGGGGAGGAAAGCACACGGGAAGTCCGCATCAAGGTGATCGAGGTCGAGAACGACGGAGACCGCACCATTTTCGTCTTCGACCGGCCGCGCGATGTCAAGGGAACGGCCTTTCTCGTCCACGCCCACAAGGAAGAGGCGGACGACCAGTGGCTCTATCTCCCGGCCCTGAAGAGGGTCAAGCGCATCAGTTCGTCCAACCAGTCAGGCTCCTTCATGGGGAGCGAGTTCTCATACGAGGACATGGGGGCTTCCGAGATCGAAAAGTACACCTACCGGCATCTCGGTGACGAGCCCTGTGGCGACCTGACGTGCGACGTGATTGAACGCTTCCCGACCCAAGAGGATTCAGGCTATTCGCGGCAGGTGTTGTGGATCGACAACACCGAACAGCGCACCGTCAGAATTGAGTACTACGACCGCCGGGAGTCCCATCTCAAGACCCTGATGGTCGATGACTACAACCTCTACCTCGACCAGTTCTGGCGCGCCGGACGCATGGCGATGACCAATCATCTCACCGGCAAGAGCACCGATCTCAACTGGGCAGACTACGCGTTCGGGACCGACCTCGACCTCAACGACTTCACGCAGACCGCCCTCAAGCGAACGCGCTGAACGCCCCGCGGGCCATTTCAGGAAAAGTCGCCGGCGAGGGCTTCGCGCGTCTGCGGTGGGAGTATCGCCTGGTGGCCATAGTGCTCGTGACCGACTTCAAGGGCCACGCGGACCCCGGGATCACGGAACATGGCGACAGTTTCGTCGTCGAAGCGAAAAACCAGGAAGTGGATACTGCTCGTCTTGCCGTCGGGCGTGTTGCGCTCAGTGTCCTGAAGGGGTTCTGCTGGGATCGATCGGTCATCGACCCGGAACGACACTGCCTCGTCAATCCATCCCAGACGGCGCAGCACCGTGTTGCGCCGTATCGGGTCGTCGATCTCGATCATCATCGTTGAGCGCAGATCACGGCCTTCGGGAACCAGGGGGTTGTAGGCGTCGAGCTCGTCGGCAATCTGTTCCTCGCCTCCCTTTTCGATGTGCAGCATCTCATGGATCTGGTGCCACATCGTCTGACGGTTCTCGAAAAAGAAGGTGACGAAGGGACCGACCTCGACACGCCGGTGCCGCTTGATCTCGCGGATGCGGGCCCGGTGTTCCTCGCGCGTCCTCGCGTAGTCGGCTGGCGCGATGATGTCGTCACGGCGAAGCTTCATCCTGCACGTTCCCCTTCGAGGCCCCAGGAACGGGCCAACAGCTGAACCGGATGGCACGCATGGGGCGCCGGGGTCTCGCGCCCATCCAGGCGAGCGACGCCCTGGGCGATATGGGGACCAGCCAGCGGGCACTCCGAAACGACAACCCCGGCTCCCGAGGGATCGTGCCTGGCAGCGTTGCGCATGACGTTCCTTCCAACCTTCATGCCGGTTTCGAACGTGGCGGTACGTACCCCCCAGGTTCCGCCGTGCCCCGAACACCTCTCGATGACGTTGACCTTTGTTTCGGGAATCAGACGCAGCATCTCTGCCGCTTTCGCTCCCATGTTCTGGGCCCGCGCGTGACAGGCAACATGCAGTGTCACGGGTCCTTCGATCGGTTCGAGTCCATCAGCGAGGCCCTCGGACCGGGCAATCTGGACAATGTACTCGCTGGCATCCTGAACCACGGAAGCCAGGCGGGCGACGGATTCCTCGTCAGGAGCGATCAACGGCCATTCGAACTTCATCATCAGCGAACACGAAGGCACAAGGGAAACGATGTCCCACCCGTCGTCGTGCCACCCGAGCAAGTCCCCGGATACCCGCCGGGCGCGTCTGGCCACATCC
>JAJEBS010000208.1 GCA_022822425.1 Gemmatimonadota bacterium | reverse complement strand
GTCCAAGGCGAAGCG
Organism: Gemmatimonadota bacterium; assembly: GCA_022822425.1. GTDB lineage: Bacteria > Gemmatimonadota > Gemmatimonadetes > Longimicrobiales > Gaopeijiaceae > BD2-11. Next base: position 2,830 of record JAJEBS010000208.1, on the reverse strand, counting down.
CCAACGACAGCGCGACAATGGCCAAATGCCGCGACAAACGGCCGCGGCGGCGCCTGCGAAAGCCGGTGGCACTTGACCGTGGGCCGTGATCCGTCGACGAAAATCAGAACGAATTTACCGTGGACTTGAGACCCAGTTCCTGGTCCTTTCACCACAGGCGATCAACGCCGCAACAATCGAATACGGAATCGACGGAGACGACCGTCAGGCCATGCACGAGCGTCTGGACGAGCAGCATTCGATTCAGACGGGCCGCGATGTCGGATCGCCCCCCAAGCCCGCAGCTCCTCCTCCCGAAGCGGGTCAGGGATGCCGTCGTCCACGACGAGCTCTCCCTTCATGGTTTCAGATTGCCCCCTACCCTTGGCCGTGCGATCGGCTCGCCGCGCCTTGCAATGACGACCTCCTCGCCTGCCTCGACCTGCGACAACCGTGACAACTGCGCTTTCGCTTGATGAACATCAACGACCGGTATCGGCCGGCTCTCGTCGATGGGACTTGGCTGGAGCCATGGCCAGCTCGAAGTTCTTGCTGCGGATGGGTACTGACCAGGGGTATCGTCCAACCGGCGGTTGGTCGTCGCGGATCAGGCCTGAGGCGGCGCGGCGAAAGGCTCGATGGGGGTGAATATGCCGGTCTTGGTCATGCGCCGACGGAGGCCGAACCGGGTGAGTGCCTCCACCGGATCCACCCGTTCGAGCGCGGAGAAATCGATCCGGTTCCAATCCACTCGGTCCACCGACACGCTGATCAGGTACTCGTCGGCGACCGCACCGGTCGCGCCCCTGACCCGCTGGGAGAAACCGGATGCGACGACGCGCTGCATGCGGGGAAAGGACGCGAAGGACTCGCCGATGATGCGGAACAGGACACCGTGGATGTGGCGGGCGTAGTGGCGGCGATGCCGGGTGTCGGAGACGGTCCGGATGCTGAGGCGCAACCCCCGGCTCGGAACGGCGGCCTGCTTCCGCGGCAGGTTCTCGATCTCCGGGAGGTCGACGTCCACGAACATCACTCGCCCGCCGTTCTCGATCCGATAGTCGATCAGTGTCTCACGCGGCCAGTCCAGCGCCTGGATCCGGTGCTGGAAGACATCCGACATCGCGGCGGGGTGGCCGAGCTGCGCCTGCCGGAACAACCTCTGCCGTTCCTGCTCCTCACGCTCGAACTCTGCCTTGCGTCGGCACCACTGCTGCTTCTCCCGCTCCCAGTCGGCTCGGGCGGCTTCGTTCTCGGCCTTGATCCGCCTTCGTATCGGCGGAAAGAGGCGTCCGAAGAAACCGGGACCCTTCGCGTCCGGCTCCCGGGGTGCAACGGCGGTAAATCGGGCCGCGGGACACGCCGGCATCTGAGCGGGGCTCGGGCACAGAAGATGGAGATCGGTGATCGCGGTCAGCTCGGCATTGATCGCCTCGCACTGCTGCTCCCGCCAGACGTCTATCGCGTCTCCATGCTGCTCCCTCACCGCGCGCACCAACCGGGGCGGCAGGGGGGCATCGTTCTCGTCGAGCACGTCCACCGCGCCGTTGTCGCGCAGGACAAGGCGGATCTGCGCGTCTCCAGCCGCCGCGCCGGCGGGCCGGGAAGATGGCCGCCGGGCGGTGGGTTCGTCGATGCGGGAGCGGTACGAGAGACCGGTTCCCGGGGCACCGACGTTGCCGTACACCCCGCGCTTCCCGAGCGTGAGGGAGGCGCCCCGCACCCCGAGCGATGTGCTGACACCGCGGAGGCCGACGTTCACCCGGACGCCGGGGAGAATGCGAATCCGTTTCTGAAATCGAAGCCCCATTCATGCTCTCCCGTCGTCCCTCGGCGGTTCCGGCTATCCGGGGTGCTCGCCTCCGTCCCCCACCACCACGTCCAGACCTGCCGCCGCGAAGTGGGAGTAGAACACGCTCGCGTAGTTGCCTTCCTCGTGGATCTCGCGGAAGGTCCGGATCCCGGTGGGCAGCTTGCGTTTCATGGGTTCGGCCCGGCTGTTCTTCGGCCTGCCATACCATCGGCCCTTCTCCTCACCTTGCCCAAGCGATGCCGGCTTCGACCGCGCTCGGCGGTGACCGTCCGGGCGCGGGAGGGGCTCTCCACGGCTAGGCATCCCCCGCGCGGAGATCCGGTCGAGGCGGCTACGACCCGGTGCTGGGCCGCCACTCCCGCGACCACCGTTGGGACCGGGCGCGCTGTGTGGGGGTCAGCCGGGACGCGGCCAAATCGCGCATCTCCACCGCCTCGTCGCGGCTGCGTTGTTCTGACGCGGGGAATCGGGAGGCGGCAAGATTGAGCCAGCCATACGCCCTGGTGTAGTCCTGCGGTACGCCCTCGCCGTCGAGGTACATGCGCCCAAGACTGAACTGAGCGTCGGCGTGGCCTTGCTCGGCGGCGCGCCGATACCACCCTACCGCCTCGGCGGCGTCTTGGGGAACGCCCCTCCCATCGTAGTACATGTCTCCGAGAGCGTGCTGCGCGTCGGCGTGACCTTGCTCGGCAGCACGCCACCACCACGCCGCGGCCTCGGCATCATCCTCGGGAACGCCCCTCCCAACGTAATACCTGAGCGCGAGACTGAACTGCGCGTCGGGGTGGTCTTGCTCGGCGGCGCGCCGATACCACCTTACCGCCTCGGCATCATCTTGGGGAACGCCCCGACCGATGGAGTACATGTACCCGAGCCTGTACTGACCGTGGGCGTAGCCTTGCTCGGTGCTGAGTCGGTACCACTCTGAGGTGGTCCCGGACACTAGTGTCCCAAGAATTAGTATAGCAATTTCAATTGGTTAGACGTATCGTGAGGTTCGGTCAAGCTCTCCGGAGCTGTAAGTATCTGTAATAGTGG
>JAJEBS010000051.1 GCA_022822425.1 Gemmatimonadota bacterium | reverse complement strand
TTCCTCCCCGGCCGGGCCGGCTTCTCGATCCCCCGGTCGGGCACCATCGCGCACGAGCTCGGCCACAACCTGGGTCTCCGCCACGCGCCGTGCGGCGGCGCGGGCAACCCGGACCCGTCTTTCCCGCACCCGGACGGATCGGCGGGGGCCTGGGGCTACAACTTCGCGCGCGGCGAGCTGGTGCGTCCCACGACGCCGGACCTGATGTCGTACTGCGGTCCCCCCGACGGGATCAGCGACTACCACTTCGCCAACGCGCTGCGCTACCGGCTGTTCGAGGCGCGCGCGGAAGCGGTTCGGGCCGCCGCCTCTACGACGTCGCTCCTGCTGTGGGGCGGCGCGGGCGCCGACGGCGCGCCGTTTCTGAACCCGGCCTTCATCGTCGAGGCGCCGCCGGCGCTCCCGGACTCCGCAGGCGCGTACACGCTGACCGGCCGGAACGCGCGCGGGACCGAGCTTTTCTCGCTTCGCTTCGCGATGCCCCACGCGGCCGACGGCGACGGCAGCTCCAGCTTCGCCTTCGTCCTGCCGGCGGCGCCCGGCTGGGCGGGCGAACTGACCTCCATCACCCTCGCCGGCCCCGGCGGGTGGTTCGCTCTGAACGACGACAGCGACGTCCCGACGGCCATCCTGCGCGACCCGCGCACCGGTCGGGTGCGGGGCATCCTGCGCGAGGTGCCGCTCCCGGCCCGGGCCGCTATGGACGCGGCGGAGCGGTCCGCGGCGGGGCCGGGGTTCGAGGTCCTTTTCAGCCGCGGGATGCCGGACGCGGCGGCGTGGCGCAGGTGACGGAGCCACGGGGGACCGGGGCGAAGGGTTCGCCAACCAATCGAGATGGGTTTCACGCACAGACGCGCACACGTCTTTTCCACCGCGCGGAAGGAGGCGGCAAGATGATTCGGAACCGACTGGACCTGCCGGCCCGTTTCCTCATGGTTGCCACCGCGGTGGCCTGCTGGCTTCTCTCCGGAGCGACCCCTGACGCGCTTCACGGTCAGAACACGGTACCTTCGGCGCCGCGGAACCTCACGGCGACCGCCGTCGGGTCTTCGGTCCGTCTGAATTGGATAGCTCCGATGTCGGACGGCGGGAGTACGATCACCGGCTACCACATCGAAATGACCCACGGCGGCATCACGATCTGGGAACAGGTCGCTGCCAACACCGGCACCGCCGCCACCACCTACACACACACAGATCCACCTCCGGGCACCATCGTGTTCTATCGCGTCGCCGCGATGAACGCCCATGGGACGGGCCCCTCGACGGTGGCCCAGACCACCACATCGGGCAGCACGGGGAGCCCTGTGACACCGGGGGCACCCCGCAATCTGACGGCGGTCGCCGCCGGGCCCACCAGCATCAGCCTCACTTGGGAGGTACCGGCCTCGACCACCGGCGAGAAGACGATCAGGGGTTACCAGGTGGACTGGTCAGCGAATGTCGGCGTCAGCTGGACGCTGCTGAGGACTACGACGGCGACCACTCTCCTGCATTCGGGTCTCCCGGCAGGCGCGACCCGCCACTACCGGGTCAGGGCGCTGTACACCGACGACACCCTCGGGCGCCCGGCGTTCGCGCACGCCACCACGGAAGCGGCGACCGGGATACCGAGTGCACCCCAGAACCCGAGGGCGACCGCCGCTGGCCCGTCGGTCATCGACCTGGTCTGGAACGCGCCCGCCTCGGACGGTGGGAGTTCAATCACCCACTACGAGGTTTCCGTGTCCGCGGACGCCGGTGTAAGCTGGGGTCCGCCGCAAACCGCGACCCAGACCTCGTACCGGCACACGGGTGTCCCCGCGGGCGCGACCCGCCACTACCGGGTCAGGGCGAGGAACGCCAACGGCTTCGGGCCCTGGACGTCCGCGGTGAGCGCCACCACGTCGGCGGGAACGCCGCCGGGGCGGCCCCTCTCGCTGACGGCGACCGCCGTCAGTTTCTCGACCATCGAGCTGAGCTGGAGCGCCCCGCAGAGTCCCGGCAGCAGCGCGATCATCGGGTACCGGATCGAGTGGTCGAGCACGCGAACCGGCGTATGGAGGGATCTCGAGGACGACACGGGCAACACGCGCACTACCTACGAGGACACGAGCCTCGAGCCGAACGAGACCCGATACTACCGGGTCTCGGCGATCAACTCCTTCGGCACGGGAGACCCCTCGAACGTCGAGGGCGCCATCACCCCGCTGGGTGTGCCGGATGCGCCCAGGCAATTGACGGCCCAGGCCCGAGGGGTATCCGTCATCGAGTTGCGCTGGACGCGGCCATCGTCCAGCGGAGCGTCCCCCGTGACCGGCTACCAGATCCAGTCGTCGAGGACGGGAACCGGCGGATGGAGGGATCTCGAGGACGACACGCGCACCACGCGCACCACGTACGAGGACACGGGCCTCGCGCCAAACACGACCCGCCACTACCGGGTCAGGGCGATCAGCCGGGCGGGTCCGGGGGCCTGGTCGAACGTCGCCCACGCGACCACCGACGATCTCACCGTTCCGGGCGTGCCGACGGGGCTCACGGCGAGAGCTCCGATCGGTGAGAGAGGGAGCACTCAGATCCAACTCACCTGGAGGCCCCCGTCCAACAACGGCGGGAGCCCCATCACGGGCTACCGCATCCGGACGGCCCCCAGCGCCAGCGGGCCATGGAGGATCCTCGTGCCCGGTCCCACCGGCACGGCCACCAGCTACCTCCACACCGGTCTCGCCCCCAACACGACCCGGTTCTATCGCGTGTTCGCGCTCAACGCCCAGGGGCAGGGGGACCCCTCGAGTACGATCCGGGGCACCACCCGCGCCGCACCGCCCACCCAGCCCCGGAACCTGCGCGAGCTGGCGACGGGACCGAACAGCATCAGCGTCGCCTGGGACGCGCCGACCAGCAATGGCGGAGAGCGGATCACCGGCTACACCATTCAGGCGGCGCGCGGCCTCGACGGCGCCTGGAACACGATCGAGCTCAACACGGGTCCGACGGCGACCACCTTCGAGCACACGGGCCTCCAGCCGGCCACCCTCTACCGGTACCGGGTGGCGGCGATCAACAGCGTGGGACGCGGCCAGTGGTCGTTGGAGCTGAGGAAGAGCACGTCCGCCGCCGTTCCCGGGGCGCCGATCGGGCTGACGGCCCGGGCGGTGGGCACCTCGCGCATCGACCTGTCGTGGAGTGCGCCCCGCAACACCGGCGGCGCACCGATCTTCGGCTACCGGATCGAGGCCTCCGACGACCAGCGCAGGACCTGGCGGATCATCCGCCGCAGCACGAATTCGAAGGGGACGACGTTCTCCGACGTGAACCTTCAGCCCGCGACCACGCGGTACTACCGCGTCGCAGCGACCAACAGCGCGGGGACCGGGCCGTACTCGAACTTCGCGAGCGCGACCACCGAGGCCACCGTGCCGGGCGCGCCCCGGAGTCTCGACGCGGAGGCCGACGGCACCTCGCGGATCGAGCTCTCCTGGCGTGCGCCCACGAGAGACGGGGGCTCGCGCATCACCGGCTACCGCATCGAGGTGTCCGAAGACGGAGGCGCCCGCTGGGAGGACCTGGTGGCCAACTCGCACAACACGCGCACGACCTACGTGCACACGGGGCTGGAGCCGGCCACCCGGCGCCACTACCGCGTCTCGGCGATCAACGACGAGGGCGTGGGCCGGGCGTCGCGGGTCGCGAGCGCCATTACCGAAGCGACCGTGCCCGACGCGCCCACCGGGCTGGTGGCCACCGATGTCTCGCCCACCCGGATCGACCTGTTCTGGGCCGCGCCCGCCTACGACGGCGGCGCCACCGTCACCGGCTACCGCATCGAGGTCTCGGAGAACGGCACCGCGTGGACGGATCTGGTGGCCAACACGGGGTCCAGGGCCACCGCGTTCTCGCACACCGGCCTGCTGCCGGGGAGCGAGCGGCACTACCGGGTCTCGGCGATCAACCGGGTGGGCGCCGGCGCGGCGTCGGCGAGCGCGTCGGCCCAGACCGACGACCCCATCGGGCGCGCGGGGCGGCTTAACACCCGCGTGCTGCCTCATGTGGCGTCCGCGATGACGTCGAGCACCGTCTCGGCGATCGCCCGCCGGGTCGACGCGGTGGCCAGCGGGATGGGGATGGAGCGGCGCGTGGAGACGAACGGACTCTCGTCGATGGCCGCGAGCCTGTCCACGCCGGACGCTGGAGACCTCGGCCTCGCGCAGGGCGACCAGGCCGGCTTGGCCGCGCTCTTCGGGGGCACCTCCTTTACGATGCCGTTCGGCGCCTCCGGCGCGCAGCAGCAACAGTCCGCGACGGGCACGCAACTGGCGAGCTGGGGCGCGGGCGAGTACCACCACCTCGGCGAGCCCGGCCAGAGCGCCCTCGACTGGAAGGGCAACATGGTGAGCGCCCACGCCGGCATCGACGCGCGCGTGGGACCCGACATCCTGGCGGGTGTCGCGGGCTCGTATTCATCGGGCAGCTTCGACTTCACCGACAAGACCGGCGCCAGCCCGGTAAGGGGCACCTACGGCGCCACCATGGCCAGCGTGCATCCCTACATGGCCTGGTTCTCCGGCGCGGGCGCCGCCTCGGTGTGGGGCTCGGCCGGGCTCGGCCGGGGCGACATCGAGGTCGACGACGCGCGCGAGGGACTGCGCACCAGCCCCGCGAGCCTGTTGACGGGGGCGGGGGGCGCGAGCTACCGGCTGCTCACGCGCGGCGCGGGCGGCGTGCGCCTCAAGGCCGAGGGCTGGTACGGCCAGGTCAAGGTCGGCGGCACCCAGCAGATCGAC
>JAJEBS010000118.1 GCA_022822425.1 Gemmatimonadota bacterium | reverse complement strand
CCTGCACCACGTCGGGCAGGAGATCCGCAAACCGCAGGCTCGCCGGTCCGATGGGCTCAAGGGAACAGGTGAGGGAGGCGAGGAGGCGCACGTCTTGGTGTACGTTGCTCTCGTCCTCCTCGTGAGCATGCTCCTCTTCGTGAGCATGCTCCTCTTCGTGAGAATGCTCGTCCTCTTCGTGAGCATGCTCGTCCTCGTGAGCATGCTCCTCCTCGCCGGCCTGGTCACCTTCTACGCCTTCGGGCGCCTGCACCTCCGCCGAATCCAGCGCACAGGCCGCACCGTCCGGGAAGGCGATGAGACGCGCGCCGCCCGTTCGAAGCCTGTCGAGGGCCTCCGCTGCTGCGGCCCGCTCCTCCGCCGACCGGGGGGCGCGCTCGAAGCCGAACACGGATTCTGCGGGGAGTTCCAGGTCGATGGTGACGCGGGCGCCGTCCACGGCGAGGCCCAGCCGGGCGATGCCGTGTTCGTGGGCCCCGGCCGTCCCCAGGCGTTCGCCCTCGACCAGGGGAGGATCGGGACGCCCGGAGGGTGAATCGCCGCATGCGACGAACACCAGGAGACACGGGATCGTCCAACCGACGAACAAGGAGCGGACCTGGGATCGATCGAGTGTGGGGAAGCTCATCGTAAAGGAACCTGTGGGGGTTGCGTGCGTACAGGTGCATGAATGATAGTGTATTCCCGTTATCATATCTTGGTTCCCTGAAGGGCGAAGATTCCGTTCATGCCGAAACCGCGCCGCCGATCCTCGATTCCCTGGACACCCCTCCGGCTGGCCCTGCTCATCATGGGCGGCTGGCTTGCGCTCACGTCGGGCCCGCGGTCCGTTCTGGCCGATCCGAGCGACGGAGCGAGGGTCCGCACGGCCGGTGTCGCGCGGGACTCCACCGAGGTGGGTTGGCAGCTGCTGGCCTCCCTGGATTACCGCACGGGCGAGATGTCCGGGGAACTCGAGTCGGTCGTGGGGCGAGGGGTGAAGGTGCCCGGATACATGGTCCCCCTGGAGGACTGGGCCGGCGAGGTGTCGGAGTTCCTCCTGGTCCCGTACGTCGGGGCCTGCGTGCACACCCCGCCCCCGCCGCCCAACCAATTGGTCTACGTCAGGATGGAGAAAGGTCAACGCGTGCCGGTCTCCTTCTGGAATCCCGTCTGGATCCACGGCACCTTGACCGTGGAGAAGACGACGAACCTGTACGGATCGGTGTCCTTCAAGATGGATGGCACCTCGATAACGCCCTACGAGTGGTGACGAGCCGCGGCCGTGCGGTCATCCCGGGCGTACCCATCCCGCGCGCGGGCGATGGATGGGTGGCTGGTGCCGCAGTGCTCTGTTCCGTGCATTGTCTCATGACTCCCCTCCTGGCCACGGTCGCCCCGTTCATGGTCCTGGCCGAAAGCGCGGAATGGTGGATGTGGGGAGGCACGGTGTTTCTGGCTGTCGTGATGCTGGCGATCGGACCGGGTCGGCGTCGACGGGCGATTTCCGGGCTTGTGCTCGCGGGAGCCGCCATCTGGGCTGGCTCTCTGGCCGGTTGGTTCGAGCCCGCCCCGGAGATCGTCACGTCTCCCGTGGGGAGCGTTCTGATTGCCGGAGGCATGCTGTGGAGTGCCCGGCTCTGTCGTGCCAGGGCCTGCTGACGATTCGGGGTATCGACACGCAGGCTGCGGCGGTTATCGTCCTGGATGATCCAGGGTGCTTCGCTCTCGACGAAGGACACCATGCACCTCCAGCGAGATACGCGGCAGCGACGGGCCATCCGCGCCGTTTTCCTCGACGTTTCGGGTCCGCTGACACCGGATGACGTTCTCGAACGCGCTCAGGCGCTCGCGCCCGGACTCGGGCTGGCCACGGTGTACCGAAACGTCAAGATCCTGGCTGAGGAGGGTTGGCTCGCTGAAGTGGAACTCCCCGGGGGTGGCATGCGCTACGAGCTGGCGGCTCGGCCTCACCATCACCATTTCATGTGCCGCGCCTGCGACAAGGCGTTCGATATCCACCGTTGCCCGGAGGCAGTGGAGGATATGGCTCCGGAAGGCTTCGAGGTCGATGACCACGAGGTGATCCTCTTCGGGCGTTGCCCGGCCTGCGCCTGATCACCAACGGCTGAACCCATCTTCGTCACCCCGTGCTCCCGGTGGCGAGCGCGACGACCTCGATGGCAGCCTCGCGCATCGTAACCGCGAGCGTGCGGCCGTCGGGGCTCAAGCTCGGCTGGAGGGCGCCCAGCACGCCGGTCGTCACCTGTTCCGTCCCGCCGGTGGCAATGTCGACCCGCCACACCTGGAAGGGCCCGGAGCCGTCGTTGCGCGAGTAGAAGAGCGATGCGCCGTCGACGCTCCACTCGGGAGCGCTGTACGGTTCGCCATTGGCGAAGGAGACAACCGCCGTGGGGATTCCGCCCGCGGCCGCCACGGTGTAGACGGTGACGCGTCCGTCCTCGAACGAGCGTCCGTAGAAGGCCAGCCGCTCGCCGTCCGGCGAGAAACGGGCTCCCATGGCATAGCCCTCGAACCCGTCGAGCGGCACCCGGACAGGGTCGGCGACCGCGGACCCCGTAGCGGGGTCGACCGCGACCGTGTATACGGACCCCGGGTTTCCCTCGAGCGGCGGACCGTGGCTGCTGAAGGCGAGCGCCCGCCCGTCCGGGCTCCAATCCGGCTCGCCGGTGTCAGCCCCCGGCCCGAACCGCGTGAGTCGTGTGGGTCGCTCGCTCCCGGCCACCGGGACGAGCCATATGTCGTCGCTCTGCTCCATGTGCGAGTGGAAGGCGAGCCACCGGCCATCGGGCGACCACGCGGCCCCGTAGTCTTCGCCCTCCTCCGAGAGGAGCGTTCGGGGCGGGCCGGTCGGGGCGCCCCCGGCGTCGAGGTCAAGGACGCCCAGGTCGAAGTCGATGGGCATGCGGACGCGTCGCCAGGAGAACGTGATGAACCCCAGCGACCCGCCGCCGGGGTGCCAGGAAGGCAGAAAGGCGCTCGTGGAATCCGCCCGTATCACATCGGTGGGTTCCCCTCCGGTCACCGGCACGAGGCCCACCGTGGTGCGCGTGTGGTACACACTGAGAGCGACGCGGCCGTCGGCGAGCGGCGTGACCGCGAGTACGTCACGGCCGTTGTGCTCCAGCCGCTCGGCCGGGCCTCCGTCCAGTGGCACGCGCCAGGCGACAAAGAGCGAGTCGTTGATCCCCGCTGCCGCGAGATGGAGCGCGTCACCTGTGGGGGACCACTCCACGCGGCGGTCCCATCCGACCTGGAGGCCGGTGGCGAGCGTGCGCGTCTCGCCCGTCGCGATCTCCGTCACGGCGAGGTCCGAGCGTCCGCCCGCGCTGCGAAGGTATGCGACCGTGCGCCCGTCGGGAGATTGCACGGCCGCGACCCATCCCCCGGCACGCTCGACGACCACGGACATCGCGCGGCCGGGTCCCGGCGCGTACGCGACCCACGCGGTATCGGCACCCGCGTATCGAAGCGCGGTCACCGTCCCGTCGGCCCGCAATCGCGGATAGTCGATGCGTGCGTCCCCGGGATCCACGATACGCGACTCCCGGCCGGTGGTCGGGTCCAGAGTCCAGACCCCGTGACGATCGGACTGGCGGTCGACATGGACGACGCGCGAACCGTCGGGCGACCAGGTGACGCGCGTCCGTCCCCCTTGTGTCTTCGTCATCGCGCGGCCGACCCCGGTCGCCACGTCGTAGACCGTCAGCGATCTCTTGTCGGCGGCATAGTCGGCGAATACGACTTGATCGCCGGCAGGCGACGGAATCCCCGGGTAGGCGTCGTACAAGTCTGTGTGGACGTGTCGTGCGAGCACGATGTCCGAGGCCTCTTCGACGTGGCTTCCGCACGCCGCCGCCATGAGGAGCGGCACAGCCGCAAGAACAAACCTGAACTTGCCGCCACCCGGTCCACCGAGGGTGGAACTCATCTGATCTCCTTCCGGTCGTCGCTCTAGAAGACGACTCGATAGGCCACGCTGACGGATCTGCCCGCCTCGGGCATGATCTCCTTCACGCGCGACAGGTGATATCTGTATTCGGTATCGCCGAGGTTCTCGACGTGGAGCGTCACGACGTGCAGCCGCCCGGCCAACGTGAGGCGCATACCGGCCGAGATGCCAAGGGTCGCGTATCCATCGGTCGGTTGCTCGAACCGCCCCGTCCGTTCCTGGCTCCCGGCCATCTGCGCCTCGGCCTCCACGAACCAGTCCGCCGGCGCATAGCCGATGGCAAGGCGACCCTGAAGCGGGGGCATGAACGGAAGAGGTTCGTTCGTGGCGAGGAGCGTGCCACGCACGTACGATGCGACGGCCTCGAGCTTGAACCCGGCCGGCAGCGACCACCCGAGCACGCTCTCCAAGCCGGTCAGAACGGCGTCCTCGCCGACGAACTGATAGATGGGGAGCCGTATGCGGCTGAGTTGCCCCGTCGCCTGCGGAAAGACGTAGCCGGTGATTGCGTTTCGGAACCACGTTGCCTCGGCGTTCAAGCGTCGTCCCGTGATACGCCCGAACACGTCGATTCCGAGTCCCGTTTCCATCTGGAGCGAGGGATTGCCGATGTCGAATGAATTGGCAGCGAGGTGCGGCCCCTCCGAGTAGAGTTCGTTTACATCCGGCGTGCGAAAGGCACGGCCCACGCTCGCACCCATGGTGAGCGGCCCGGTCACCCGCAGAAGCGCGCCCAGCGATCCGGAAACCGCGCCGAAGGAACGTGCGCGGATGTGTCCGATGTCGGAGAACTCGTCCTCCTGGTGCGGTTCCAGCTCGACCCGGTCATACCGGAGGCCGGCCTCGATCGAGACCGGATCGAGTTGGATCTCCTCGAGAGCGTACGCGGCCTGTGTCCTGCGCCGGGAGTTCGGGGTGTACAGCACGCCCCCGAATCCGAAGTTCTCCCACGAGACTCTCGTTCCGACGGCGCCCGATGTGAACGGACCCCATCGCGCGTGCCGTGCCCGCGCCTCCCCGCTCACGATCTGGCGCTCGTACAGCGCACCCAGGATGCCGGAGGATTCCATCTCGTGGTGCCGGTACCACGTGTAGCCCGCATCGACTTCAATCGCTTCTACGCCCTGCCCGGGTCGGATGACGCTGCGGAATCGGCTCGCGACCCTCTCCTGCTCCGTGCGCACCGGGTTCGTGTGGCCGCCGAGGAAGCCTCCGGGGATCCCGTAGTCGTTCCTGAAGACGCGAAATGAACCGCCGGCGTAGCCCCAGTCGTCCACCCACGAGGTTCCAGCCGCCACGCTCCACACGTCGGTCTGCGTTCCCGCGAGCCTCCCGATGGGCGTCCGCAGATCCCCTCCCTCGCGCTTCGACATCTCGATGCGGAGAGGCACGTGTTCGGTGATTCCGACGGTCGCTTCGCCACTCCCCCCGAGGGCGCGGGTCGCTGACTGCGCCTGGAGCAAGGTGAAGCCCGTCGGGCGGGACGGCACCGCCTGGGGCACCTCGTCCCGCACCACGTTGATTACGCCTCCGAGTACGCTGCCGCCGTAGAGAACCGCGCTCGGCCCGCGAATCACATCGATTCGCCGGGCGGTGGAAGGGGAGAGCGCCGAGGCGTGGTCCACGCCGCTGTTGATGACGTCGCCCACGCGCTGACCGTCTTCAAGCATGAGGATCCGGTCTCCGGTCAGGCCGCGGATGACCGGCTGGGCGGTGCCCGGCCCCATGCTGCTCACGGCGACGCCCGGAACCCATGCCACCGTCTTCGCGACGGTTCCCGCCATCCGCTGCTGCAGCTGCTCCCCTGCGAAGACGGCGGAAGGCCGGATCGTCTCGTTCGCGGCCGTGGGACTCAGGACCGCCGTGACGACAACGTCCGGCAGCGGGATGGCGGCCACCTCGAGATCGACGGTGACCCTCTCTCCCGGGCGGACATCGACGGAAACCGCGGCGTACCCGAGGCGATCGATCCGGAGCCGATACCGCTCGCCATCCGGCACGGCGATACGGAACGATCCGTCGCCGTGCGTGATTGCGCTGCCGCCCGTGCTGACGATCCTTGCTATCGCGCCCGCGAGAGGCGTCCCGCTGTCTGCCGACCGCACGATTCCCGCTACGTGGTCGAGGGAGTCTGCGGCCTGCTGCGCGACGACAATCCCGGGGACCGTGCGGTAGCGATGCAGGGACACGTCCGCGTCGGCGACAGGTGTCGAGCCCGCGGAGCGTGCCGGAATGCCTGCGAGGATCATCCCGAGGAGGAGAAAGAGAACGGGAAAGCGTCTGGATATCGTCATGTACAAACTCCCTTCATGGCGCGGAGGGACGGCGCCGGTCGTGAAGCCCGGCGGCGCAACCATGGACAAGCCTTCGGCCGACCCCGGGGGTCGGCCTGGGGGATTGATCGCTACGGAGAGATCGAGAGAGGGGGAGCGCGGCTCAGGTGGGGAGAGAAGTGGAGAGCCGCGGGGGCCGGCCGGTTTCCGGCGATGGCGGGCGTCTGCAGCAGGTTCGGCCCGGTGAGACCCGGCTTGTCCGACCCGGTCATGTGGCCGGGTGTCTGCGCCAGTTGGCACACGGAACACTCCGCGGCCGACTCGGCCTCGCCCTCATGCGAGTGGGAGGCCTCCACGACGGAGGCGACGAGGAGCGAGAGGACGACGGCGAGTCCGGTGAGCGCGTGTACGCGCCCCCGGATCCGCACTGGATCAACCCGGTGGATCATCGACTCCCCGTGCCGCTTCCTGGGCCAGCGCGAGCCGCCGAAGCGGGACCGAACTGCTACGCAGACCGGAAATGTGTCCTCGCATCATGTGTGCACCGGAACTCCGATTTGCCTGCGCCCGCTCTTGTGCGCGGTCGATGATGTCATGCCCCCGACAGCAGCAGGGAGGGCCGAGTCCCTGGATAATAATGATAATATATTGTCAATAACGGTCAACGGGGGGTGCCCCCGGCCTCGGTTGGGGGACGAAGACCCCTTGGCCGCCCGCGCGGCGGAGCATCTCAACCGCCTCTGAATCACCGTTGAGCTCTGCTGTTTCCAGAGGCGTCCGCCCGATGTAGTCCCGGACCGACACATCGGCGCCGGCCTCGAGCAGGACGTTCAGGATGTCCGTATTCTCCGCATTCGCCGCCCGGTGCAAGGGTGTCTCACCCCTTGCGGTCCTGGCGTTCAGGTCGGCCCCGGCCTCGATGAGCGCCGCGGCGACCTCGGGGCCACGGCTGAACGAAGCCGCGAGATGCAGGGGTGTTGCGGACGTTGCCAGCTCTCGGGCGTTCACGTCCGCCCCGGCTTCGACAAGGGCAAGAGCCACTTCGGGATTCTCGTTGGCATACAACGCCCTCAGGAGAGGCGTATCGCCATGCCGGTTCTCGACGTCTACGTCGGATCCCGCGTTTACGAGGGCCAACGCTACTTCGGGGTTCTCGTTGTTTGCCGCTGCCAGGTGGAGCGGTGCCTCGTCGAGGTAGCTCGCACGAGCGTCGAGATCGGCTCCGGCCCGCACAAGAGCCAGGACCATCTCCGGGTTCTCATTGGACCGTGCCGCGAGGGAAAGGGCTGTTGGTCCTCCGGGGTGCGTGGCGTTCACGTCGACTCCGGCGCGGACGAAGGTCAGGGCTACCTCCGGATTCTCGTTGAAAATCGCCGCGCCGAGCAGGTGTCGGGTTTCGGCGCGTGCGCCGGCTCCGAGAAGGACGAGAGCCACCTGGGAATTCCCGTTGTACCGCGCAGCCATGTCCAGGGGCGCCCGATGCGTGAGGCTTGTGCCGGAGTAGTCGTCCGTGGCGTCGATGTCGGCCCCGGCGTCGATGACTGCCTCCGCCACACCCGGGTAATCGCTCCAGGCCGCGGCATGATGCAGGGGAGTCAGACCGACTGAATCCCGGGCCGACACATCCGCCCCCGCTTGCAGGCAAGTCCTCGTATCGCCGGGAGTTGCCTGCTTGAAGAAGGCTTCGGTATTCCACGTTGCACAATCGGGGGACTCGCAAGCCGTCAGCAGGAGAGCTGTCAGGAGAAGACTGGCGGATCGCAACGTCGGGGGCCTTTCTGCCACCTCAGACCCCCTTCGCGTCCGCTCCCCAGATGTGCTTGTGGAGCTGGGTCTGGAAGCGCACGGGCAGCCCGTCTTCCAGAATCCAGCGCGCGAGCGCCTCGAGGTCGGTCTCGCCCCACACCGGCGACATCAGCAGCGCGTTCAGCAATCCGTCCCGGACGCGGTCCCCGAGGCCCCGCTCGACGATGACTGCCCGAGCCCACTCGTAGTCGGCGCGATCCCCGACCACGAACTTCACTTCGTCCCGGGCGGTCAGGTGGTCGAGGTTCGACCACAGGTTGCGCGCGATCTCTCCCGAGCCCGGGCACTTGAGGTCCATGATCTTGTGCGCCCGCGGATCGAGCGGCCCGACGTCGATGGCTCCGGACGTCTCCACCAGCACGGTCAACCCCTCTTCCAGCAGCCGGTCCACCAGGGCGCAGGCACCGGCCTGCGCGAGCGGCTCCCCGCCCGTGAGTTCCACCAGGTCGCATCCGTGCCCGCACACCTCGGCGAGGATGTCGTCGAACGACAGGCGCTCTCCGCCGCTGAACGCGTACGCCGTGTCGCACCAGACGCAGCGGAGCGGGCAGCCGGTCAGGCGCACGAAGGTGCAGGGCATCCCCGCCCAGGTCGACTCCCCCTGGATCGAGTGGAAGATCTCGGTGACGCGAAGGGAGTCCTTCATTCCGATCCGAACGAGTACGGGTCGGGCTGCGGGTCACTGCCTGCCTCCTCGCCCCGGCGCTCGATTCCCTTGTCGAGCAGCGACTTCACCTGGTCGAGCGACAGTTCGCGAAGGTGGCCTTCGGCGGTGGCACGTCCGCGCTCGCGGCACAGCACCGGCGTCTGCACGTGCCCGATCACGCCGAGCCCGGTCGCGGCCCAGCGCGGAAACACGAGGTAGCCGACGTAGGGCGCGCGCAGGTCGGGCGTCTGCTCGACCTCGAGCGACACCGTGTACGGGTGCCCGTCTGCGCCCTCGAAGGCGGGCGGCCGGTCGTGCGTTTCCAGGTAGCCGCCCAGGGTCGCGTCGGGCACCCCGTGAATGTCGTCGGGCTCGTGGCCGGATTCGTTCGGGACGCCATCCGTGGCCGCGCGATCCTCGTCCCGCGGGCCGTTGTGGGTGGTGTGGGGCATATCGTTCACCGCAAGCCGTCTTCCGACGCCGGGGCCGAAGGCAAGCCCTCCTCCGACCCTCGAGTCCGCGGCTCGAATCCCTGCCACCGAACCCCCGGTACCGCCGCAAATCGCTTTGCCATCACTTCCAGCGCCTCACGATTGTTGTCCACGAGGAGAAACCTGCGCCCCAGCTCGTGCGCCGCCATTCCCGTGGTGCCGCTCCCCGCAAAGAAGTCCAGCACCAGGTCTCCCGGGCGGGAAGAAGCCGTCACGATGCGCCGCAGGATGCCCAGCGGCTTCTGGGTCGGGTAGCCCGTTCGCTCGGCGCCGCTGGTGGGCACGATGGTGTGCCACCAGGTGTCGGTGGGCAACTTGCCGCGGGCGGCCTTCTCGGGGCCCACCAGCCCCGGAGCCATGTACGGGATTCTCTGGATCGCGTCGACGTTGAAGACGTAGTTCGCCAGATCCTTGACGTAGAAGAGGATGTTGTCGTGCTTGGCGGGCCAGCGCCGCTTCGGCCGTGCCCCGAAATCATACGCCCAGATGATCTCGTTCAGGAGATTGTCCGGCCCGAACAGCTCGTCCAGCAGGAAGCGGCACCGGTGGACCTCCCGGTAGTCGATGTGGAAGTAGAGCGATCCGTGCGGGGCCAGGACGCGGTACGCCTCGATCAGTCTCGGCTCGAGGAAGCCGAGGTAGTCGTCGAAGCTGTCGCGGAAGCGCCGCGTGCCCAGGGACGCGGTCCGGTAGCGCTCGCCCTTGAAGCCCGTGCGGTCGCCGTTCTGCGCACGCGTGGTGCGGATGCGGTTGTGCCGCTGCGTCCTGCCGGTATTGAAAGGCGGATCGATGTAGATGAGGTCGGCCACCCCGTCCGGCATCCCGCGGAGCACCTCGAGGTTGTCTCCGAAGACGATCCTGGGCACTACCCGTACAACCTCTTCATGAGCGCACTCCTCCGGCCGATGATCCCGCTGCTCCCACTGGCTTCCATCCGGCAAGCTAGAAACCGCGATACCGGGATTCAAGGATTGACCTGCCATGGGGTGTCCCCGGATCCTGATCGGCTGCGTCCCGGTCAATCCGTTGCGGATGCCCCTTCGGTCCTGCCGTCCCACGCGGGTGCGCAGCCAATTCGCTTGCGGGTCACGGATGATCGAACACGCTCGTTGGCGCTCACGGATGATCGACAAATCTCCTTGACGCTCATTCTCTCGTCGAAGTGATCGACAACGAGTCTTGACGCTC
This sequence comes from Gemmatimonadota bacterium, assembly GCA_022822425.1. Lineage (GTDB taxonomy): Bacteria > Gemmatimonadota > Gemmatimonadetes > Longimicrobiales > Gaopeijiaceae > BD2-11. Next base: position 24,700 of record JAJEBS010000118.1, on the reverse strand, counting down.
ATATTTTCTCTTCGGTGATCGACAAATCTTCTTGACGCTCACGATGATCGACAACCGTGGCGAGGGAGGAAGATACCTGATGGCTCCGGTTCGATATCACGAGGGGATGTTCCCGCCCGATGGGCGACTGGACTGGCCTCGGTTGGTTCCGTTGATCGGTCCGGCATCTGCTGCGGTGGCGAGATACGACGGAATGCTCTCCGGGGTTCCGAATCCTCGCATCCTTCTTGCGCCGTTGTCGAGGCGGGAAGCTGAGCGCTCATCGCGGATTGAGGGGACCCAGGCCACGATTGGCGAGGTGCTGGAGTTCGAGGCGAGAGGCAAGGCGAGTTCTCCCGCTCGTCGTGACGATATCCTGGAGGTAATCCAGTACCGAATGGCGATGAAGCACGCGGCGGACATGCTGAATGAACTACCACTCTCGCAGCGAGTCATCCGGGATTCGCACCGCGTGCTCCTGTCCCGCGGTCGGGGACGGTATCGATCCCCTGGCGCCTATCGGCGAAACCGGAACTTCATTGGACCGGCCGGTTGCTCCATCGAGGAGGCTACGTTCATTCCTGTTGGTGCGGACAAGCTTCTCGACGCCATGGCCGCCTGGGAGCGATATATGCACCAGGACCATCCAGACCGCCTCGTCCAGCTCGCCATCCTGCATGCCGAGTTCGAGGCACTTCACCCGTTTCATGACGGCAATGGCCGCATGGGACGCATGCTCGTCCCGCTGTTCATGTGGCAGATGGGATTGATTCGCCAGCCGGCATTTTTCATCAGCCCCTACATGGAAGCCAATCGCGAAGCCTACTACGAAGGGCTGCTGTCGGTCTCCCGTGATGACGATTGGACCGGTTGGTGCAGGTTTTTCCTGAACGCCGTGCGGATCCAGGCGGAGGACGATCTGGTCAGGGCTCAGGCCATTCTCGATCTCCATGAAGAGATGAAGAGCCGAGTACCGGACGTAGCCCGCACGCGATATGCGGTCGAAGTTCTGGACTGGATGTTTGAGCGACCGATCTTTTCCAGTGTCCAACTCGCCCGTGAAACTGCACTCTCCGCGCCAACGGCACGCAGAATCCTGCGGCGGCTGTGCGACGCCGATATACTTCACGAAGCTGTCCCCGGAAGAGGCCGTCGACCTGGGATCTTCGTGTTCCCCAGCCTCATGCGCGTCGCGGAGGGCGGCGAGCCCATGAACCCCGAGGAACCAGACCGATGAAAGCCGCGCTGTTCCATGAATACGGCGGCCCCGGGGTCGTTCGCGTCGAGGAGGTGCCCGATCCGGCGCCTGGCCCCGGCGAGGTACGGATCGCCGTGCGGGCGGCCGCGATGAACCATCTCGACCTCTGGGTGCGGCGCGGGCTTCCCATAGACATCGCGCTGCCACACATCGGGGGGTCGGACATCGCGGGCGTAGTGGACGCCGTGGGTCCCGGCGCCGCGCACGTTCCGGTCGGCACGCGGGTGGTGGTGGACCCCTCGCTGGACTACGACTGGTATGATGGCACCGCGCCCGGGCGGAACCTGCCTTCCCGTGAGCTCCGGATCATCGGCGAGCACACCCCGGGCGGCTTCGCCGACTACGCCGTGGTCCCGGCCGCCAACCTGGTCGAGGTGCCCCCGGATGTCCCGTTCGAGGCCGCCGCCGCCGCCAGCCTGGTCGGGGTGACCGCGTGGCACGCGGTGGTGGTGCGCGGGCAGGTGCGCCCCGGCGAGCGGGTGCTGGTGACCGGCGCGTCGGGAGGCGTGTCCACCATGGCCGTACAGATCGCGCGGCGCGCGGGCGCGGTGGTGTACGCGGTCACCAGCGGGGCCGACAACGTCGCCCGCGTGCGCGAACTGGGGGCCGAGGTCGTCTACGACCGGCTCGAGGTCGACTACGGGCGCGCGCTCTGGAAGGACACCGGCAGGCAGGGCGTCGACCTGATCGTGGACTCGGTCGGCGCCGCCACCTGGAAGGCGAACCTGCGCGCCCTGCGTCAGGGCGGCCGCCTGGTCTGCTACGGAGCCACCACCGGCCCGGTCGGTGAGACCAGCCTTCCCCTCCTCTTCTGGAAGAAGGCCTCGATTCTCGGCAGCACCATGGGCACGCCCGCCGACTACCGCAGGGCGATGCAGCTCGTCTTCGATGGCGTCATCCGGGCGCCCATCGACGAGGTCCTGCCGCTCGAGCGGGCACGGGAAGCCCACGAGCGGCTCGAGTCTGGCGAGGTCTTCGGCAAGCTGGTGCTGAAGCCGTGAGCACCTGCGCGACGCGCTGGGACCATTCCTGATGGCATGAGCCGATGCTCAGGTGCCATTCGCCATGATCACTTGATTGACCACAAGAAAACGTTACGTTATAAGTAACGACAAGGAATCTTGTTCTTGGAAATTACCTTCAAGACCCGGAAGCTTGCGAAGATCTTCAACTCGGAAAAGGAACTCCAGAAAAAGTACGGCGCTCCGATGATGCGGCGCATTGCGGCCCGCCTTGCGGTGTTGAGGAACGCCCGCACGCTTTCGATGGTGCCCAGCACTCCACCCGAACGTTTGCATCCACTTCGGGGCAAACGGAAGGGGCAGCAGGCTGTGGACCTGGTTCACCCCTACAGGCTGATTCTCCAACCCGCTCACGATCCCCTTCCGTGTCGCGAAGACGGAAGCCTGGCCACGGACCAGGTGACATCGATCACGATCATCGAAGTAACGGACTACCACTGAATACCACGGAGTTGGGACATGACCGCGGCAGCAAACAGGTATTCGCCCGACTACGCGGTACCGCCCGGCTGGGTGATCGAAGAGCATCTCGCCACGCACGGTATTTCCCAGGCTGAGCTTGCCAGAAGATGTGGTCGGTCACCCAAGCTCATCAGCGAGATCATCGCCGGCAGGGCCCCGATCGAACCAGGCACGGCTCTGCAGTTGGAGATGGTCCTGGGAGTGGACGCAAGCATCTGGCTCGGCATCGAGGCGGACTATCGGCTGTTTCAGGCGCGCGAGGCTGACGCCAGGAAAGCCCGTGATCTGGTAGCCTGGGCGAAGACGTTTCCTGTTGGAGACCTGGTGAAGCGGAGCGCAATGGATCCACCCTCGTCCGAGAGCGCGATGGTACAGACACTCCTGTCCTTCTTTGGCGTAGCGACAAAGCACGCTTGGGACACGAAATACGGAGCGGCTCGTGCGGCCTATCGGCATTCACCGAGCTTCGAGAGCGATGAGCCCTCACTGAGGACATGGCTCCGGCTTGTTGAATTGGATGCGGAGAAACAGAGCTGTACTGGCTACGATGAGCCGCGTTTCAGATCAACGCTACGCCAGATCCGCTACTTGACCGGTGACCCGATGCCGGACGCCATCCAGGAGGCGAAACAGCTCTGTAGCGAGGCGGGCGTTGCGTTGGCGGTAGTCGACCCGTTGCCCAGGATGCGCGTGAGTGGTGCCGCCTGGTGGTATAGGCCCGGAAAACCTGTAATCGCGCTTACAGGGCGTCACGGATCCGACGATCACCTTTGGTTCAGCTTCTTTCACGAAGCGGCCCACCTGCTCCTTCACAGCAGGAGGAGGATCTTTATCGACGATCTGAGTCTGGATGACGACGACGTCGAAGCACAGGCGAACGAATGGGCAGCCAACTTTCTCGTGCCTCGGCGGCAGTGGCAGCGTTTTGTAGCGAGTGGTGTCTTCGCTTCAATCGACGTCCAGACATTCGCGCAGGATCAGGGAATAGCCCCGGGCATCGTAGTCGGTCGCCTGCAGCACGAGGGGCTGATCCCCTGGACTCATCTCAATCACCTCAAGAAGAAGGCGGCGTAGGTTCAAGTTGCCCTCCTGCGAAAGATGGACCTGAAGGAAGCCCAGGCCCGCGTCGACGCCTGGATCTCGCGATTCGAGGAGGGCTACTGGCCTCCGCTCGTCAACCTCGCGCGTCTGGTCGAGGAGGTCGGTGAACTCTCGCGCGAACTCAATCACCGCTTCGGCTCCAAACCCAAGCGGCCCGACGAAGCCGAGAAGGATCTGGCGCTCGAGATCGGCGACATCCTCTTCGTCCTGATCGCCCTTTCGAACGAACGGGGCATCGATCTCGACGATGCGCTGGAGCGGGTGCTCGAGAAGTACGAGACGCGCGACGGCGATCGCTGGACCCCGGCGTCCCCGCGAGAGTGAGCCCCACGGTCGAACTCCGCGACCGCATCCGCGAGCGCGCCCGCGCCCTCGGCTTCGACCGTGTGCGCTTCACCACCCCGGCGGCCAGCGGGCACATGGACTTCTACCGCCGCTGGATCGAGGAGGGTGCCCACGGCGAGATGGGCTACCTCGCCCGCGAGGACTCCATCGCGCGCCGGGGCGACCTCCGCCTCACCATGGCGGACGTGCGCTCTGTCGTGCTTGTGACCCACAACTACTACCAGCGCGATCCCCCGGGGCTCACGGAGGACGAGGAGCGCGCGGTGGTCGCCCGTTACGCCCGCGGGGACGATTATCACGACGTCATCAAGCGGCGCCTTGTGAAGCTGCTCGCCGAGGTCGAGCGGGACGCCGGACGCCGCGTCGCCGGGCGCGCCTATGTGGATACGGGCCCGATCCTTGAGCGCGAGCTGGCCTCGCGTGCGGGGCTCGGATGGCTGGGGAAGAACACGATGCTGATCCATCCGGAGAGCGGCTCGTATTTCTTCCTGGGGATTCTTCTCCTCGACCTCGAGCTACCCGAGGACGAGCCCTTCGCCGAGGACCGCTGCGGGACCTGCCGGAGCTGCCTCGACGCCTGTCCCACCGGCGCCCTGCGGGGACGCGATGCGCGCGGCGCGCCGGTCATGGATGCGCGGCGCTGTATCTCCTATCTGACCATCGAGCACCGGGGGCCGATCCCGCGCGAACTGAGGGCTCCGATCGGCAACCGCATCTACGGCTGCGACATCTGCCAGGAAGTGTGTCCCTGGAACGTGAAGTTTCAGACGCCCGCCAGCGAGCCGGCGTACCAAGCGCGGCCGGAGCTGGACGGCCCACTGCTGGTGGAGTTGGCCGAGCGCCTCCTCGCCATGGACGATGCCGCGTTCTCACGCGCCTTCCGCGGCTCTCCCATCAAGCGCGCAAAGCGCAACGGCCTGCTGCGCAACGTCTGCGTGGGGCTCGGGAACCTGGGTGGCGAGGATGCGGTTCCCGTGTTGATCCGGGCGCTTCAGGACAGAGCGCCGCTGGTGCGCGGCCATGCGGCATGGGGGCTCGGGCGAATCCCGGAGTCAACGGAGGCGTCAGCCGCGTTGAGCGCGCGCATGGAGGTGGAAGACGACGCTGGCGTGCACGAGGAGATTGCGCGGGCCCTGGGATAGGACCGTGCCACCGGGAAGGAGTTCGGCTGGCCGGGAGTGGCCCCTCAACCCGGGGGGGCGGCAGCTCCGCCGTTGGTCTCCGTGTAGGCGGTGGCGAACTCCTCCACCCTGGCCGTGATCGCAGCCTCGAGGGTGGCCTGGGCATCGGCGATCGCGGCCACGCCCACGTCCGTTGCGAACCAGGTCACCGCCTCGGCCAGCGTGATCTGATTATCGCGCGTCATCTGGGTCGACTGGTGGACACGCACCGCGACCGAATAACCCAGTGCCCCCGTCACCGCCACGCCGTCTCCGGGCGCGCACTCCAGGATGATGCGCAGTTCGGGGAGCCCGGGGTTGCGGAGCATCTCGCCCTGGGTCAGCAGGTCCACGCCTGCCGCAGCCAGCGTCGCCTCGGCCTGGACCTGCACCGACTCGTCGGTGACGCCGGCGCCGGCGCAGGCGGCGCCCGTCTGCGCGCTCACGAAGACGCCGCCCAGATCCTCGAGGGTATAGCGGTTCCACACCGTGTCCTGGGCCGCACTGCCCGCCGGAAGGCAGATCAGTCCGAATGCCATTGCCATCAACGCGTAACGCTTCATTCCGTGCTCCGTGAGCGGACGCTCGCTGACGTCCTCGGCTTCAGTGTTGGCCAAACCAAACCCCTCGCACAAGTACGAGGGGTTCGGCACCAGGCGAGGAGCGATCCCGTGCTTCAGCAGGATCTGCAGTTGTGGTTGTTCTTCGACCCCAGCTTCTCCAGCATGGCGACGGTCGGCGGATGCGGCTGAGCCCGCTGCTCGGGGCTGTTGGCCATGTCGGCGACGGTATGCCCCCGCCGGCTGAGCAGGGTCACGTCGGCGCCCCGTTCCACCAGGAACAGGATGGTCTCGTTGTCGCCCCGTGCCGCTGCATGGTGGATGGGTGCGAAACCGTCCTTGTCGCGGATGTTGGGATCGACGCCCACTTCGTCGACCAGGAAGCGCACCGCCGGCAGCCAGCCATCCGGCACGTGCCGGTGCGTCTGCGCTACGCGTGAGGTGCCAAAGCCGACGCCCGAGGCGGCGTGCAGCGGATGGACGCCGGGTCCCCCGTGCGGAACCGGTTCCAGTCCGGACGGATCTTCTTCCGGTTCGCCGGGGCGTTGGAAGAAGAAGCGCCTGGGGCTGATCATGTTGTACGTCCAGATGTTGGGGTCGGCGCCGTTGTCGAGCAGCAGCCTCATGGCCTGCACGTCGGCGGCGTAGGCGGCCCGCCAGAACGGGGTCGCGCCCGCGAAGTCGACGCCCATGCGGCCCGCGTTGTACGCGGCGTACCAGATGTGCGTGGTGGTGCGGGCATTGGGGTCGGCTCCCGCGTCGAGCAGCAGCTCCATGAGTTCGAGGTAGTCCGTTTCCTGTTGGCGGAAGGCCTGCGGTTGCGGATACCAGGTGCGCAGCGACCACTCGATGTTCAGTGCGGCGAACAGCGGACCCGCGCTGTCGTCGCTCAGGAGGTTCGGGTCGGCCCCGGCCTCCAGCAGCGTTCTCGCCAGGTCGTAGTTCCCGTTGATGGTCGCAAGCAGCAGGGGCGACGACTGATCCCCGCTCTGCAGGTTCAAGTCGGCGCCACCGTCCAGCAGCACCCGCATGGCTTCGGCGTTTCCGTTGCGGACCGCGTAGTGCAGCGGGGAGAATCCTCCCTGAACACCGATCTGCTCGATGGACGAGAGCACCTTGGGCCCATCCGGCGGCAGCTCCGGCTCATTCCCCTGACCGGCACCCGGAAAACCACCGCGTCCCTGTCCAGGCCGCTGCGCGTCCGGCTCTTCCTCGGGCTCCGGCTCCTTTTCCGCTTCGCGGATACGCTGCCGGCGGGTCCGCTCCTCGCGGTCCGCGGCTTCGATCTCGGCAAAGTCGCGCGTCTTGCTGACCAGGTCGGGGTCTGCGCCGGCATCCAGGAGCGCCTGGAGCGCCGCCGCCGCATTGCGCGCGGCCGCGAACATGGCCGGCGTCCGGCTGGAATAGCCGTCGCGCACGTTCACATCCGCTCCGTGCTCGACCAGCGCGTTCACCACTCCGACCACGTCCGCCTCGGCGGCGAAGTGCAGCGAGGCGGCCCCGGTGCCGGTCAGGATATCCGGATTGGCGCCGGCGTCGAGAAGCGCCGCGACCACCTCGGCGTTGCCGGCCCGGCTGGCCAGGTGGAGGGGCGTGTAGCCGCCCACACGGGTGGCCGGCTGCAGGGTGGCGCCGGCGAAGATGAGCGTCTCCACGATGTCCAACTGGTCGTTCAGCGCCGACCAGTGCAGCGCGGTCATGCCATCAGGCTGAGCCGCGCTGGGATCCGCTCCCTGCCTCAGCAGGTTGCGAATCTCCTCGCCCTCGCCCCGCTGCGCCGCATCGGCCACGGGGGACTCGTCGGGCGTGGCGGCGACCAGCAGCAGCGCGCTGACCGCCAGCGTGTGCTTCATCCAGGGTGCGAAAGTTCGCTTGCTTGCCATGTCCCAACTCCTCGCAGCGTGCCTACACGGCAAAAGTGCCGGTGCTGTTGCCGAACGATTCGAGCTCGGTCAGGCCCACCCGATGCAGCAGGTCGAGCATGACGTTGGCCATCGGGGTTCCCGGAGGCGCCACCACGTGCCGCTCTCCCTCGAGCAGTCCGTTCATGCCGCCGACCATGAAGAGCGGGCAGCGGGCATGGTTGTGAATGTTGGGGTCGGCCATCGCCGATCCGTACATGATCATCGTCTTGTCGAGCAGGGTGGCGTCGCCTTCGTTCGTCGCCTGCAGCTTCTCCAGGAAGTACGGAAGCATGCCGACGTGATACGTGTTGATCAGGGCGAAGTCGAGGATCCGCTCCTCGCGTCCACCGTGGTGGCTGCCCGCGTGGAAGGGCGTCGAGGAGCCGCTCTCCGGGAAGATCCTGGGCGACGCGTCCCGGCCCAGCTTGAACGAGAAGACCCGGGTGGTGTCCGAGGTGAAGGCGAGCAGCTGCAGGTCGAACATCACTTCCATGTGCTCGCGGAAATCGTCCGGCACGCCCACGGGGGCTTCGGGGATCTCGCGCTCCTCGCCGCTCGTGTTCTGCATCTCGATGCGGGTGATGCGCTGTTCGAGGTCGCGGATGTTGTCGATGTAGCGGGAGACGCGATGCTGGTCGGCCGGTCCCAGCTCATGCTTCAGGCTGGTGATCTCGTCCAGCATCCAGTCGAGGATGCTGCGGTCGGTGCGGAGGCGCTTTGCCCGCTGCTCCGGGGTTCCGCCGGCTCCGAAGAGCTGCTGGAAGACGGCGCGCGGATCCCGGATCATCGGCAGCGGCTCGCTGGGAGATGCCCAGCTGACCGTGTCGGTGTAGGCGCAGGCGTAGCCGTAGGCGCAGCCGCCGGCCTGGTCGACGTTCTCGATGGTGAGCTGCATCGATGGAATCGGGGTCTCCTGGCCATAGCGCTGGACGACGAGCTGGTCCATGGAGGTCCCGATGTGCAGATCCGAGCCCTGGGTCTGCTTCGGGTGCGCCTGGGTGAGGAACACCGCGGTGGTGCGGAAGTGGTCACCGCCGATCTCCTCGGGCGAGAACGCGTCCGCCATGCGCGAGTCGGTGTTGGTGACGATGGTGAGGTACTTCCGGAAGGGCTCGAGCGACCGCAGGCTGGTGGGCGAGAGGTCGAAGTCCTTCCCCTCGGCCGCGGGGGCCCAGAGGTTCTGGGAGGCACCCCACTCGTTGCAGCCGGCCGCGCCGTGCACCTGCTCGATGAAGACCATGCGGGTGTCGTTGGCCGCCCGTCCTCCGGCGGTCGCCGACCACAGCCTTCCCGCCGGAATCATGGCGTCGAGCAGCGGCAACCCTATGACGCCGCTCATGCTCTGCAACATTCTGCGCCTGGAGATGCTCTTTCCGGTGATGAAATTCATCGTTTCAGACTCCGTTCGTAGTACAACTCTGCGAAGGCACCGGCTCCTGCGGTGCTCGGGCAATCGATTCGTTCAGGGACTTCAAGTCCTTCAGGTTCAGCTTCCGGCCGGGGCGGCGACGGCCTCCGGCGCCACCAGCGACGAGCGGAAGGCCGGGCTCTCCACGACGCCCAGGACGAACGAGGAGAACCGGTAGTCGTTTTCCGCAGCCGCCCGCACGATCCCGCGCACGGTCGGCATGTCGTAGTACTCGACGCGCCGGCCGAGGCCGTACGCCATCAGGTTTTCGGTGAAGATGCGGTAGAACACCTCCGGGCGCTTCAGAAGCGCGTTGCGCAGGTCGGCCGGACCTGTAAGCAGCGTGCCGTCGTAGAGCTCGCCGGCCGGATCCACGGGGTTGCCCTCGTCGCGGATGCGCCAGGCACCGGTCACGTCGAAGTTCTCGAGCGCCAGCCCCACCGGGTCGATCAACTGGTGGCAGGACATGCACACCGGGTTGGCGCGGTGGATCTCCATGCGCTCGCGCACCGTGAGGAACCGGCCGTCGTCCGCGCCCTCGGTCTCCTCGAAGGCGGGCACGTCCGGCGGCGGCGGTGGCGGCGGGGTTCCCAGCAGGACCTCGAGCACCCACTTGCCGCGCAGCACCGGGGAGGTGCGGTCGGCGTGCGAGGTCATGGTCAGCACGCTGCCGTGGCCGAGGATGCCGCGCCGGTTCTCGTCGGGGTACTGCACCCTGCGAAACTCCGGCCCGGTCACGCCCGCGATGCCGTAGTGACGCGCCAGCCGCTCGTTGACGAAGGTGTAGTCCGCGGTCAGAAGCTCGGAGACCGGGCGGTCCTGGACCGCCATGTTCGCGAACAGCAACTCGGTCTCGCGGTGCATCGCGTCGGCGAGGGTGCCGTCGAAGTACGGGTACGTGAGCGCGTCAGGATCGATTTTCTCCAGATCCTGGAGCCTCAGCCACTGGGCGCCGAAGCGTCGGGCGAGCCCTTCCGCGGCCCGCGCGTCGCCGAGCATGCGCCGCGCCTGCCGCATCAGCCCGTCGTCGTCGGAGAGTTCGCCCCGGGAGGCGGCGTCGATGAGCTGTTGATCCGGCGGGGCGCCCCAGAGGAAGAAGGAGAGGCGCGAGGCCAGGTCGGCGTCGGTGATCGTGTAGGGAGTGCCTACGGTGGCGCCGGGGGCGCGTTCCATGCGGAAGAGGAAGTGGGGGCTGGCGAGGATCGCCTGTAGCGCCAGCTGCACACCGCCCTCGAATCCGCGCTCCTCCTCGCCCTGGTCGTAGAAGGCCATCAGTGATTCCACGTCGAAGTCGTCGACGGGACGCCGATAGGCCTTGGTGGCGAGGCGCGCAACGATGTCCCGCGCGCAGGGCCGGGCTTCGCCGGGCGAGGTCGGGCGGCAGGTGAAGATGAGCTGGCGTGTGGGCGTGTCCGACACGCCGGTCACCTCGTAGGGGCCCAGTACGGAGAGCCGCTGCAGGTGGGGCATGGTGGTTACGCCGTAGCCGATGCCGATCTGGCCGTCCGCCAGGGTGTGGTCGATGGGGCGGATCAGGTCGTCCAGTTCGCCCTCGAACCGCTTCAGGAAGGCGGCGGTGACCCGGCGCGGGCCCGCACGCACATAGATGGAATCGGTGAGGACGTTGAGCCCGGTCGGTTCCGACTCCGACATCCAGCGGTCGATGGTCACGAGCGCCACCCGCTGGCCGTCGATCGACACCTCCATCTGCTCGTTGCCGAAGGTGCGCCCGAAGACCTCGCCCTCGACGGCCGGATAGGGCTGGATGTGGAAGACGTATTTGCCGTCGGCCGGGAAGTTGTGGATCACCGAGACGCCGCCGCGGGTGCCGAAGGGGGCGCCCTCGACGCGATCCTTCTGTGAGGTGGTGCGCGGCAAACGGTAGCGAATCGAGTTGGGTTCCGCGTCGGGGTCGCCCACGGCCACCCGACTGATGTAGTTGGCCGCCCGCAGGTAGCCCTCCATCAGGGTCGCGGAGGGAGCCTGCACGTCGGCGATGTTGTCGAAGTTGGCGCTGCGGGTGTCGAGGGGAAGGAACTCCCCGACATCGACCTGCAGGCCGAGCAGGTCCTCGACGGCGCTGGCGAACTCGGCGCGGTTGAGTCGCTGGAAGGTGCGGAAACCGGGATTCGGGCTCTCCTCCCACGCCGCGTCCACACGGGTTTCGAGCTCTTCCGCCAGGGCCTGAAGGGTATCTCCCCCGGGCCTGGGGAATCCCTGCGGGGGCATCATGCCCGCGCGCAGCTTGCGGATCATCCGCTCCGCGGTTTCGGCCATTTCCGGCGCCGACTCCACCTCGAAGGCCTGCAGCGAGAGGTTGCCGGTCAGGAGGGCATCGTTGTGGCACACCTGACAGTAGGTGCGGACGACGCCGGTAAGCGACGCGGCGTGCTTCGAGCCACCCATCTCCATGCTTCCCGCGACCGGGGTGGACGGTGCGCCGATGGGCTCGGCGGGAGCGGGCTCAGCGGGTCGGTCCGCGAGTACGAGAAGCAACCCGAGCGTGGTAAGCACGGCGGGAAAAGAGTTCATGCGGGCCTCACGCTGCTGTGACCGGGAGAAGGAGGTTTTGGCGGCCCAGGAGGCCATTCGCCTGCCCCGGATTTTGCCTCAACTTCAAAGAACCATAAGAATAGCCTTCGCTTGCCGGACACGCTAGGGCGGATGAGCGCTGAACCCGCGGACCGCCGGGCCTCCCATTCAGGCTCGGAATCGACATGTTTCCCGCAACCCTTTCAGGCCTCGAATGACACTCTACCCTGCGATCGTTCAGATGCTCGGCGGGGCTTCGCTCGCCGGGGCGGCAGCTTCCCTGGCGCTCCTGGCGGGGCTCATCATGCCGGCCGGCCGCAGGTGGCTGCGCACGTCGCTCGCGGGTTACGAACGCCACGTCATCGCCTGGGCCTGGTCCATCGCCTTCATCGCGACTGCCGGCAGCCTGTATTTCTCCGAAATCATCGGCTTCGTGCCGTGCTCTTTCTGCTGGTATCAGAGGTTCGCCATGTACCCGCTGGTGCTGGTGCTCGGGGTGGGGTTGCTGCGCCCGGGTGTGCGGATCTGGCCTTTTGCGCTGCCGCTCCCCGCGGTCGGTCTGGCCATCGCCGCGTACCACGTCGCGCTCCAGTTCCAGCCGACGCTTGACCTGGTGCCCTGCGAGGGCGGGGTACCCTGCTCCGGGCGCTACGTCGCGGTCTTCGGGTTCGTTTCGATCCCGGTGATGGCGGGCGCGGCCTTCCTGATGATCACCACGCTCCTGCTGCTGCTCCGGGAGCTGGCCAGGGCGGACCGCTAGCGTTCCGCGCGCCCGCTCCGGTGCCAGGCCGCGAGCACCTCGGCTTCGTGCTCCGGGGTGGTCCCGGCGCGCAGATTGGACTGGCGCTCGGACGGCCGGGAGAAGTGGTACTCGAGCGTGTCCCGCGCCGTCTCCGCCAGCGGACGGAAGGTGAGGCCTGCCTCGACCTCCGGCGTCAGGTCGAAGCGCGCGAAACCCTCGAATCCGGGCACCGGCGGCCGCCACACCGGCATCTCGCGGTACGGGCGCATCCCCCTCTCGATGAGGAAGTCGGTGTCGACCCAGGTGAAGGTGGTCTCGGCCGTGGTCACCGCCCGAATGCCGTAGAGCAGCTCCGTCATGGGCCGCGGCGTGGCGGGCCCGATGCCGTTGTACTCTCCGGTGTGACCGGTTTCCGCCATGCGGATCATCCACTCGGTCAGGTCGCGCACGTCGATGATCTGCACGGTGTCGGAGCCGTCGCCCGGGGCCAGCACTTCGCCGCCCCGGTGGATGCGCACCGGCCAGTAGGTGAAGCGGTCGGTCTCGTCCTGGGGGCCGATGATGAGCCCGGGACGCACGATGTTCGCGCGGTCGCCGAAGACCCGCTGCGCCTCCCGCTCCGAGAGCGCCTTGGCGAGGCCGTAGGGAAGATTGTCGGAACCCGGTTCGATGCCTGCGGTCTCGTAGGTGAAGGTCGGGGCGTCCGACGTCATCGGCACCCGGCTGAGGTCCGAATACGCCGAGCGTGAGGACACGTAGAAGTAGCGGTCCACTGTGTCGCGCAGGAACTCGGCGGAGAGGCGCACCCAGTCGGGGTTGGAGCGCGAGTTGTCGATCACCACGTCCCAGGTGTGGCCTCTGAGCGCGTCCAGCTGGCCGTTGCGGTCTCCGATGAGGGTCTCCACCTCCGGAAACATCCCGGGATTGGAACGCCCGCGGTTGAAAAGCGTAACCGAGTGACCGCGGGACAGGGCGTAGCGCACCTGGAAGGGGCCGATGAAGCCGGTGCCTCCGAGGATGAGGATGCGCAGCGCGCGCGGCGCTTCCTGTGCCGGCGCGGGGCCGCGGGCCGGGCCCGGATGCGGCAACGCGGCAGCGGGCACGGCACCCAGTCCCAGCGCGGCTCCCGCCGCCGCGGACATCTTCAGAAACTCTCTTCGATCGGCAGGCATGAACGCTCCTCCATGCGGGTCTGGCTGCGCGGCGACGCCTCCCCGGAAACTGGCCGCTCGCACGCCGTGGTCTCACTTTGGTCGAGCCTCCCTACCCTAACCTCCGCTTGTCAGGCAAGCGAGCAACGGCCCGCGCGATGTCCCTCCCCAATCCCGCTTCATGAAGGCGACCGCGCCGGGGGGGGCCGGGACCGCGCCCCATGAGGGAAGGATCTCCCACGCCGACCGGATGACCGTGTACCTGGCCATCCTGCTCGCGCTGCTGCTCGGCGCCCTCGACCAGACCATCGTGGCCACGGCGCTCCCCAGGATCGTGGAGGATCTGGCCGGGGTGGAGCGCTACACCTGGGTGACGACCATGTACCTGTTGGCGTCGACCTCGCTGGCGCTGGTCTATGGCAAGCTGGCCGATACCTACGCGCGCAAGCACGTGACCCTGGCGGCCGTGGGTCTCTTCCTGGCCGGCTCGGTCGCCTGCGGCCTGGCCGGAATCGCCGGGCCGCTCCCGCTGCTCGGCGACGGCATGAGCCAGCTCGTGATCTCCCGGGGTGTCCAGGGGATGGGCGCGGGGGGCATCTTCGCCATGACCTTCATCGTCATCGCGGACCTCTTCACTCCGGCCGAGCGGGGCAAGTACCAGGGATACGTGGGCGCGGTGTTCGGCGTCTCCTCGGTCATGGGCCCGCTGCTGGGCGGACTGCTCACGGACCACGCGGGGAGCTGGATGCCGGGGATCGCCGGCTGGCGCTGGGTCTTTCTGGTCAACATGCCCATCGGAGGGATCGCGCTGTGGCACATCCTGCGCCGGATGCCGCTTCTGGAGGCGCCGCCGGGAGCGACGCGTCCGGACTTCGCCGGGGCGGGCCTTCTGGTCGGTGGTCTGGTGCCGCTGGTGCTCGCGCTGCAGATCGACAAGCAGGCCAGCCCCTGGCTTCCCTGGCTGGCGTCGGCACCGGCGGTGGCGGAGGGAGCGGTCGCGTCGGCGGGATGGCAGTTGTGGGCGACGCCCGGCCTGCTGGCGGTGTCCGCGATTCTGCTGGTGGCCTTCGTGCGCCGCTCGCGCGCCGTGGAGGGCCCGATTCTCGAGCCCCGCCTGTTCTCCGAACCCGTCTTTCGCCGGGCTACTCTGGCCACGTTCTTCTTCGGCGCCGCCTTCATCTCCATCAACATCTTCGTCCCGCTCTTCCTCGTCTCGACGAGGGGGGTCTCCGCCACGGAGGCGGGGCTGGTGCTGATCCCGTTCTCGCTCGGCATCGTGATCTCGGCCACGCTTGCGGGACAGGTCGCCAGCCGCATCGGCTACCGGCGTCAGATCGTCGCCGGCACGGCGGTGTTCTTCCTGGGCGCCGTGCTGCTGGCGCGCATGGATCCTTCCACGGCGTACTGGCAGGTCTACCTCTGCACGATACTCTGCGGCCTCGGAGCCGGGCCCGGGATGCCCCTCTTCACCCTGGCCATCCAGAACGCGACCGACGTGCGCTTCGTCGGCCAGGCGACCAGCGCCTCCCAGTTCTTCCGCCAGACCGGAGCGACCATGGGGGCGGCCGCCATGGGCGCGGTGCTGACCTTTACGCTGGCGGCCACGTTCTCCACGCTGGATGCGGAATTGCGGGATCGGACCCGGGGAAGGGTCAGCGCGCAGGCCTATGTGTCGAGGGGAGGGGTTGGCCTGCCGGAGGCCATTCTCGCGGCCTTCGAGGAGAGGGCCGGGGAGGCGGAGAGCGCGGACCGGGCGGTCGCGTTGCGTACGGAGGGCCGCGCCGCGGCCCGGGAGTCGGCGGACCGGGTGCGGCTGGCCTTCACCCGCGCCTCCCACCGGATCTACTGGCTGACCGCGTTCCTTGCGCTCATGGCCGGGGTGCTGGCGGCGCGCATTCCGGAGATACCGTTGCGGCGCACGCATGACCGGGCACAGGTATGAGAAAAGGAAAGGAGGCTGAATCATGAATCGACGCGCAACAAGGGCTCGGGGCGTCTGGCGGGCGCCCGTGGGGTGTGCCGGGATCTTGCTCGTGCTGGCGCTGGCGCCGGCGCTGGTTTCCGCCCAGTGGACCAACCGCTACCCGAGGGTCGAGGGCTACGGCCACCAGATCTATCTGGAGGGCTACGAGATGCCCACCCTCACCAGCGGCCCCATCGATCCCGCGGCTTCGCCGGACGGAACCCGCCTGGCCTTCGCGTCGCACGGCTGGATCTGGGTGATGGACCTGGTGGACGGCGGCGCGCGCCGGCTGACCTCGGGCGGGGAGATGGACGCGCGCCCGGCATGGTCGCCGGACGGGGCTCGCATCGCGTTCGTGCGCGACGACACGCGCGACACCTGGATCGTGGTGGTGGACGCCGCCACCGGAGCCGAGGTACTGACCGAGAACACCCCGGCGATCGAGCTCGACCCGGCCTTTTCCCCCGATGGCGAGCGGCTCTACTTCGCCTCCGCCTCGGCGGGCACCATCGACCTGTGGGCGCTCGAGCTCGCGAGCGGGGAGAAGAGCCCGGTCACCGACGTCAGGGGGATCGAGTTGAAGCCGCAGCCGGCGGCGGGCGCCCTGGTGTACCTGGCCAAGGGCGGCGGAGGCGGGGACCGGGTGCTGGTGCGGGAGCTCGACGTGTCCGGGGCGCCGGCGGGATCCGGGCCGCGCACGCTGCTCGAGGGCAGCATCGCCTCCATGGCGCGTCCGGCGCTCAGCCCCGACGGCTCGACGGTCGCGGTCAACTGGCCCACCCAGGCGGGGTGGGAGCTGCGGCTGGTGAACGTGGACAACCCGGCGGGGTCGATCCTGCTGGTGGGGCCTCCGGACACCGGAGGCGGCACGCCGCTCACCCCCGCGTGGAGCATGCCCGGTGGGGAGTGGGTGTACTTCTCGCGCGGGGACGGCAACCGGCCGATGCGGCTCTACCGGGTGGCCGCCGCGGGCGGGCCGGCCGAGGAGGTCGTGGTGCGCACCTGGGACTGGGGGGTCGAGACGGGCACGCTGCGGGTGCGCACCACCCTGGGGGAAGGAGGCCCGCCCGCAGCCGCCCGCCTGGACGTGGTGGACGCCACCGGCCACCCCGCCGTCCCGGCCGGCTCCCGGACCTGGTTCGACGGGCAGAGCGGGCGGGTCTATGCCTACTCGACCGGGATCGCGGAGTACACGGTGCCGGCCGGGAGCGTCACCGTGGCGGCCGTGCAGGGGCTCGCGACCCCCGAGGTCGCCCGCACGGTCGAGGTCGCGGCCGGCCGGACCGCCGAGGTGGAGGTGACGCTCACCCCCGTCTGGGACGCGCGGGCCGCGGGATGGGTGTCGGGGGAGCACCACTTTCACCTGAACTACGGGGGCCCCTACGACCTGGCCCCGGCCGACCTGGTGCCGATGATGCGGGGGGAGGCGCTCGACGTCGCCACCCCCCTGATCGCCAACCTGCACAACCGCTTCGAGGACCAGGACCTCTGGGGCTGGGAGCGGGCGGCCGAGGGACCGCTCATCCGCTTCGGCCAGGAGGTGCGCTCGCACTTTCTCGGCCACGTGGGCCTGATCGGCATCGGCGACTTCTTCTGGCCGTGGGTGTGGGGCCCCGGCTACCAGGTCTACGGCACCGACGACCGCGAGAACGCGGAGGCGCTGGGCCACGCCCGCTCGCGGGGCGGCTTCGGGTATTACGTGCATCCGGTGAACGCGCGCGCCGCCGAGCGCGCCGAGCCGTGGTCGGAAGTGCCCTTCGAGAACCTCGCTCCCGGCGTGCCCGTCGAGCTGGTGGCGGACGCGGTCCTCGGCGACCTGGACGCGCTGGAGGTGGTCTGCCTGTGGAGCGACGAGACCGCCACCACCCAGGTGTGGCACCGCTTCCTCAACCTGGGCATTCCGGTGGCGCCCAGCGCCGGTACCGACGTGATGAACAACTTCTTCCGCACCATGGCGGTGGGGACCACCAGGGTGTACGCGATGACGGGCGGCGCGCTCAACTGGCCGGCCTACATGGCCGCCCTCCGCGAAGGCCGCACCTTCGTCACCAACGGTCCGTTCCCGGACTTCCGGCTGGAAGGGGCGGGGCCGGGCGGGGTGGTGGCGTCCGGATCCGCCTCCTGGACGCTCGACCTGAGTTCCGCGGGTGGCGTCGAGCGCGTGGAGGTGCTCGTCAACGGAGAGGTGGCATGGGAATCCGAGGGACTCGCCGGGCCGGGCTCCCGGCACCACGAAGGAACGCTCGACCTCCCCGAAGGCGGATGGGTCGCCGTCCGCGCGGTCGGCGGGAGCACGGCGTGGCCCTCCATGGCCAGCTATCCGTTTGCCCACACCGCACCGATCTGGATCGGCGAAGTCGGGAGTACGGAGCCCGGCGCCAGAATGCGCGCGGCCCGCGAGTTGTCAGAGGCGCTGCGCGTCGCGCGAAACCGCCTTGTCATCGGCTATGGAGACATCGACATCCCCAACCTGCTGAGCCGCTTCGACCGGGCCAGGGCGCAGCTGGAGGAGTGGGCCCGTCCCTAGCCGCCCGGATGGCCGACAGGTTACTTTGCCCCTCCTCGGAAAGGCTCAATTCACCTTGGAAACGAACTGTACTTGCGACAATCTCGGTCACGGCAACGACAAATCCGTTCTTTCGGACGCCATTCGGCATCCGCATAAGAGGAGAGTTCGATGAAGGCGATCAGCACGAGGTTTCGGCGGTGTCTCCCCTGGATGTTCGTCGTGGGAGTTCTCTTCAGCGCCCCTCTCGCCGCCCAGCAGGGGACCCTCTCGGGCCGTGTGACGGACGCCGAGGCGGGGACGCCGGTCTCGGGCGCGACGATCGAGATCGTGGGACAGATGCTGGGCGCTACCGGGGCCGAGGGTGACTTCTCCGCATCGGTTCCCGCCGGCGCCTATTCGGTGATCGTGACCCTGATCGGCTACGAAACCACCCGCCTGGACGGGATCGCGGTGGACGCCGGTTCGACGACGGAGATCGAGATCCCGATTCGCTCGAGGGCCCTGATCCTCAACCCGGTCGTGGTCACCGCGTCACGCCGCCAGGAGAAGGCGCTCGACGCTCCCGCGTCGGTTGCGACGGTTTCCGAGGCGGAGGTCGCGAGGGTCGCGGCGGTCACCGTGGCCGAGCACGTCAAGGCGCTTCCCGGGGTGGATGCGGTCCAGACGGGCATCGCCCAGGGGACCGTGGTGGCGCGCGGCTTCAACAACGTCTTCTCCGGAAGCCTGCTGACGATCATCGACAACCGCTACGCGCGCGTTCCGTCGCTCCGGTTCAACGCATACCAGATGTTTCCGACGACCGACCTGGACATCGACCGGATCGAAGTCTCGCTGGGCCCCGGGGCGGCGCTCTACGGACCCAACGCCTCGAACGGCGTGATGCACATCATCACGTCCTCGCCGATCGACCGGCAGGGCACCACGATCTCGCTGGCGGGCGGCGAGCGCTCGCTTTTCCACGGCCAGTTCCGGTCCGCCCACTCTCCGTCGGAGAACTTCGGGCTGAAGATCTCCGGCCAGTACCAGCGCGGGAACGACTGGGAATACGACGATCCCGGCGAGGCACAGGCCCGCATGGGCGCATGCGGCATGATCTGCACGCGGGACTACGACTCGGAGCGATACTCCGCCAACGCGCGCCTCGACTTCCGGTTCGACGACGACGGGTCGTTCATCGTGAACGGCGGCACCAGCACCCTTGCCAAGGGTGTGGACATGACGGGCATCGGGGCCTTTCAGGTGAAGAACTGGACGTACAACTTCGCGCAGGCCCGCCTGTCGAAAGGCCGGCTCTTCGCGCAGGCCTTCCTCAACATGACCGATTCCGGGGGCGATCTCAACGCGCCGGTCCAGGACGGAACCTTCGGCCTCCGCACCGGGGCGGCGGTCGTGGACCAGTCGCGCACCATGGCGGCCCAGATCCAGCACGGCTTCGACATCGGCTCCCGGCAGAGCTTCACCTACGGCGTCGACTGGCAGCGGACCGATCCGCGCACCGGCGGGACGATCTTCGGGCGGAACGAAGACGACGACATGATCTCCGAAGTCGGCACCTATCTGCACTCGGAGACATCGCTGGGCGACCGGATCGACCTCGTCACGGCGATCCGGCTGGACGATCACAACCGGCTTGCCGACGTGAACCTGTCCCCCCGCGCGGCGCTCGTGGTCCGGCCGACCGACAACCAGAACTTCCGCTTCACCTACAACCGGGCGTTTGCGACCCCGACCACCACCAACCTCTTCCTGGACATCATCGCGGCGCAGATTCCACTCGATCCACTGCCCGTCACCTACAACATACGCGCGCTCGGGGTGCCCTCCGGCGGCTTCACCTTCAACGCCCAGTGCCCCGGCGGGCTCATGTCGTACTGCATGCGCTCGCCCTTCGCACCGGGGCAGGCCCTTCCGGCGAACGCCGCGGCGCTGTGGCCAGGGCTCCTCGAGATGCTGCCCGCGCTCCTCAGCCCCGGTTTCCAGCCCTTCGCCGATATTCTAAAGAATCTCCTGCAGAATCCCGGCGCGCTGCCGGGTGATCCCGCGATCGGCACCGTGCTCCGCCGGCTGAACCAGGCGGCCATCGATCCGGCGGATGCGTTCCCGCTCGACGGCTCGCCGGTTGAGACCATCACCGATCTCACCTCGACCATCAACAACACCTACGAAATCGGATACAAGGGCCTGATCGACGACCGCGTACTGCTGGCCGCGGACGTGTACTACAGCCGGGTGGAGAACTTCGTCGGCCCGCTCCGCGTCGTGACCCCGAACGTCTTCTTCGACCCCGAGA
This sequence comes from Gemmatimonadota bacterium, assembly GCA_022822425.1. Taxonomy (GTDB): domain Bacteria; phylum Gemmatimonadota; class Gemmatimonadetes; order Longimicrobiales; family Gaopeijiaceae; genus BD2-11. The sequence goes on along the minus strand of JAJEBS010000118.1, from coordinate 4,314 downwards.
GCACCACGGCCTTCGTCATCCACCGCCTGACACCGCTCATCCAGTCCGGTCTGGTGTCCATGGAGCAGATCCGGCCGATCGTCGAGGGAGTGGCCCAGCTCCCACTCGGCACCGTGGTGCCCGACCAGGTCGGCAGCCCCGACCTGCTCGTCACCTATCGCAACTTCGGCGAGGTCGACTTCTGGGGAGCGGACCTGTCCGCGCAGGTCATCGCGTCGGACCGGGTGCGGATCAACGCGAGCTACTCCTTCCAGAGCGACGAGTGCTTCGACTTCAACAACGACGGCAACTGCACCAGTTCGGACGACATCGCGCTCAACGCTCCCAATCACAAGGGGTCGGTGGGGTTCACCTTCGACGACCGCGCCACCGGATTCTCGTTCGGGGGGCGGATGCGGATGACCACGGCGTTTCCGATGAACTCCGGCGTCTACATCGGCGACGTGGACGGCTACGGCGTGGTGGACGCCTCGGTCGGGTACCGGCTCCCGTTCCAGCCGAGCACGCATGTCTCGCTGACGGCGAACAACATCCTGAACAACCTGCACCGGGAATTCGTGGGTGCGCCGGAGATCGGGAGAATGCTGTTGGCGCGGGTAAGGTACGACTTCTGACGACGCGCCAGCCAGCGGGCGAATCCCGGCAGACTCAGTCCAGCGGCGTCACCTCGAGCCGCGAGATGTGCAGGTTGAGCATGTGGTTGACGCGGAAGCCGTAGATGCCGTCCATCGCGACTTCGGCGCGCGGCAGGACGGCCACCTGGGCATCGTTGACGAAAAACCGCACTTCATCCGCGTCCGCCTCGGCGGCAAGGATGTTTTTCGCCGTGGTCCCGTCGCCGCGGTCCGCCCAGCCCAGGATGGCTTCGTGGCCGGTCCAGGGGTGGATCGTGGGCGCGTCGGCACCCTCGCGGCGCTTGACGATGAACTCGCCCCCGTCACGGATGAGGAAGTAGGTGTACTCGATGTCGGCGCCGTCCAGGCCGAGCCCGCCGGTGAAGAAGCCGAACGCCTCGCGCATCATCCCGTGGGGTTCGAAGAGGAAGACCTCCATCTCGATGCGGTATTCGCCCGACGCCTCCATCTCCGGGCCCCAGTAGATCGCGGCGGGTCCCGAGGTTACGTGCCATCCCGGGGGCATCGAGACGAACATCTCCAGCTGTTCCTCCGAGGCGCCCGGCTCGTCGAAACGGACCTGCCACTCCTCCGGACGCTCGAAGTCCTGGGCGGCAAGAGCGGGGGCAGCGAGTGACGCGAGGGCGAGGGCGAAGAGGGGGATCGGGAGGGCGGGTCTCGTCATGGTGTCTCCGGCCTGTGACAGGGGTTTGATGCGGCGCAGGAAGATCTGCGAAAGTGTGCGGGAAGGTCAATCGTTGCCGCGCCCACCGGCCTGAGTGGCGTCGTCGGGGATCCCGGGCGTTTCATGAGGCCGATGCCGCGCATATGTTGTCTCAGTCCCGCTCCGCAGGGGGCATTACCGCAACACGGAGGATGAGATGCGACTTCGCAACGTATGGCTCCCGGCAACGACGATTCTGGCAGGACTCGCCTTCTCCTCGGGAGTCGAAGCCCAGGGAGAGGCACGCTACGGAACCTGGCTGATGGACTCGGACCGGCCCCCGCCGGCCTCCAACGTCATGACCTACGAGCCCTACGGCGACGGCGGCATGCGCATCACGGTCGCGAACACGAACGCCAGCGGCGAGTCGTCCGAGTGGGGATACGTGACCCTGTTCGACGGCGTCTTCCGCGCGGTGGAGGGCCAGCAGAACGCCGAAACCGCGGTCGAGGTCGTGAACGAGCGCAGCACGCGCATCCTCAACAGCCGGGGCGGCAGCGTCTACCAGGTCATCATCAACACCCTCTCCGAGGACGGCAACACGATTCAGAACGAGTACGTGCGCCTCGACGAGGAGGGCAGGATCACCGGGGTATCGCGCGCGACGTACCGGCGCATCATGGATTAGCGGGCGCGGTCGCTACCGGCTGCCCTCCGGGACCGCCGCGATGCACTCCACTTCGACGCGCGCGTCGAACGCCAGCCCGGCCGCGGCCAGGGCGGAGCGGGCGGGCGGGTCCTCGGGGAAGTACTCCAGGTAGACCTCGTTGAAGGTGGCGTAATCCGCCATGTCGGCGAGGAAGACGGTGCACTTGACGACGTCCTCCCACCCTGCCCCGGCCGCCTCCAGCACGGTTGCCAGGTTGTCCATGGTCTGACGGGTCTCGGGGATGATCCCGCCCGCCGCCAGCGTCGGCGGCGACACCCCCGGGAGCGCGCCGATCGCGCCCGACAGGAAGATCAGGTCGCCGCTCCGCACCGCGGACGAGAACACCGGCAGCCGGGCCACCCCCTCGGGCTGGATGATCTGCTTGCGCGGGGCGGGTTCAGCCGCGGCCCGGCCGCCCTCCGCGTCCGGCTCCCCGGCGGGCGCGCACCCGCCTGCGAGCGTGCCCGCCAACAGGAACGCGGCCCCCTTCCACCGACATCCGCGCCCGCCCGCAAACCGGCCGCCCGCCCGATTCCTCATCCGCTCCACGGCCACTCCTCCATCTCGATTCCCTTCGCGGCGAAGAGCAGCTCCAGCGCGCGCTCCCACGATTCCCAGCTGGTGGTGCGCCCGTACACCGAGTTGGTCTTGTGCGCCACCACCAGGTCGAGGGCGGGGAACACCGTTATCCACTGTCCGACCGCCCCGCGACCGCTGTAGGCCCCCTCGAACGGGCCGGTGGCGCGCGGGCCGTCCCATACCCACCACATGTAGCCGTAGCCGAAGTAGCCGTCCCGGCGCCGCTCCGGGTTCATCTCCTCGAGCGGGGTCACGACGCTCACGATGCGCCGCGCCCACTCCCGCGAAATGATCTGCCGTTCCTCCCAGGAGCCCTCGTTGAGCATCAGGTGCCCGATGCGCGCCATATCGCGCGTGGACAGCCAGAAGTGGTACGCCGGATTGCGCGAGATCGTGAGGTTGCCCGACTTGCGGTGCATCGACCGGTCCCAGTCCTCGAACTGGAGCGGGATCGCCAGCTGCGCCTGGGCCTCGTCGTAGAGGTTGCGGCCGGTGAGCTGCTCGAAGACGGCGCCGGCGGCGTTGAAGTCCCAGTTGCTGTAGAGCATGTAGGTGCCCGGCTCCTGCGACCCGCGCGGCGGCGCCTCGGAGAGATTGTCCCCGCCGTTGGAGGCCGGGTGGTAGACGCCCGAGCGCGCGGTGACCAGGTGGTCCACCGTGGCGCCCAGCTCGATCGGCAGCAGGCCGCCGATGTCGTCCACGCCCAGATCGCTCATGGTGGCGTTCAGGTCGATGGTGCCGTTTTCGACCCAGTAGCCGTACAGCATCGCCAGGATGCTCTTGCGCACCGAGGCCAGATACGACAACTCCTCGATGTCGCCGTACTGGAAGACGATTCGGCCCCGGTCCGCCACGACGATGCCGGTGGAGTTGGCGCTGTCGCGCACGAAGTCGCGCACCAGCCCGAGCGCGTCGGCGTCCCAGCCGAAGCCGGCCAGTCCATCCCGGGGGACGATTTCCCACTCGTCTCCAGGGAAGACGCAGGTTGGACAATCGTTGCGCGGCGCGAGCGCGAAGAGCAGTCCTGCGGGGGCCGACAGGGCCCACGCAACAAGAAACGTTGCGAGGAAGCGTCTCATGGCGGTTCTCACGGTGAAGGTGGCTCCGGGCGCCCGGAAGGACGAAATCACCGGCTGGATGGGGGATGCGCTCAAGCTCCGCGTCTCCGCGCCGCCGGAAAAGGGCAGGGCCAACCGGGCGGTCGTAGCCCTGCTGGCCCGCACGCTGGCGACGAGCAGGGACGGGATCGTCATCGTCGCCGGGGCCGGGTCGCGCCGCAAGCTGATCCGGGTCGAGGGCCTGTCCCCGGAAGAGATGCGCGTGCGGATTCGCTCGGCCCTGGACAGGTGAGCCTGTTGCGCCGCGGCTCCCGCGGGTCGTGAGCGAGCCCGCGTCCCGGCACCGGCGGCATCGGCCCGCCTTGCCTACCTCAGAAAGATGTCCTTGGGGATGTACCCCGTGACGACCTGTGTCAGGTCGACCACCTCGCTGACCCGGAAGTCCACCGCGATGCTGGCCAGGGAGAGCGCCTCGGCGGGCGACAGCCCCTTCTCCTCACCCAGGAAGTTCACGACCTCCCAGGTGGCGTGGCGGGCGGCGCGGTCCAGATCCAGGTCGATGCCCATGATCATGTAGTACTCGTCGTCCTCGGCGCGCGGCGCCGAGATGCTGCGGTCCTTGTGCACGGCGAAGCGGAACACGCCGGAGAGCGACTGTTCGATCGCGGTGCCGCTCACCTCACCGTCGCC
>JAJEBS010000035.1 GCA_022822425.1 Gemmatimonadota bacterium | reverse complement strand
GCCCGGGGCTTGCGCCTGAGACCGCACTGGCGCCGCAGGTACGGTTGTCGAATAGGGGCTTCGACGGGCGGGACCGTCGCGGGGCCTGGCACCGGTGACGCTGCCATCGTCCTCCACTCAACCACCGCCGGAAACGCCCAGGAACGTCTGCAGAAACGCCGATTTGTGTCCTGCGCCAACGTTGTTATCGTGTAATGATCGCGAAACCTTGCGACTCGTGACGATATGCCACCATCGTCGCGGATGCGAAACAGGAGCCATTGGCATGACACGAACGCTACTCGCTTTGACGACGATGACTCATGGGGCCGGCCTTCTCGTGCTGGCCAGCGTCCTGTCCGTCGGGCGCCCCGCCCTGGCGCAGACGCAGGAAGCCTGTCAGCTCCCCCCCGGCCTGTCTCCGCCTCCCGATCCGAGCGTGACGGCGCAACAGGTCGAAGACGGGAGCGCCAGCCTGAGGGACTTCGCGGTGGGCGCCAGGGACTACTTCAAGAACGAGTCCCGGCAAACGACGGTGGAATACACGGCGTACATCGGATGCGTCCTCAGGCAGGAGGGGAGTCCATGGCGTTCCGGATCCACCTACCTCATTCAGTTGACGCCCGACGGCAGGGTGTACTTCCACGCGAAGGACATGTCGCTCTCCGGCGGGCTGCTGAACCCCCTGATCTACGCTGAGATCCTCTCCGCACTGGGGGTCTCCCTGGCGGACCTGGCTGGCCTGGCCTCGCCCGATCCCGCCACCGCCGCCGCCGCCCAGGCCGCGGTCTTCGCTACATTGGTGCAGGAACCGGATGGCGCGTTCGACGCGACCGCCCCGATCCCGGGCCTGCGGCCGGGCATACCGGGCGCCTCCGGCCATGCCAGCGTATATGTCTCCGCGACATTCGGTATCCCGCTCCTGTTCCTCGCCGGATTCGAACTCGACGCAACTCACCTGGCTCAGGAGGACATCGACTACGGCCAGCCGACCGTTACCGCCAGGGACGTGGTGGATCGCGAAACCCTGAAGACCTTCGTCACGGACGCGGGCGAGTACTTCATCGAGCTCCAGAAGACAGGCGGTCCAGCGGCTGCCTCACAGGCCAGAATCGCCCTGCGGGATCCGAACGGGCCCTGGAGGCACGGTTCCGTGTACCTCTACGTGCTGGAGCGCAACAGCAACGTCATCCTGTTTCACGGGGCCTTCCCGGATCGGTTCGAGCTCCAGCCCCTGATACCGACGGTCCGGGATGTCGTCACCGGAGAGTACGTGCTGACGCAGGTCCTCGAAGCGGCGGCCAGCAGCCCGGAGGGAGGCTTCGTTCAGTATTACTGGGACGATCCCACCGACGACACGGACGCGGCCGACATCCCCAAGGTGGGCTACGCCCGCGAGTTCGCCGGTGAAGTCCAGACGCCCGACGGACGCGCACTCGCGATCAACATTGTCGTGGGATCGGGGTTCTACATGAACTCGCCGGGCGTGACCGCGGCGCGCGAGAACAAGGCCATCGAGACCGTGCTGCCCCAGGTCATGCGAGCCATGACCGCCAACACGATCGATGCCATCTCGGGCCGCATCCGGCAGGCCACCTCCGGCGCCCCGACAGCGATGGCGCTCAACCTCGGCGGCGCCTCCACCCTCACCCCCCACGCCCTGCTGGCAAACGCGCGGGCGCTGGGGCACGGCACCTTCGATCTCGGCAGGCTCCTCGGGGAATCATCCTTCAGCCTCCCGCTCCACGCGACGCCCGCCGCGCAGAGCAGCCCGGCCGGAGGAGGCCTGACGCTCTGGGGAAGCGGGAGCTACCGCGACTTCGCGGGCGGCAACCCGGCAACCCTGGGGTACGACGGCAGCGTGCTGAGCGCCACCCTCGGGATCGATACCCGTGTGGGCGCCGATCTGCTGGCGGGGGTGTCGGTGTCGCGGGCGCGCGGGGCGGTGGACTACACGGCCGACGAGGTGGTGACGGGAGAGCTGACGACTCCGCTCACGAGCATCAACCCCTACCTGGGCTGGCAGGCTCCGGGCGGAGTGGACCTGTGGGCCACGGCCGGCTATGGCTGGGGTGAGGTCGAGATCGACGATGTGGCGGCCGACGCGCACGCGAGCAGCCTGACGCAGCAGATGGTGGCGGCGGGCGTGAGCAGGTCGCTGGCATCCAGCGAACAACTGATCGACGGCGGCAGGACGAGCCTGAGATTCAAGGGCGAGACGGCGTTCACGCGGGCCGAGGTCGAGGAAGCCGGGACCATCGAGAACCTGATGCTGAACACCAGCCGGCACCGGTTGATGTTCGAGGCGCTGCACGCCCGCAGATTCGCCTCGGAGGCAACGCTCGCGCCGTCGATCGAAGTCGGCATGCGGTACGACGGCGGGGACGGCGAGACCGGCGCCGGTGCGGACATCGCCGCCGGCCTCACGGTATCGGACCTGTTGTCCGGGCTGTCGGTTGACGCTCGAGTGCGGACGCTTCTGGTGCACGAGGCCGAGGGATACGAGGAACGGGGCGTCTCCCTGTCGCTCGTCTACGACCCGTCACCTTCGACACCGCTGGGGTTCACGGCGCGCCTGTCGCCGTCGTGGGGCGGCCACGCGATGAGCGGCGCCCGGGCGCTCTGGGGCCGGCAGGCCATGACCGGGCTCGGGATCCGGAGCCTGGAATCGGCCAGCCGGATGAACGCCGAGGTGGGCTACGCTTTGCCCGTGGGGAACGGGTTGGTGGGAACGCCCAGGCTCGGCGTCACGACCTCGGAGTTTGGACGGGACTACCGGGTGGGCTACAACCTGGCCGTTCTGCGGAGCGCGTCCATGAACTTCCGCTTCGGCGTCGACGCTCGCCGTCGGCAAACCCTCTTTCACCAGGGACCGGACCACAGCGTCGCCGTTCGACTCAACATGACCTGGTAGGGAGGGCGGAGGTCGCGACGGGTCAGTCGAGCCAGGATCCGGCTTGCCTGCTTCGGATGAACCTTGCAGAGCTCAGCTGCGTCGCGACGGGCGATCCGGCGGTGCGCAGCCAGGTACTGAAGCACGAGCTGGCGTGAATTGCGCACCTGCACCGCTAGTCGGGCATCGCGCGCAACATGTATTGATCAAACATGGGAACGGTGAACGCCGTTTCTCCGTGGGCAGGACTCCAGATCATCCCTTTCCGGATCAGGCCCGTGCGGATTGGTCCTGCCGAAGTAACCGCAACCCCTAGCTCTGCCGATTCGGAAGCGATGTTCCAGCAATGCGCTCCCCACTCCTGCCCTTTGAGAGAGGCCCCCCGGGGCGGACTCGTCGTTCTGGATGATGTCCGTGGGAGCGAGGCTCTTCCTGGGAGGCGGCCCCATGAGGATGGGGAGCTACGGTGTGCTCGATCCGATGACGATGACGGGGCAGATGATGCCTGACTGATCCTCTGCTCACCCAAAAGCGCTTATCGATCGCGCGCGCGACCTACTTCCAGCAAATGTCCTCGCACTCATCGGGCATCACCCGGTAGAGCACCATCCAGAGCGAGTCGTGTTCAACACGCGCGGCATCCTCGCGCACGGCGAAGCGCCAAGCGCCACGGCAATACCAGTCGTCGCAGGGAATGCGCGTGTTCTCGGGACACTCGCCGAGGTCACAGCGCGGATACCCGTCCAAGGGCTCCTGCGCGCGCGTGATTTGCAGGAACCATCGTGTTCCCGGCAGGAGCTCCCAGCTGAGAGACCCCTGCACCACGATCTCGTCGTCCTGCGCGATCTGTGTCGAGACGGTCACCTGGCCGGTGTCCGGCACCCGAAATGGTGGCACCCCGGGTCCCCTGACATGTGGCGCCTGGTAGACCTTGGTCGGCCCGGCCCCGGTGATCTCGACTCTGATGCCGGCCAGATCGGCTGGATCGTCGAAGCGGCTGTCCTGCGCCGCGACCTCGAGCTCGAGTGACGCGTCCGGCTCGCTCTCCGCCACCGAGCAAGCCGCGACCGCGAGCAGCAGGACAGCGAGTCTAATCCGCTCCGTGACCCGACGGGCGTCGTAGTTCTTCACCGACCCCTCCTCTCGATGTAGGGTGTGGCCGTTCGCGAGTCGGGGGCGGCGCCAGTCCGCTCTGCCTTCATCGTGGGGGCGAGCGGATCATGCGCGCGATCAGCCGGACCGTAGCCTCGACACCGCATGGCCCCTCACCGACCATGACGTTGTCTAGACGCCACGTCTCGTAGCCTTCCGCCCTGATCTCGATGTCATAGGACCCAGGGCGTTCGTGGGCGGCGTAGATCCGGGTTCCCGATTGGACTTCGTTGAAAAGGGCCCCCTCGGTTACGATCACCGTCGCGGGCAAGGCGAGAGGCTCTCCCGTAAGCGAATCCACCACATCGATTTCGAGGCCCGCGAGAGTCGCGGTGTCACAAAGGAAGTCATCCTCGCATCCCTGCCCGGCGTACAGCGCCACGCCGACGGCGGCAATCCCGGCGAGTCGCACGAGTCTTGTCTTCATCTGCCCCACCGAATCCTCTCCTCGTAGCGGGCACCGAAACTAGTCGCAGAGCACACCCTCCGGACATGGGTCGTGCGGCACCCCGCGGAGCCACAGCCAGAGCGACTCATCCTCAAACCGCGCGGCGTCCTCGCGCACCGCAAAGCGCCAAGCGCCACGGCAGAACGATCCGTGAACAAGAGAGCACCGAAGGCGCGTGTTCTCCGGACACTCGTTCTCGTTGCAGTCCTCGGCCTCCGCGTACAGATGGCTTACGCGACGACCGCGTGCGATGTGGAGCTCCCAAGTCCATCCTGGGCCCCTGAGATACCAGCTGACGGAACCCTGCGCCACGGTCTCACCGCCCTGCCTCACCTGCACGGCAACGGTAGCCTGCCCGGTGTCGGGTACAGGGAAAGGCTCCGTTTGCGACCCCATGAAGTCGGATGCCGTGTAGGCCTGCGTCGGCCCGGCCGCGGTAACCTCGACCCGGACGCCAGCCAGATCGGCTGGGTCCTCGAGGCTACGCCACCTGGCGAGGAGCTCGAGCGTGGCCGGTGGCAGCTGCTCCTCTACCGATACGAGCGAGCACGAGGCCGTGGCGAGCAGCAGCAGGACAGCGAGTCTCAACCTTCGCGTCGCTTCACGTTCAAGAGCCATGTCGCGCGGATGTGGTCGGCGTTCCACTCGTCCGGTTCCGGTACTCCGCGCCCATCCGTCACCGGAAGGCGCGGCGCAGCGCGGATTCGTAGACCGCGTCGCCGAACCACTTGCGGATGAACATCAGCGGGCGGGCAAAGGCGCCTTTCACGTAGCGCCGTCGCGGTTTGGCGGCAGTCGCAGCCTCGACGAACACCTGAGCGAGCACGCTGGCTTCGGTGCCGCGACTCATGGCCTCGGGTTGGGTGAGGTGGGCCAGACCGAACAGGTTTACTTCGAACTGGTCATCAACGATCCGGCGCACGGCCCGCTCGTTGTCCTCGCCCTTCGAGACGTCCATCTCGACCGGGGTGATGCTGTGTTCGGACAGGTCGTCCATGCGGTCCAGTCGGCGCGCGCCGGCGTAGACGGTGTGACCCTCGCTGGCCAGGAGGATCGCGGCCTCCCGGCCCATGCCGGACGAGGCTCCTGTGAGGAGTATGATCTTGCCCAAGGCGCTGCTCTTTCTCTCGGTGTCGGTTGAACGCTCATGCCGCCCTACAGAACCTCGCGATCACCCCGCGGGTTCCCAGAGCTCGATCGCGTTTCCCTCGGGGTCGTGGATGCGGGCGAAGCGGCCGACGCCCTCCATCTCGCTCTCGTGGCTGACCTCGATATCCGCGGACCTCAGTTGCGCGATCATCGCGTCCAGATCGGCCACGCGGAAGTTCAGCATGAACGCCTTGTCCGCCGCAAAATAGTCGGTGTCGGCACCGAAGGGCGCGAAAACCGTGACCCCGGCCTCGGTCACCCAGGGCGCCATCTCCATGTTCGTCGGAGCAGGATTGATGCCGAGATGATCTTGATACCATTTCGCGAGTCCTTTCGGGTCCTTCGCCCGGAAGAAGAACCCGCCGAATCCCTGAACGGTTTGCACGTTATGGCCTCGATGATGGGTTGCACGATCTGCGCTTCGGAGAGTGTCGTGGAGAGAGGGCGTCTGCGCCAGAGCGCGGGCCACAACCTGGTCGACGCCCGTCTCACTGTCTCTCCGAAACGCCATCCCTGCCCTGCAACCGGGACCGTGTGAACCTCCCGAGGGTTGACGGTATCAGATCACATGACTAGCGTACACCGCCTGAATCGTCCTGGCCGGATCGGACACGGGAGCAGACAGATCATATGAGCGCATATGACCACGAGTTCGGCCAGCACGCCAAGGAGCGAGAATCAGCCCGACGAGCACGCCGAGGCGCGCCGACAGCTGATCGCCCTGATCCGGCAGCCACGGCGACGGGCGAGTGCATGGTCTCTCGAGCGCCCCACCGACATCCGGTACGAGGAGGTTTGGAATCCCGAGTCCAGGATGTACCTGACCGAGAAGGGTATGTGGCACATGATCGAGCGCTTCCTCGGGGAGGGAGTCCGGCTCCGGCAGCAGACGCTGGATCGGCCTGCGGGCGAAAAGGCGTGGGTGTGCCTGTTTCGGCTCGCGGCAGACCAACCGCGCATCTACGTCAAACTTCAGATGATCGGGTCTCGTGTCCATCTTCGCAGCTTCCATTACTCCGATCCGAGGTGATCCGGAATGGCTAAGATTGCTTCACCCCCGACCGTCCTCCGTGAGATTGATGGACCCGAAATCTGTGGGTCGTGCGACACCCCGGGCCTCAGGACGGAGCTGGTCCGGGACCCATTCATTTACGGCGCTGGTGAAGACGCCGTTGAACTCGCTGTCGAGATCCCCGTCCATACCTGTTCGTACTGCGGGTCGTACACAGGCGAGGAGGCCGCAGACATCAGACACGACGCGGTGTGCCGGCACCTCGGCCTCCTGACACCGAACGAGATTCGGGAGCTTCGTGGAGAATACGAGATGTCCCGTGCCGCCTTCGCGACGTTGACCGGTCTCGGCGAAGCAACCATCGCCCGCTGGGAAAGACGCGCGGTGATCCAGAACGTCGCAAACGACCGGTACCTGAGGCTGCTCCAGAATCCGGCCATCTTCCTCCAGCTCAAGGCGTTGGCGCATCCTGAGGCCTCGGTGGACGCCGTCCGCGACTCGGTGATTGCCGTGCCGCATGTCCTGCAACTCGATCGCGCGAAGGAGTATCGCGACCGCGGCGTGGGCTTTTCGCTGCACGAGCACGCGGCCTGATGTACGTCGTCACCTTCTACTCCTTCAAGGGCGGCGTCGGTCGCACGCTCGCTCTGCTCAACGTGGCCTACGAGTTGGCAGACTCCGGCCAGCGCGTACTGGTCGTCGACTTCGACCTGGAGGCACCTGCGATCCGCGCCGACCGGTGGAACAGGGACGCGCAACATGGCGACGTGGCACGAGTGGGCCAGTTGTCGGAAAACCGGGGCGTGGTAGAGTACGTCGGCCAGTACCTCCAGACGATGCGGGTCCCCGACGTCCGGGAGTTCATCGTCGACGCCACCACGCCCGAGAATTGTCAGGGACAAATCTCCGTGATGTCTGCCGGAGAGCTGAACGACAGCTATGGCCAGCGCCTGAACGCCATCGACTGGAACGAGCTCTACCAGCTCCGCGACGGCTATGTAATGTTCGAGGATACACGAGCTCAGTGGGATGCCGCCGGGTTCGACTACGTCCTGCTGGACTCCCGCACCGGGTTCACCGATGTGGGCGGGATCTGCACCCGCCACCTGCCCGACGCCGTCGTCTCGCTGTTCCGCCCGGACGATCAGAGCCTGAACGGCACCCGGCAGGTTGTCGAGGCCATCCGCAAGGAGGAGCAAACGCCCCGGAGGAGACAGGAGATCGAACAACATTTCGTCATGGCCGGGATACCGGATGCCGACGACGAGCATGGCCACCTGGCTGCGAGAAGGAGGCTGTTCAGGACAGAGCTCAGCATTCCCGGCCCTGAACGACTGTTGGAGATCAGGCACTACCCCAGCATGGATCTGCTGACCCAGCCGATCTACACGCAGACCCGCAGCGGGACCCGCCTGGCCCGTTCGTATCGAATCCTTGCGCGCAGGATTCGTGCCTGGAACATCGGCGACCGAAAGGGCATTCTGGACGGTCTTCGCGACCGCCGTCGCTTCGCAGACTCGCGTGCGTTGGACGACTTCCTGGCCCGGGTCAGGAGGCGGTACAACAATGACGCGGACGTCCTTATGGGACTCGCGGAAACATACGAGTCTCGAGGATCGATCCTGGAGGCCGCCGAGTTGCTCGACAGGGCGGCCGAACTCCGCCCCCAGATGACCCACAAGCAGCTCCTGCAGTTGGCGCGCACACGGCACCTGACCCAGGATCGTAAGGGTGCCCTGCGGGCCCTGCGGTCGTTCTTCCAGACGGATGTCCATGCGGACGACTCGCGCTTGCTTGAGAGCAGCAGAGCCAGTCGGGAAGAGTCTCTCAATGATCGGGATCTATTCCTGCTCTTGATAAGAGCACTTGACTTGCTCGAAACGCTTGGGGAGGACGCCGCGCCACTCGTTACCGAGACGCCTATCATTGCAGGGCTCTCGCCTGGGACGCGCGTTTCTGTGGCATCGCGGCTTGATCGGTCGGTGGGCGAGCGTCGCGTGGCCATCTCGATATTCGAGGGACTTCTCGATGAAGACACTCACTCAACCAAACAGAAGGCGAGCTGGGGGTGGCACCTTGCGTTTGCCCGCATGGCCGTGGGGGATTACGACCGCGCCGGGCGGGTCTTCCGGTCGCAACTGAACGATTCCGCGTCTCGTTCTGCCGTGCCCACCGCATTCAATCTGGCCATGGCCGAGTGGGCGATGGCCGGTAAGCCGAATGAAGACGCCTTCCGCGCCGTGGTGGAGCGCATGGACGAAGACGACGACGGCGATGGGCTGCGAGAGGACGCCAACGGACTCCAACGCGTGGCCATCGCTCAGTGGTTCGGAGACCGCCGCGAGCAGGCCAGACGCGGCCTGGATGCGGCCGAGAAGGCTGTGGGCCGCACCGCGATCAGCTGCTGGTCGTACACCCGCGTCCCCCGCAAGATCTTCCTGGAGCACTGCGCCGAGATCCGCCGACTCTTCGCCGGCGAGGACATCCAACCAGTCTTCATGCGGGACGGTTGCTGAAGAGCTCAAGAGTGGCAAGGCGATGAGTACGTTCGGAGAAGACCTGATCCAGTCCCTCAACGAAGCTTTGGCCCACAGGAAGGGCGAAGGCCCCGCCATTGTTCACACCCGGGTGACGGCGACGAGTAACCGGTCCCCCGGTTCTCATGCCGTCCTACAGGTGCCTCGGCAACAGGGGCTTGGAGGCCGCCATGACGATGGCTGTGGCGAGCCGCGAACGATGACAGTCCCGTGAATCGCGTTCATAGCAGGTGATCGCCACCCGTTCTCCCGCGTCGATCCACCTGGCGATCCGGGCCACGGCCTCCCGACAGCGCGGCAGCGTCGTGGCTTCGTAGCGGGCAAAGAGGCGGTCATACGCTGCTCGACCGCGAAGACCGGCGCGGTGCCTGGATGCGATCCCCAGTTCCGGAAAGGGCTCATACCGGATGCCAAGCTCCTCGCAGCCCTGAGAAAGGAGTCGCTTCGAGAATCCCCATTTGCGACTGATTGGGTTCCGGCGCACATCGCAGAGACGCGAGATCCCCACCCCGAGCAACTGGTTGAAGTAGGCCTCGTAGCTTCGTCGCTCGTAGCCGATCGTTGCGAGAAGGCCGCCGTTCGGGTTGCTGCTGTCTTCGGCCGCTTCGCCGGGATCGTAGTCGCCGACTGGCGCCTGATTCTCCGCACCGGCCCCGGAAGCGTCTGTTCGCCTCTGTAGACGAGCCGCGAACACGGCCACATCGCGGTTCTCGAGCTCACCCGCGAGCCGATGCCCCTCCTCGGTGAGACGCCAGACACCGGAGGTGAATAGGCCGTGTCGCCCGAGCCTGTCCCGGTCGGCTGCGGCAGTAAAGGAACGAGGACCGTCCTCCTGGGCGACAAAGTCATACGGTGGGTCGACGCCTCGCTCGCGGCACCGGCGGCTGTAGTCGAACAGGAGGCGCTGGAAGTCGGCGTCTCGCATCTCTCCCCCAAAGGCCCGAAGGAGAGAAAGGAGGACGCGCTGCCGATGGAGCAAACGCGGTGGTGCCGGCATTACTGCTTCAATCACTGGAGACCATCTTCATTCGGGATCGATTCCTTGCCGGCCAACACCACTCTGTCGGGCGGACAGGGCGCTGCCTACTTCGGCCCCGCCGCCAGATGCTCCAGCAGATAGCGCACCATCAGCATGCGAACATGGACTGCCGTGCCCTCGCCTTCCGACAGGCCGTGGTTCCGGTTGGGGTAGGTGAAGTAGTCGAAGGTCTTCCCCAGTTGCACCAGGCGGTCCACCAGTCCCTCGACGATCTCCAGGTGCGTGTTGGTTTCGCCGGTTCCGTGAATGATGAGCAGGTCACCCTCCAGCCCTTCCGCATAGTTGATGGGCGCGGAGACGCGGTAGCCGTCCGGGTTGGTTTCCAGGGTCTCCATGTAGATCTCCTGGAACCACGCGTTGTAGAGGTGCGGCTGGGGCTTGGGGACCACGGCGATCCCCACGTGATAGACATCCGGCTTGCGGAACAGTGAATTCAGGGTGTTCGATCCGCCGCCGCTCCAGCCCCAGATCCCCACCCTGG
>JAJEBS010000234.1 GCA_022822425.1 Gemmatimonadota bacterium | reverse complement strand
TGAAGGTGCGGCCCACGTAGTGGTTGCGCAGCAGCCCCAGTTCGAAGGGGATGCCGGTTTCCTCGGAGTATCCCAGCGCCGCCGAGTTGGCGCTGTCCGGCACGGCCACCACCGCGTCCCCTTCGACGGGATGCTCGCGTGCCAACTGGCGCCCGAAGGCCCGCCGGGAGCGGTCCACGCTGGCTCCCCAGATGCGCGAGTCGGGGCGGGCGAAGTAGACCAGCTCGAAGATGCACGGAGAGGGACGGGGTGCGGCGCGCAGGCTGCGCAGCTTTTCGACCTTGCCTCCCCGGATGCGCAGCAGCTCGCCCGGCTCGACGTCGCGCACGTACTCGGCATTGACGATGTCGAAGGCGCACGACTCGGAGGCCAGAATGTGACCCCCGTCCTTGCGTCCGAGCAGGAGCGGGCGGAACCCGCGCGGGTCGCGCACGGCGTATAGGGCATCTCCCACCGCGATCACCAGCGAGAAGGCGCCCTCCAGATGAGCCAGGGCGTCGTCCACCTGCTGCTCGACGTCGCGGTGCCGCGAGCGCGCCATCAGGTGCACGATGACCTCCGAGTCGCTCGAGGTCTGGAAGAGGGCGCCCTCGTGCACCAGCCGGTCCTTGAGGTCAAGGGCGTTGGTGAGGTTGCCGTTGTGCGCGATGGCGAGCGGGCCGTTCGCGTAGCGCGCCACGATGGGCTGGGCATTCTCGCGCAGGCTGCCCCCGGCCGTGGAATAGCGCACGTGGCCGACCGAGGTGCCGCCCGGGAGCCCGCTCAGCTTCTCCGCGTCGAAGACATCGGACACGAGCCCGAGGCCCTTCGTCACGCTCGCGCGTTCCGCGCGGTCGATGGAGTAGATGCCGGCGGATTCCTGTCCCCGGTGCTGGAGCGCGTAGAGTCCGAGAAAGACGAGCTCCGCGGCGTTTTCGATGCCGCTGACGGCGAAGATGCCGCACTCCTCGCGCGGGCGGTCGTCCAGCAGCGAGCCGGGGATGTCCACCGGGCGAGGAGGGCTGGACTGCGGCTCGGCCTTGCCGGCCAGTGGCAGCGTGTGCTGTACGTCCTTCATGTGCCGCCTCCGGGCTCCCGCACCTCGTGAATGCGTCGCCGCTCGAGTGCCGGGCGTGGTTCGTCCACGGCCTGCCGTCCCCTTGCTACTGCGCGTCCATGCGCTCCGGCAGAGCCCCGAAGTACACCGCACTCACCTCCCGGATGTCCGCCTCGATGCGCGCGTCCACGCTCTCCACGACAAAACTGTCGCCGATCGCTCCTACCGTGCCGATCTCCTCGCAGGGCACGCCGTACTGATCGGCCACCCGTTGCACCCGGTCGAGGTTCGCGGGATCGCACGAAACCACCGCGCGCCCCTGCGCCTCTCCAAAGAATAGTGCAGTCGAGGGCAGCGGGTCCGCCAGTCGTACGCGGATTCCGACGGGGTCCTCGCCTTCGTGCAGCGCGCTCTCGGCGAGCGCGCACGCCAGGCCGCCCTCCGAACAATCGTGCGCCGAACGCAGCAGCCCCTCGCCGATCATGGCCAGCAGCGCCTGCTGGAGCACGCGTTCCGCGAGCAGGTCCACCCGCGGGGGCCTTCCGCCGACGATGCCGTGCATCGCGTAAAGGTACTCGGAGGCGCCCAGCTCGTCGGTGTTGCGGCCCAGCAGCACGATGACGTCGCCCTCGTCCCGGAACGCGTGCCGCGTGACGCGCTCCAGATCCTCGATGATGCCGACCATGCCGATGACGGGCGTGGGGTAGATGGGCGTGCCGCTGGTTTCGTTGTAGAGAGAGACGTTGCCGCCGGTCACCGGGGTTTCGAAGAGCGCACACGCCTCGACCATGCCTAGTACGGCTTCCCGCAGCTGGTAGTAGATGTGCGGCTTGAGCGGGTTGCCGAAGTTGAGGTTGTTGGTCACGGCCATGGGCAGAGCTCCGGCGCACGCAAGGTTGCGCGCGGCCTCGGCCACGGCGCTGCGGGCTCCGGTGCCGGGCTCCAGGTAGGTGTAGCGGCCGCTGCAGTCGGTGGTCACCGCGATTCCGCGCCGGGTGCCGCGCACGCGCAGGACGCCCGCGTCCCCTCCGGGCTGGACCACACTCGCCGTGCGCACGGTGGTGTCGTACTGGTCGTGGATCCAGCGGCGGGAGGCCAGGTTGGGGGAGGCCAGCAGTCGGAGGAAATCGGCGGTGCGGTCGCCGGCGCCGCCCGCGTAGGGCGTCAGGTCCATCTCCCTCAGCGCGCGTACTTCTTCACCCTCGATTCCCTCGCGCTCGTAGGTCGGGCACCCCTCCGTCAGCGGCAGCGCGGGGATGTCGGCGACCGGGCGGCCGTCCTCCAGGATGCGGAAGCGCCCGTCGGAAGTGACTTGCCCCACTTCCGCGGCCTCCAGCTCCCACTTGGCCAGGATCTGCCGGACCTCCTCCTCCCGGCCCCTGTGCACGACCACCATCATGCGCTCCTGGCTCTCGGAGAGCAGGATCTCGTACGGCGTCATCCCCGGCTCGCGCACCGGCACCAGCACGGTGTCGATCACCACGCCGCTACCGGAACGGCCGGCCATCTCTGCGGCGCTGGAGGTGATGCCCGCCGCCCCCATGTCCTGGATGCCCACGATGTGGCCGCTCCGGATGAGCTCCAGGCTGGCCTCGAGCAGGAGCTTCTCGGTGAAGGGGTCGCCCACCTGCACCTGGGGCCGGCTGGCGTCGGAGTCCTCGCCCAGCTCCTCGCTGGCGAAGGTGGCCCCGTGGATGCCGTCGCGCCCGGTGCGCGCGCCCACCGCCATCAGCGTGTTGCCTTCCCCGTGGGCCTCGCCCCGGATCAGTTGCTCGCGCTTCATGATGCCCAGGCACATCACATTGATGATGGGATTGCCCTCGTAGCCGCGATCGAAGTAGGCCTCGCCGCCGAGGTTGGGGATGCCCACGCAGTTGCCGTAGTCGCC
>JAJEBS010000305.1 GCA_022822425.1 Gemmatimonadota bacterium | reverse complement strand
ACCCGGTCTATGCGGTAGGCGTCGAGCACGACCAGAGCGACGAGCGCGCCCAGAACGATCCCCGGTGCCAGGTACCCCTTGCGTAGCGCCCACACCAGCGCCGACAGGGCACCAGCCAGAAAGACGGCGATCCAGGCACCTGTTGCGATATGGGGCAGCGCGGCCGCCAGCGCCTGACGCCTGGCCTCCGTGATTCCGGGATACAGTACGGACGTCCACAGAGACGTCAGCGCGCCCGCGGCGGCGAGCAGCGCGACGGCGGCCAGCGCGCCGGTCGCGATGAGGACCAGTCGCTGGACCCGGCGTCCCTGTTCGGGGTCGCGCACACAGGCGAAGACGCGGTCCACTCCGAGGGCTGCCAGCGTAGACGCCCCGAAGGCAAGCAGATAGGCCGCCTGCGACGGAGCCCGGAAGAGGCTGATGCCGGGCAGGACCTCGTAGGTGATGCGCCAGACGGGCGTGTTGGCGCCGAGCGCGAAGAGAACGGCAATCCCCGCCAACCCCGCAAAGAACCGGCGCAGCCCGCGCAGGGGTCCACCCAGGAACGAGATCGCAGCCAGCAGGAGCAGCAGCAGGCCCGCGTACTCGTGGTTGTGCTTGAACGGGTTGCGGCCCCAGTAGGTGTTGTCCGCCCAGCCGCCCGTACCGCTGATGTTGGCCCCGGCGAATTCGGGGATCACGAGCGAGAAAGCTTCCTCCGGGTGCAGCGACCAGGAACTGGACCACTCGAGGGCGGCCTCTTCATCGAGCGCTTCGGAGGTCGCGGTGCGCCGGGAGTCGGCGGTCACGTAGTCGATGGCCGGCAGGAGCTGGCCGCCGGTGATGAGCGCGCCGGTGATCGACGCCGCGAGAAACAGTCCGAAGCGCGAGGCAGCCCGGAAACGCGTGCCGCGGCGCGGATCGGCGGCGCTTGCGTCCCGGGCGCCGTCGTCCGCGGGGGACACGACGTCCGGGCCCGCACCACGCAGGATCTGAATGCTCCGGAAGATCGCGAACAGCCCGGTGGCGCCGAACAGGAAGTACGCCGTCTGGAAGTGCGGCGTCAGGATCACGAGCGCGATCACCAGGGCCAGCCAGGTGAATGATCTGAGGCCGGGACCCCGGAAGTGGCGCTCCGTGGCCCAGAACAGGAGCGGCGCCAGCGCGGTGACGAATATCTTGCCGTCGTGGCCCGCGAACACGAGCCCGACGAAGACCGGGGCGAGCATGTAGCCGGTGCCGGCGACCAGCGCGGCCGCCCGGGAGACCCCCAGCGCGCGCACCCACAGGAACATGAAGAAGCCCGCCGCCGCCACGTGGATGACGAGCTTCCATCCGAGCGCCCGGTAGGGCTCCATGAGGATGAGCAGCAGAAACGAAGGCGGATAGAAGGAATCGCCCCCGCTGAGCGCCTCCACGAAGGGCGTGCCCCCGAGGAACTGCGGTATCCACCCCGGGATGCGCCCCAACTCCGCGAGGGCGCGGGCATAGATGGCGCGACTCGCGTAGCCGCCGGACAGCGTGTCGCTCCCGTAGAGCATCGCGTCGCTGAAGATGAACGCGCGGAACGCGAAGACGGTGAGGCCGAGGAAGACCGTCCACGGGAGCCAGCCCGGAAGGGCGGGAGCGCCGTCGGAAGCCGGCGTCGCCCGCGAAGCGACGCTCCTGCCCGCAGAGGTCGTCTCTGTGCGCGCCCCTGGCGCCCGCTTTCGGCTGCGTCGCCGCTTCGCGCTCATCGCTCCCGCTCCACCGTTCGGCCTCCCCTCAGCCCGCACATGCCGCTCAGCCCCTTCTCCGGCGGCGATGCCCCGCGTCATCGCTCTTCGCGCCGGACAGCTGGCGTTTCAGTGCCTCTACCTCATGCCTGACGTGGGCGATCTGCTCGCTGACCAGGCCGAATCCGGCGAGGAGGAACCCGAGCGTCTCCAGCAAGACCACCAACTGGATCAGCAAACGGTAGCCGAACGGCGGCACGTAGGGCTCGAACCCCAGCGCCGGATGCAGGTAGCGCAGGTAGAGCGCAGCCGCCGCAACGAGCCCGCCCAGAGCCGCCAGAGCCAGTCCGGAAGCACCGAACAGCAGCAGCGGCTTGCGCGAAAAGAACACCAGAAAGGCGACGGATGCCAGGTCGGTAACGCCGATCACGACGCGCCACAGGCCCCGGTACTTGGATTCACCCGCCCTGCGGTCGTAGAGCTTGATGTCGATCTCCGTGACCGTCGCGCCGCGTCCGTACGCCAGCACCACGAAGAAGCGATGCCAGTCGTGCCTGAGCGTGAGCCCGTCCAGGATCTCCCGGCGAAACCCCTTCATGGCGGAGTTGAGGTGTGTGACCGGCACACGGAACAGGAGGCGCGACATGCGGTTGTAGATCTCGGAAACCGCCGCCTTGTCGTAATGGCCGATGCGCCGGCCGGAGACGATGTCCCACCCTTCGTCAAGCTTCGCCAGAAAGCGCGGAATGTCGCGCGGGGAGTGCTGCAGATCGGCGTCGAAGAGGATGATGCAGGGGCGATCCGTGGCATTGACCCCGGTGACCATCGCTTCGGTCTTGCCCCGGTTGCGCCGGTGGCTGACGACGCGGAATCCGTCCCAGTCCGCCGCTTCGCGCCGGGCCACGTCCGCGGTGCCGTCGGCGGAGCCGTCGTCCACCAGCACGACTTCACCGTCGAGATGGAACTCGCGGAAGGCCTCCCGCAGTTCGCGCACCAGGTCGGGGACCACGGGGGCCTCGTTGTAGGCGGGGATGACGACCGCGAAGTCGCTTCTGCCCTGCCGGATCTCTGGTTTCAGGTTCTGCCCCGGTCGGAGGGTGGTGGCTGCCGTTTGTGGCGCATGGCCGGCGAGCGCGGTCAAGATGGTCCCGCAGGACACGGTACGCCACTCGCGGCGACCTCGTTCCGCACCGTTGCGGGGCTTCGGAGCCACCTGGGGCGCGGCATCCCGGAGCCTGGACGAGAGGCCGGTGAGGGCCGCCGGCCCGGCACTTGCGGTGGCATGGCGAATCGCGAGATTTGTCCCTGCCGACCGGTGGCCGTGCCCCTCTCGGGAACTGCGCGAGGAGCAGAACCCAGCCGCCAGCCCCCGGTCCTCCGACGCCGTCCGAGAATACCCGTCCCGCACCCGAGGCTGTCATGTCCATGGCCGGAACCGTCCGAGTCCCTCCACCCGTCAATGAACCCGTCTTCGACTACGCGCCCGGCGATCCCGCGCGCGCCGCTCTCAAGAGCAAGCTCGCCGAGATGTCGGGCCGGGAAATCGAGATCCCGCTGATCATCGGCGGCAAGGAGGTGCGCACCGGCGACCTTTCCACCTGCATCCTGCCGCACGACCACGGCCACGTGGTGGCGCGCTACCACCTGGCGGGCCCCGCGGAGGTCGAAGCGGCCGTGCAGGCGGCCATGGAGGCGCGCCGCGAGTGGGCGTCGTGGCCCTGGGAGGCGCGCGCCTCCGTGTTTCTGACCGCGGCCGACCTCCTCGCCGACCGCTGGCGCTCGACGATCAACGCGGCCACCATGCTCGTCCAGAGCAAGACCTGCCACCAGGCGGAGATCGACGCCGCCTGCGAGACCATCGACTTCTTCCGCTTCAACGCCCACTTCGCCCAGCAGATCTACTCGGAGCAGCCCCACTCGCCCGGGGGCATCTGGAACTGGGCCGACTACCGGCCGCTGGACGGCTTCGTCTACGCGGTGTCGCCGTTCAACTTCACCGCGATCGGCGGAAACCTGACGGCGTCGCCGGCCCTGATGGGCAACTCCGTGGTGTGGAAGCCCTCGCACAGCGCCGTCTACTCCAACTACTTCGTGATGCGGGTCTTCGAGGAGGCGGGCCTGCCGCCCGGGGTCGTCAACTTCGTGCCCGGCGATCCCCGGATGGTGACCCGCGTGGTGATGGGGAGCGAGGACTTCGGGGGCATTCACTTCACCGGCTCCACGGATGTCTTCCGCTCGCTCTGGCAGGAGGCGGCGGGGAACCTGCCCCACTACCGTTCGTACCCGCGCATCGTCGGCGAGACCGGGGGCAAGGACTTCCTGATCGCGCACGCGTCCGCCGACGCCGAGGCGCTCGTGACCGCCATGCTGCGCGGCGCCTTCGAGTACCAGGGCCAGAAGTGCAGCGCCCTGTCGCGCGCCTACATCCCGGAGAGTCTCTGGCAACAGATCGGGGACCAGCTCGTGGAGGAGACCGAGGGCATCACCATGGGCGATCCCGCCGACTTCGGGAACTTCATGAACGCCGTGATCCACCGGCAGTCCTTCGACAAGATCGCCGGATACATCGAGGGCGCGCGCAACTCGAACGAGGCCGAGGTTCTGGCCGGCGGGGAGGCGGACGACAGCACCGGGTACTTCATCCGCCCGACCGTGATCCGCGCGCACCGGCCCGACTACCGCACCATGTGCGAGGAGATCTTCGGTCCGGTCCTCAGCGTCTTCGTGTACCCCGACCGCATGTGGAGCGAGACGCTCGAGCAGGTCGACGGAACGTCTCCCTACGGGCTCACGGGAGCGGTGTTCGCGCGCGACCGGAGAGCAGTGGAGGACGCACTCCACTCCCTTCGCTTCGCGGCCGGCAACTTCTACGTGAACGACAAGCCCACGGGGGCGGTTGTGGGGCAGCAGCCCTTCGGCGGCGGGCGAGCGAGCGGCACCAACGACAAGGCCGGGTCGAAACTCAACCTGCTGCGCTGGGTCTCGCCCCGCAGCGTCAAGGAGACCTTCGCCCCGCCGACCCGATACCGCTATCCGTTCATGGCCTCCTGATGGGCCCGCAGCCGGACATGGACACAGCGCAGTCGAACGGCGCAAGCGTGGCCTTCATCGGCGCCGGCGCCATGGGCGCCGCGATGATCGGCGGCCTTGCGGGGGGCGACGACATCGATCGGGCGGGCATGATCGCGAGCGACCGCAACGAGGACCGGCTTGCGCTGGTGCGCGACCAGTTCGGGGTCCGCACCACCCTGTGCAACCGGGAAGCGGCCCGGGAAGCGGATGTGGTCGTCCTGGCGGTAAAGCCGCAGGTCCTGCCCGCCGTGCTCTCGGAGCTTCAGGGCGGGATTCGGCAGGATGCCCTGACGCTCTCGATCGTGGCCGGCGCCTCCATCGGCACCATCGCCTCCCTGCTGGAGCACCGCGCCATCGTGCGCACCATGCCCAACACGCCGGCTCAGGTCGGGGAGGGCATGACCGTGTGGACGGCTACCCCGGAGGTCTCGGCGGAGCAGAGGGCGCATGCCGGGACCATCGTCGGGTCGCTGGGGCGACAGCTGTTCGTCGACGACGAGCGGTTCCTCGACATCGCGACGGCGATCAGCGGCACCGGGCCGGCCTACGTGTTTCTCATGATGGAGGCGCTCATCGACGCGGCGGTCCATCTCGGGTTCTCGCGCGGCGACGCGCGCGAACTCGTGGTGCAGACCATCCGCGGAGCGGCCATCTACGCCGAGCACCAGCCCGTCCATCCCGCCGAGCTGCGCAACCGCGTGACCTCGCCCGGAGGCACCACGGCCGAGGCGCTGTATCAGCTCGAGAAGGGAAGCTTCCGGACCATCATGTCCAAGGCGGTGGTTGCGGCGTTCCGGCGCAGCGTGGCCCTGGGCGAGATGAGTACGCAGTCGTAGCGGAGGAGGACGCGGACCGGTCTCGACCGGCGCGCTACCCCGGCCCGAGTACCAGGCGCGAGACCGTGCGCGCCTCCACCTCGGACCGGTCGAGCGGCAGGCGCCACAGTTCGCCGCGCTGCCAGCGCTCCAGCTGGTCCCAGCTGTGGCGGTTGGCGGGACGGCCGGACTGCCCTCCGGGCAGGATGAATCCGCCCCCGCGCCCGAGGTCTCCCAGGTCGGCGACGGAACGCTGGCTGGGACCGGCGGTGACCTCGAACCGGGGGACGCTGCCCTCGAACGGGGCCGCGTCGACCGTGTAGTCGTCGCCTGGCCGGGGCAGACCGCGCCGGCCGAAGCCCAGCAGGCCGCCGATCACCGGCACGTCCTGGAAGGGATGCGAGATGCGCAGGAGGTGGACCTGCCCCCACGGTCGACCGGCGGCGTCGGCCGCCTCGAGCGCGGCCTGCGCGGCCAGAGAGTCCACGCTCGCCCCACCGGCGTCGAGCGCCCGCCCCACCATGTACTGCGGGAAATAGCCGAACCCGCCCGCCGCCCCGTAGAAGCGGGCGCGCAGCGCGGTCCCGAGCGCCTCCGCCCAGGCGTGGAAGAGCGTCGCCTCCGTGCTCTCCACCGTCGCGCGGCCATCCCAGGCTTCGAGCGCGGCGGCGAGGCTGTCCAGCCCGGCGCGGCGAAAGGCGCTGCCCGCCCGCTCGCGGTAGCGGGCGATGAAGCCGCTCCGGACATCCAGCTGAATGACCCTCATCGACTCCGCGTCGTGGTCGCTGCGCGCCTCGATGAGCTCGGTGATGCGCTGGGCGCGGTAGGGATCCTCCCAGCGGTTCGGGGAGATCACCAGCGAGAGCGAGTCCCGGCTCTGGCGGTTGTTGGCCGTGGCGATGAAGCCCGACGCCGGGTTGAGCAGCCGGGGATTGCGCTCGTAGGCCAGCGTCCCGCTCCAGTCGTGATCTCCGGTCCAGCCGGGCACCGGGAGGAGGGGCGGACGGCCCGAGCGGCGCAGGGGAACGGCCCCGGCGAGCTGGTAGCCGAAGTCGCCGGCGGTGTCGGCGAAGACCACGTTCATGTATGGGCTGGTGAACAGGGCCAGCGCGGCGATGAGTTCGTCGGCGGAGTTGGCGAGGTTCATCGCGAGGATCCCGTCGAAGGTCGTCGACGGGTCGTGCGCGCCCCAGCGGTAGGAAAGCAGTTCGCCTCCCGGCACCGGATCCACGGATGTCATGACGGGGCCGTGGCGGGTTTCGCGCACCACCATGCGCACCGGCTCGTCGCGCCCGCGCACCCGGATCGATTCCTCCCGGACCCGGAAGGGCTCGCTTCCTTCCGGGGTCAGGTAGCGCGTGGTGTCGGCCGGATCCACCCGCTCGATGAAAAAGTCGGAGTCGTCCACCATGGCGTTGGTGAAGCCCCATGCAACGCCTGCGGTATGTCCCGCGATCACCCCGGGTGCGCCCGGCAGGCTCTGTCCGACGACATCCAGGCCGGGCGCGTGCAGCCCGATCAGGTACCAGATGTTGGGGTGGTCCAGGCCCAGGTGCATGTCGTTGGCGAGGAGGGGCATTCCGGTTGCCGTGCGGGACCCTCCGACCACCCAGGAGTTGGAGGCCCGGACGGTGCTCGCCGCTTCGAGCGCGGCGCGGGCGGCCGCAGGCATGCGCGCCGAAGCGATCAGGTCGCCGGAGACGGCGGGAGGCAGAGGGTCCGGCGGAGCGGCGGGGCCGCCGGCGATCCCGTCACCCGCAGGCACGCCGGGCGCATCCTGCAGAATCGTCACCCCCCAGTCGGGATAGGACGGCAGCAACTCCAGCACGGCCTCGTCTCCCGCGGTAGCGCGCGCGCCTGCGAGCGACATCGAGACCCCGTACTGCGACAGATCCCAGGCCATGATCTTCTCGACCGCGAGCGAGTGCTCGAGTTCCCACGACTCGAAGCCGGCGCGAAGCAGGACGAACTCCGGCGGCAGGAGACCGGACCACCCGGCCATGGCCGCGTTCACCCCGCGGGCGTACGCCTCCCCGAGCGTCCGGGTCTCTTCGCTGATGGCCGTCTCGCGTCCGGCCCGCGCGAGGCCCAGCGCGCGCAGAAACCGGTCGGCATCCAGGGTTTCCTCGCCGAGGAGCTCGCTCAGACGTCCCTGGGCGACCCGCCGGAACATCTCCAGCTGCCAGAGGCGGTCCGTGGCGTGCAGGTACCCCTGCGCGAAGACCGCGTCGGCCCGTGAACCCGCCCACACGTGGGGCACGCCCAGGGAGTCGCGCAGGATCTCCACCGGGTGCTCCAAGCCGGGAAGTACGAGTTCCCCCGCCGCGGGTGCCGGACCGGCGGCCAGCCGCCTGAGCCAGATCACGCCCGCAAGGGAGGCGAGCAGAACCCCGGCCAGCGTCCCGAGTACGATCCTGCGGAGCAGACGGCCCCTCTTCAGCGTGCTGCCTCCAGTGCCCGGCTGAAGTCGCGCTGCAGGTCGCGGACTTCTTCGAGTCCCACGGAGACCCGAACGAATCCGTCGGGAATGCCCGCCTGCGTCCTCTCCTCCGGGGTCAGGCCGATGTGAGAGGTGAAGCGCGGCTGCGACACCAGGGTCTCGACGCCGCCCAGACTGGGCGCGACCCTGGCCACTTCCAGACTTCGGCAGAATGCGTCCGCGCCCGCTCCCCCGCTCTCCAGCACGAAGCCCACCATGCCGCCGAAGCCGTCCAGCAGTTCGCCCGCCAGCGCGCGGTCGGGGTGACTGGCGAGCCCGGGGTAGGAGACCCGCGAGATGCCGGGACGGCCTTCCAGCCAGGCCGCGAGCTCCAGGCCGCTCCGGTTGTGGCGCTCCATCCGCACCGACAGCGTCTTGATCCCGCGCTCCAGCAGCCAGGCCGCGTGCGGGTCCAGCGCCGGCCCGTAGAGCACCAGCATGCGCTGCACGCGCTCGATCAGTTCGCGGCTGCCCGAGACCACGCCCGCGATCAGGTCGGAATGGCCGCCGAGGTACTTGGTCGCGCTGTGGATGACCACGTCCACGCCGAGGCGGGCCGGCCTGAGGTTGATGGGCGAGGCGAAGGTGGCGTCCATCATGGTGACCGCCCCGGCATCGCGCGCGAGGCGCACCGGGATGCGGGGGTCGAAGACGCGCATCACGGGATTGGTCGGGGTCTCCAGGAAGAGGATGCGGGTGTTGTCCCGCATCGCCGACTCCCACGCGCAGGTCTCGTCCGGATCCACGAAGGTCGTGGTCACGCCACGGTGCGGCATCTCGTCGGCGAGGAACGTGCTGGTGGCGCCGTACAAGTGCTTGGAGGCCACGACGTGGTCCCCGGCGCGCGTGACGGCGAGGACGGCGAGTGCGGTGGCCGCCATCCCGCTCCCGACGGCCAGCGACGCCTCGGTACCCTCGAGCGCCGCCAGCTTCTTCGCCACCGCGACCTGGTTCGGGTTGTTCCCGTACCGTGAGTAGCGCAGCTCTGGCGCGTCGCCGGGCGCGTTCCAGAAGAAGGTGGAGCTCTGGACCACGGGCAGTACGACGGCCTCGCCGGCACGCGGCTCGGGGGCGCCTGCGTGGACGCCCAGCGTACCCGGACCCCAGGCCTCCCGCGCTTCCGGGGAATCGTTCATTCTCTCCTCCGGGATGCTCTTCATCCCATCAGACTCCTCATCAGACTGCTCAGCGCCAGATAGTCTCCGGACTCGGGCCGCCGGAATGCAAGTCCACGCCGCACCAGTGATTCCAGGGTCGCACGATCGACCTCGTCCGGAAGGTGCGCCGGAAGGTCCCCCGGTGAAAGGGCTCCCCGCTCCTCCAGCGAACGCCAGACCCGGCCGTCGGCGTCGCTGGGCACGCCCACCAGCCGGCACGGCCCCCCGGTGGTTTCCGCCACGGCGGCAAGGCGATGGCGTTCGAGTACGGCCTGGATCGGTTCCAGATGAAGGTCGTTCACGCCGCGAAGGATGAAGAAGGCGCGGGTCGCCTCCCCGGGCGGCTGGTAGTGCAGGAGCAGCTTCGCGACAACCTCGTCCGCGCACGAGAAGTCCAGCACGTCAACCTCGGAGAAGTCGATGACCGAGAGCGCCGTCTCTCCCGCGGTCGCGAGCTGGCTCTCGATGGCCATCCGCACCGCGCGCCCCGTGGGCCGGGTCACCAGGTGTGGGTAGAGGGATGCCACCTGCCGCTGGACCAGGCGACGGAGGTCGATCGCCACCGGGTCGATGCCGAATCCGTTCATGAAGCCGGACCCGAGTCCGTCATGCGCCGCCCCTCTCCTTGCCCCGCTGCTTCGCGGGCAGAACGATGTTGATCTGGGCGCCCGGAAAGCGGGCGAGGCCCTGCTCCAGAGGCGGGGTGTCGTCCCATTCCGGCACGTCGGCGATACGCGCGGTCCCGCTGCGGATGGAGATGAGCCCATCCCAACGCCGCACCTGCCTGCGGATCTGCTGAATTCCCTGTCCTCTTCCCAGGTCCTGGAAACGCGTGACGCCGTGCAGAAAGGCGGCCTCCAGCGCGCTGCCGTCCCCCCATCGCTTCCCGAACCGGCCGGCGTGCTCCCGCGCCAGCGACTCGCGGAAGCCGCGCCCCAGGTCGGACACGGCGATCACCAGCATCCAGCGCTCCCGGCGCTTTGCCCAGTAGTAGGCCTGCGCGGCCACCCATCCCGGGGCCTCGGCATGCTCGATGATGTTCTGACACACCTCCGAGAGCACCACCGAGAACTGGACGACGGTTACCAGCGGGTATCCCAGGGTGCGGGTGAGGATGGTCCCCGCCCGCGTCTGCACGCGGTCCACCACGGCGTGCACATCGCTGTTGGTGGTCACCGGGGTGATCTCGAGCAGCACGTCGGAGCTCGCAGCGGTTTCGCGCGGACGCCGGATCTGCATGGAGAAGAAGCGTCGAGCCTGCTCGAAGAAGCGGATGCGCGCCAGGTATCCGAGGACGGTCGCCTGCCTGGGAAGCCGCAGATGGGGCGCCCGACCCAGCCTGCGCTTCAGGAGCGCGCCCGCGCTCAGGAGCCCGACCAGGCCCTGCGGATCGACGAAGCGCAGGTAGCCCGCGTCGAAGAGCGCCTTGCCTTCCGCGGCCTGTGCGCATTGCTGGAAGACGCTGTCCACGGTGGAGTAGTCCAGCGACGAGGGTACGCGGATTACATGCAACCGGCGAACTCCGGAGTTGGCGCGGCGGGACGGGCGGGGGCGGCGCGGCTCATCCCCCGGCGATCCGTCCCTTCAGGTGGAGGTGCAGCCCGCGCGCGCCGCGATGTTCGACGTTGCGGACGGCCATCGAGTTGGCGGTGACGATCGCGCGCTCAAGGCAGTCGCCCTTCAGCAGTCGCGCGAAGAAGGTAGCGCCCCATACGTCCCCGCAACCAGTCACATCCCCTTCGCGCGGGCCTCCCGGGATGTCGATCTGCCGGGTGGTGGCGGGGGCCGCGGTGGCCACCTGTCCGCGCATCGCGCGCCAGGTCGAGGTGTCGGGCGAGAAATCCGGCGCCGCGACATAGGCGGCCCCGCGCGGGCCCATCGTGACGGTGACCAGCTTCAGGTCCGGCCCCACCACATGCGCCGCCAATCTCCACGGGTCACCCGCCTCCCGGCCCAGCAGGGCGAACTCGTCGTCGTTCATCTGCACCGCGTCGAAGCAGCGCAGCCAGGCGTCCCACAGCGGCAGCGGACGCGGCTCGCGTTCGCCGTGCCGCCCGATGCCGAGGAAGAGGGAGTGGAGGTCGGCGTAGATCGGGCCGTGGAACGCCTCGCGCAGCATCTGTGCGGTCTCCAGTTCCATCTCGAAGCCCGAGATGAAGTTGACGTAGAGGGCGTCGCACCCGCCTGCGAGAGGCCAGAACTCCCCCCAGGCCCATGCCGGGACGCCTCCCGAAAGACGCTCGCAGCGGCGCTCGTCGTCCTGGTAGCGCAGTTCCACTCGGTTGTTGGGTTCCGGGACGACACGGACGGCGCGGCGCGGGTTCACGCGGGGGATCTGACCCAGGAACCGGAGCGCGGGCTCGGCGAGGTCCTGGCCCACCTTGAGGATGGGGACGATGCGCCATTGCGCCGGCAGCGACGCGGCCAGCGCCTCCAGGGCGTAGCTCACACCGCCCCATTCCTGCACGGGATGACCGCGTCCGTCGCGCAGATGGATGGTGTCCCACACCAGCGTGCCGACCACGCCGAGGAGCGGGCGGCGCGCCCGGGAACCGGGCCGCACGCTTTCCGAGCCCGACTCGACCACGGGCCTGGCCGGGCTCACGTCTCGTCCGCCCGCAAGCGGAACACCCCCGCCGCCCCCACCACCCCCGCGGTCCCCGGGAGCGCGCCCGGCACGACCGTGCAGGCATCCACCGCGGAGCGGAAGCGGGGGCGGCCGAGTTCCGCGGCGAGCGGGTCGAAGAACAGGTCACCGGCCGCGGCGACCCCGCCCATCACCACGACCGCGTCCGGGCCGAGCAGGTTGACTGCGCTGGCGATCGCGGCCGCGAGCATGCGTGCCGCGCGCGCCAGCACGCCGGCCGCATAGGCGTCGCCCCCCACCGCCGCCTCGTGCACGGTGGCTGCGGTGATGCGGCCCAGGTCCCCGTCGACCAGCTCGGCGAGCGACGACCGCGCCCCACCGCCAAGCCCCTCGGCCGCGGCGCGCGCGATACCCGGCCCGGAGGCGTAGGCCTCGAGGCACCCCCTGCCCCCGCAGGTGCAGCGGCGGCCGCCGTACTCGACGGTCATGTGCCCGATCTCCCCGGCGGCGCCCGTGGCCCCGTGGAAGGGCCGTCCGTTCATGACGATCCCGCCGCCGATGCCGGTGCCCAGCGTGATCCCCAGCACCGATCGGAAGCCGCGACCCGCCCCCTGCCACCATTCCCCCCAGGCGGCGCAGTTGGCGTCGTTCTCCACGACGGTGGGCAGGCCGGTCGCGGCCTGGACGCGGTCGCGGAGCGGAAGTCCGAACCACCCCAGGTTGTGCGACTCGAGCACCACGCCGCGGGCTCGGTCGAGCGATCCGGGGGCCGCGACCCCCACCCCGGCGACCACCGCGCCCGCGCCCTCCGCGCGCGCCAGCTCGTCAACGGCGGCGCGGATCATCCCGCACACCCGATCGACCACCTCCTCCCCGCCCCGCCGGCCCGGCGTGTCCTCCACGCGGAGGGCGCGCGGGCGGCCTCCCGCCACCGGAACCATCCCCACCGAGAGGGTGGTCCCGCCGATATCGACCCCGGCGATCCACTTCGCCATCACGGCCGACCCATGGGATCCGCCTGCCGTTCACGACGCGCCCGACGAAGCATCATCGACGTCTACTGATATCTGCTGACATTTACTGTTCAATCGACAGCACGGCCAGAAACGCTTCCTGCGGGATCTCGACCGACCCCACCTGCTTCATCCGCTTCTTCCCCTCCCTCTGCCGTTCGAGCAGCTTGCGCTTGCGCGTGATGTCCCCGCCGTAGCACTTGGCGGTCACGGCCTTGCGCAAGGCCTTCACGTTGGTGCGCGCCACGATCTTCGAACCGATCGCCGCCTGCAGCGCCACCTGGAACTGCTGGCGCGGGATG
Source organism: Gemmatimonadota bacterium (assembly GCA_022822425.1). GTDB lineage: Bacteria > Gemmatimonadota > Gemmatimonadetes > Longimicrobiales > Gaopeijiaceae > BD2-11. Next base: position 686 of record JAJEBS010000305.1, on the reverse strand, counting down.
AGCTCCTTCAGCTTGCGCACGAGATCGCGCCCGTAGATCTGCGCGCGGTCGTGATGGATGATGACGCTGAACGCGTCTACCGGATCGCCGTTCACCAGCACATCCAGCTTCACCAGGTTCTCGGGCCGGTACTCCGCGAACTCGTAGTCGAGCGCCGCGTACCCGCGCGTGCTGCCCTTGAGGCGGTCGTAGAAGTCCAGGACGATCTCGGCCAGGGGCAGCTCGAAGTCCATCTCCACGCGCCGGGGGTCCAGGTAGCGCATCCCCTTGAAGGTCCCGCGCCGATCGTGGCAGAGCTTCTGCACGTTGCCGATGTATTCGGCCGGAGACACGATGTGCGCGCGCACCCAGGGCTCCGCGACGGCCTTCAGCTTCCCGCGGCCGGGCAGGCGGGTGGGGTTCTCGATGGCCAGCTCGCTGCCGTCGGTGAGGGTGACGTGATACTCGACGTTGGGGACGGTGGTGATCAGGCTGACGCCGAACTCGCGGTCCAGCCGTTCCTGGACGATCTCCATGTGCAGCAGCCCCAGGAAGCCGCAGCGGAACCCGAAGCCGAGGGCGGCGGAGGTCTCCGGCTGATAGTGCAGGCTGCCGTCGTTCAGCCTGAGCCGGTCGAGGGCGTCGCGCAGGGACTCGTAGTCGTCGGCGTTGCTGGGATAGAGCCCCGCGAACACCATGGGACGGAC
>JAJEBS010000146.1 GCA_022822425.1 Gemmatimonadota bacterium | reverse complement strand
TTCCCGAGAGCTGGTACGCCATCGGGTGGTGGCTCGCGGCCCTCACCATGGTGATCGCCAACGTCATTGCCCTGGCTCAGACCAACGTCAAGCGGCTGCTGGCCTATTCCAGCATCGCTCACGCCGGTTATCTGCTGGTGGCCATCGTGGCCCTGAATCAGAACGCCACGGCGGGATTGCTGTTCTACCTGCTGGTCTACACCGCGATGAACATCGGCGCCTTCGCCGTAATCATGTGCGTCTCGGGGCACAGCGAGGAGCGGCTCGGGATCCACCGGTACGCGGGGCTCGGGGCCAGGCATCCCGCTCTGGCCGTCTGCCTGACGATCTTTCTCCTTTCCCTTGCCGGCTTCCCCGGCACGGGCGGGTTCATGGGAAAGATCTTCATTCTGCAGGGAGCGGCCGAGGCCGGACTCTGGACCCTTTCGGTCATTTTCGTCCTCACGACCGTGGTGTCGTACTATTACTACCTGCGGATCGCATGGTACATGTGGATGCGGGAAGCGGCGGAATCCGACGAGCCGGATCCGGTGACGGTGCCCCTGACCATGCGTTTCGCCCTGGGTGCGGCGGTGGCGGTGGTGATCGGTCTGGGCGTCTTCCCGGGCGGGGGCGTGGGGTTCGCCCGCGCGGGCGCGGAAGGACTGCTGACGGCAGGAGCACTCCTCCTGGGCGCCGCTCCCTAGCGACGGATGGCGGGGTTCCCGCGCTCCCGGGCAAAAGCGGCTCGCCCGCCATGCGCGCGACAACAGACGGCACGCAACCACTTCTGACCTGTACCGGCTTTGAGTTTTTCTTCCGAGATCTTCCGACAATACGACATCCGGGGCATCGTTGGCGAAACCATCGACAGCGACGTGGCCCGCGGCACCGGGAGCGCCCTCGCCACGGTGGTGGGCCAACGGACCGGCGATGCCCGGCCGCGCATCGTGGTCGGGAGCGACAACCGTCCCAGTTCGGACGGGCTGGCCGACGCGCTTTCGGAGGGCATCCACTCGGCGGGAGGGCACGTCATCAGGCTCGGCACGGTACCGACCCCGGTGACCTACTGGGCCGAGCGCGAACTGGCGGCGGACGGAAGCGCTCAGATCACCGGCAGCCACAACCCCCCCGAATGGAACGGGATCAAGATGACCGTGGGCGGCCGCCCGCTCTACGGCGAGAGGATTCAGGATCTGCGCCGGCGAATCGAAGAGGGCACGGCGAGCCGTGGACCGGGCACGCTGGAATGCGTCGACGTTCTCGACCGCTACGTGGCCGATGTCGCCGGCCGGTTCCAGGGGATCGCGCCGGTGAAGGTCGTCGTGGACTGCGGGAATGCCTCCGGGGCGCTCACCGCGGTGCCGGTGCTGGAGGCGGTCGGAGCCGAGGTGATCCCTCTCTACTGCGAACTCGACGGAACCTTCCCGAACCATCACCCCGATCCCACGGTCGACGAGAACATCGTGGACCTGGCCGCGCGGGTTCGCCGGACCGGCGCCGCCCTGGGCGTCGGCTTCGACGGCGACGCCGACCGCATCGGGGTCGTTGACGAGACCGGCACGGTGGTCCGGGGTGACATCCTGCTTCTCCTCTTCGGCCTGGAGGTGCTCGAACGCCGGGGGCCGGGCGAGAAGATGGTCTTCGACGTGAAGTGTTCGCAGGCGCTGCCGCGCGTGTTCGAAGCGGCGGGAGGCGTCCCCGTGATGTGGGCGACCGGACACTCGCTCATCAAGGAGAAGATGCATGCCACCGGAGCGGTCATCGGTGGTGAACTCTCCGGACACATCTGTTTCGCCGACGAGTACATTGGAGTGGACGACGCCGTCTACGCCGCGTGCCGGCTTCTGCGCCTGCTGGCCGCGTCCGGACGCCCGCTCTCGGCGCTGGTGGCGGATCTGCCGCGTTATGCGGCCACCCCGGAATACCGTATCGAGGTGGCCGAGCACATCAAGCGCGACCTCGCCGAGGCCGCGCGCGAACACTTCTCCCGCAACTACGAGGTGATCGCGGTGGACGGTGCACGCATCCTCTTCGACGGAGGCTGGGGTCTGTTGAGAGCGTCCAATACCCAGCCTGTCCTCGCGGCCCGCTACGAAGCCGACACCGATGTCCGCCTGGGGGAGATCCAGCGCGAGGTCGAGGACTGGCTTCGGGCCAGGGGCGTCGATGTCTGAGGCGCGCCCTCGTCCGTGGCGCGGCGGGCGCGTTCTGGTCACCTCGATCGTGGCCGGAGCCGCGGTGCTCCTGCTGGCCCGCGAAGCCATCGACCTCTACGTCGAAGTGCTCTGGTTCGGGTCCAATGGCTATCTCGACGTCTTCTGGACCCGCGTGCTCGCTCGCTGGGGGGTACGCATCGTGGTCATGCTGGCCGTCGGCGCGATGGTCTACGCGAACGTGCGCCTGTTCGCGGTCGCGGTACGCGCGCTCAGGATCCGCAGGCGTTTCGCCAATCTGGAGATATCCGAGAGAATCCCCGGCGTCTGGATCTCGCGCGGCACGCTCGTGATCTCCATGCTGGCGGCGCTCTGGTTCAGTGCCGTAGTCCCCCCTGAAGCGGGGCTGGCGCTGCTGCTCCTGCTGCGGGCCCCCTCGTGGGGACTGAGCGAACCGATTCTCGGACACGATGTGTCCTTCTACATCTTCGCCCTGCCTGTGGTGAGCGGGATCGTCGCCTTCGCGCTCCTGCTGATCTTCTTCCTCTTCAGCCTGTCCATCGCCGTTTACGCAGCCACCGGCGCTCTCCGCCTGACGCGCCAGGGGGTCGGACTGGAAGATCTGGCCCGCCGGCACCTCACCCTCCTGGTAACGACGTTTCTGGTCCTGCTGGCCGTACGCTTCCAGATCGCGCGCTACATCCTCCTGCTCGACGGCAACTCCGGCGTGCAGGGGCTGTTCGGGTTCACCGATGCCGTCGCCCGCCTGCCCGCGCTGACGACGCTCGCCGTGGTCGCACTGGGTTCGGCGGCCCTGGTGGCATGGGGCGGGTCGCGGCGCAAGGCGGTCCCGACCGCGGCCGGGCTGGGCGCCATCGTGGTGGGCACGCTCGTGCTCGCCCAGCTCTACCCGGCGACCGTGCAGCGCTTTCGCGTCGAGCCCAACGAGCTCGAGAGCGAGACCCCCTATATCGAGCAAAACCTGGAGTTCACACGAATCGGCTTCGGGCTCGACCAGTTGCAACGTGAACGATTCGACTACCGTGGGACAACGGAAGAACCGCGCGCGACGGCCGTCGCCAGCCAGTTCGCCGGGCTCCCGGTCTGGACCCCCGGCGCACTCCTGACAACGTATCGGCAGTTGGAGGCCCGCTTCCGCTACTACGAGTTCAGCGACGTCACCATCGATCGCTATCCGGGTCCCGAAGGCCTGGTCCCGGTCGCGCTGTCGGTGCGCGAGATCGAGCCCGGCGGGATCGAGGACCGCAACTGGCAGAATCTCCACATTCGCGAGCGCTACATCGCGGGAATGGGCGCGGTCGCCAGCGCGGCGAGGGAGCACACCCCCGAGGGGCGGCCATCGACGATCCTGTCCGCGATCCCGCCCGAGTTTGCGGAAGGCGTGGCGGCACCCGAGAGACTGCGCCTGGTGCGCCCGTCGGTGTTCTTCGGCCTCCGCCCCCAGGCCTACGCCATCATCAACCCGACCAGCGAAGCCTTTCTCGACCCGGAGGGCGGACCCGGCCAGGCCGGAGTGGACTATCCGGAAGGCATCCTGCTGGATTCGTGGCTGCGGAAGGTCCTGCTGGCACTCCGCTTCCGCGACACGAACCTGCTGTTCGCCTCCGAGGTCTCACCCCGCAGCCGCTTCGTCTTTCGGCGCCAGGTGACGGCTCGGGCGCGCGATATCGCACCCTTCCTGCGCTTTCCCGAATCGCCCTATCCGGTGGTGCACGAGGGCCGGGTGGTATGGATGCTCGACGCCTTCACCGCAACCCGCCATTTCCCGCTCGCGAGCGCCTACGACCTGGAAGCGCGTGCCACGGTGAACTACGTGCGCAACAGCGTCAAGGTCACGGTGGACGGGGTGACCGGACGCGTCGCCTTCTATGTGGCCGACGAAAACGATCCACTGCTCGAAGGCTACCGGCGCACCCTCCCCGGCCTCTTCCAACCCATGGACGAGATGCCCGCGGGGCTCCGCGAGCACATCCGTTATCCGCGCGCGCTTCTCAGCCTCCAGGGCCGGGTGCTGTTCCAGTATCATCTGGAAACCGCCCCGTCCTTCCACGGCCAGGAAGATGTGTGGGCACCCGCCACGGAGCTCGCCCAGGGCACCAATCCCGTCCCCTACAGGCCCGAGTACGCCATCTACCGGCTGCCCGGCGCGCGGGAGCCGGAGTACCTGCTGAGCACCGCCTTCGTCCCGGCCGGCCGGCAGAATCTGACCGCCCTGCTGGTCGCGCGCAGCGACGGGGACAACTATGGCGAACTCCTTCTCTACGACATTCCGGTCGAGGATCAGGTCCCCGGCCCCCGCCTGGTGGAGGCGCTCGTGGAGCAGGACCCCTTCATCTCCCAGCAACTTTCGCTCTGGCGACAGGGGGGAAGCGACGTCTGGACCGGTCACCTGCACATCGTGCCCGTGGACGGCACGCTCATGTACATGGAGCCGATCTTCCTCGCGGCCGAGTCGGACGCGATTCCCGAGCTTCGCCAGTTCGTCGTCAGCGATGGCCGCCGGGTGGCGATGCAGTCGACCCTGGACGCCACCGTGGCCGCGCTCGCGGCGGTGACCGCACCGGAGGAGGTGGTCGACACCCGGGATCTGGAGGCACTGCGGGAACTGGCCACCGACACATCGACCTGGCCGGGCGACGCCCTGGATCTGCTGGACCGCGCGGAGGAAGCGCTCCGGGCCGGGGACTTCGCCGGTTTCGGCGCGCACCTGAGCGAGTTGCGCGACCTCCTGGAGCGCTTCGAAAACCAGGCAGGCTCATGAGTCGCGCCGGATTCTTGATCGTGAGGCGATGCCCGGGTAACTTGGCCGGTCGCCTCTTCCGGCGATCTTCCCGAAGCGTCCTCCACGGCGACACCGTCGCACCGATCTCCTTCCTCCTCGCGGAGCAGACCGAATGAACCTGCACGAGTTCCAGGCAAGGGAACTCTTTCGTGACGCGGGCATGCCGGTGCCGCAGGGCCGCGTCGCCACCACGCCCGGACAAGCCGGGACGATCGCCGCCGACATGGGCGGCGCGGCGGTGGTCAAGGCCCAGGTGCATTCCGGCGGCCGGGGCAAGGCGGGCGGCGTCAGGCTGGCCGGCACCCCCGAAGAAGCCGAGGCACACGCGCGCGCCATCCTGGGGATGAAGATCCGGGGGCTCACGGTGCACAAGGTCCTGCTCGTGCCTCTCGAGAGCATCGCCAGCGAGCGCTATGTAGGTATCCTGGTCGACCGGGCCGTGCAGGCGCCGCTCTTCATGGTGTCGCGGGAAGGGGGCGTGGACATCGAGGAGGTGGCGGCCACCAATCCAGCCGCCATCACCAGGCTGCGGGTCGACCCGCGCTTCGGCCTTCTGCCCCATCAGGCCTACCGGCTGGCGAGAGCGCTCTTCGACGAACCGGCGCTGTCGCGGCAGTGCGCGACGGTGCTTTCGCAGCTCTACCAGGTCTTCATGCAGAACGGCGCATCGCTATGCGAGGTGAACCCCCTGATCGCCACGGAGACCGGGGAGGTTAAGGCCATCGACGCCAAGGTCACCATCGACGGCAACGAGCTCTTCCGCCGGCCGGCCCTGGAGTCCATGCGCGATCTGGACGCCGAACCCGCCGCCGAAACGCGCGCGCGCGCCGCCGGCCTCAGCTTCGTGAAGCTCGACGGCAACGTGGGGTGCTGCGTCAACGGAGCCGGGCTGGCGATGGCCACCATGGACCTGGTCAAGTACTACGGCGGCGAGCCGGCCAACTTCCTCGACATCGGCGGATCGTCCAACCCCGACAAGGTCGTGGCCGCACTGGAGATCATCACGGCCGATCCCAGCGTGCAGGTCATCCTGGTCAACATCTTCGGCGGCATCACGCGCTGCGACGACGTGGCGCGCGGGATCGTCGAGGCGACGAAACGCGCCGACATACGCGCACCCATCCTCATCCGCCTGACCGGCACCAACGAAGCCAGAGCCAGGGACATCCTCGCGGCCGAAGGCTTCTCCGCCTTCACTTCGATGGACGACGTCGTGCGGGCGGCGGTGAAGAAGGCCGCGGCGTGACGCTCTTCATTCCGCAACAGCCCTTCGCGGACTCCCTCCTGCAACCCACGGTCCCGCTCCATGTCGATCTTCGTTGACGAATCCACGCGCGTGGTGGTCCAGGGCATCACCGGCCGCGACGGATCCTTCCACACCGCCAGGATGATCGACTACGGCACGCGCGTGGTCGCCGGGGTCACTCCCGGAAAGGGGGGGCGCGTGGTCGAAGGTCCGGGAGGCGCGCGCGTGCCCGTTTTCGACACGATGCACGAGGCGGTCGCGGAATCGGGGGCGAACACCTCCGCGATCTATGTGCCGCCGCCCTTCGCCGCGAGCGCCATCATGGAGGCCGCGGAATCGGGCGTCGAATTCATCGTCTGCATCACCGAGGGCGTCCCGGTGCTCGACATGACGCGCGCCTACGCCTTCGTCGCCGACCATGGCGTCCGGCTGCTGGGTCCCAATTGCCCGGGGGTGATCTCGCCGGGCAAGGCCACGGTGGGCATCATCTCCGGCGACATCGTGACACCCGGTCCGGTGGGCGTGGTGTCGCGCTCGGGCACGCTCACCTACGAGGCGGTCGGGCAGCTCACCGGGGCGGGCATCGGTCAGACCACCTGCGTCGGCATCGGTGGAGACCCCATCATCGGCACCACGTTCATCGACTGCCTCAGGGCTTTCGCCGAAGACGGGGAGACGAGGGCGGTCGTGATGATCGGCGAGATCGGGGGCACGGACGAGCAGGAGGCGGCCGAATACGCCGGCCGCCTCCTCGACTTGCCGGTCGTCGGCTTCATCGCGGGCCAGACCGCGCCTCCGGGCCGGCGCATGGGACACGCGGGAGCCATCATCAGTGGTTCTTCCGGAACCGCGGAAGAGAAGATCAGGGCCTTCCGCGAGAACGGGATCGGCGTCGCACGGCGGCCGGTCGACATCGTACACCTCACCCGGGAAGCCCTGCGATGAGCCTGACACTCGCCATCATCAAGCCCGACGCGGTCGCTTCCGGAAAGACCGGGGCCATCCTCGCCCATCTGGAGGGAGCGGGTTTCCGCATTCGCTGCCTGCGCATGACGCAGCTCTCCCGGACACAGGCCGCGGCCTTCTACGCGGTTCATCGGGCGCGGCCCTTCTTCGACTCGCTGGTCGCCTTCATGACCTCCGGCCCCATCGTGCCCCTGGTGCTCGAGGCCGAGGACGCCGTGGCCCGGTTTCGCGAGGCCATCGGAGCGACGGACCCCGCCGAGGCCGCCCCCGGAACCGTCCGCGCGCTCTATGCGGAGTCGAAGGAGCGCAACGCCGTCCACGGGTCCGATTCGGACGCCAACGCCGCGCTCGAAATCGACTTCTTCTTTTCGCGCCACGAGAGGCTGGCGATCCGTGGATGACCGCTCTCGAATGCCGGAGGGAGTTCGTCCGCAGGCTGTCCGGCATCGCAGCGCGTTGACGCAGGACCGTGGGCAACGCTAGCTTTTTACGCTATGCTGCACTTGAACTTGAACGCGCTCGAACGTACGGGTACGCTCCAGTTGCGAGCGGCGTGCCCAGCCGCCGATTTCGCCCTCCGAGGACGGGGTCCGGAGCTTTCCGGGCCCGTCAGCGTGACTCTGACGGCGAGGTCCATGGCCGCGGGCCAGGTGATGGTCCAGGGAAGGATGTCGACCACCCTGGCGCAGGTGTGCCGGCGCTGTCTGGAACCCGTCGCGCAGTCGTTTGCGTTGCCGATCCGGTTCGTTTTCGTACCCGACGACGAATGGGACTGCCGGGACGACGGGGAGGTGCACACGTTCCCCGCGCATCTGGCCGAACTCGACATCGCCGGCCCGCTGCGGGAGGAGTTCGCGCTGGCAGCGCCGATGTACGTGGAATGCCGCCCCGACTGCCGGGGACTGTGTCCGGCGTGCGGCTCAAACCGAAACACGGCCCGGTGCGATTGCTCGCCGCCGGATGCCGATGCCCGATGGGAGAAGCTGCGGGCTCTCGCGAATCACTAAGACGAAGAAACCATGGCCGTACCGAAGCGTCGTACATCCAAGCAGCGGCAGCGCAAGCGCCGCACGCACCATCGAGCCGAACCCGTCGTGGTGTGGAACTGTCCGCGCTGCGACGATCCGCAGATCCCGCACCGCGTGTGTCCCACCTGCGGCTACTACCGGGATCGTCCGGTCATCGAAGTCGAGCTGGACTGACCACGCCGGCGGCGACCGGTCCACCATGAGAATCGCGCTCGACGCCATGGGCAGCGACGGCGCCCCCGCGACCGAAGTCGCCGGAGCACTGCATGCCCTTTCGCACGAAGCCGGCGATGTGACCGTCGTGCTGGTGGGAGACCGCGCGCGGATCGCGGCGCAACTGGACCGCCATGGCGCCTCCGAGGGCGGCCGGCTGCAGATCGTCCATGCCGCGGAGCGGGTTTCCCCCAACGAGTCCCCCGCAGCCATCGTGCGCCGCAAGCCCGGCTCGTCCCTCGTGACCGGAGTCGGGCTCCATCGCAGGGGCCAGGTGGACGCCTTCGTCAGCGCCGGACCCACGGGTGCGGTGATGGCGGCGTCGGTGTTTCTGCTCAAGCGGCTGCCGGGAGTGGACCGGCCCGCCGTCGGAACCCTCATGCCCACCACCAGCCGGGCGCACATGCTGATGCTGGACGCCGGGGCCAATGTGGATTGCCGGCCCCTCCACCTCCTGCAGTTTGCGTTTCTGGGCCATGTCTACGCACAGGACCTGATGGGGAGATCGAAGCCCCGCATCGGGCTGCTGAACATCGGCTCCGAGCCGGAGAAGGGTAACGAACGCACGGTGGAGGCGTACCGGCTGCTCAGCCAGAGCGGGCTCAACTTCATCGGCAATGTCGAAGGCCGCGACATCATCCACGGCCGGTGCGACGTACTGGTCACCGACGGATTCGCCGGCAACGTGCTTCTCAAGTTCTACGAGTCGGTGGCGGGGTTCGTGATCCGGGTGATGGACCGCGAGCAGGAGCGCATCCGCACACCACTGGACCGCTCCACCATCGAGATCCTCGACTACGCCGAATACGGCGGCGCTCCGCTCCTGGGAGTCAACGGCGTGTCGGTCATCTGCCACGGCAGATCGCCGCCCAAGGCCATCAGCAAGGCCATCGGCGTGGCGGCCAAGGCCGTAAGGACCTCCATGATCGGGCATATCGCCCGCTACCTGGCCGAAACCGCGGCCCGCATCCCATGACTCGACCCATCAGCGAAGTCGCCAGCACGGGACGCTTCCTCCCCGACCGCGTCCTCACCAACGAGGACTGGACGCGCATGGTGGACACGACCGAGCAGTGGATCGTGGAGCGCACCGGCATTCACGAGCGCCGCGTCGCGAGTTCGTGCACCTCCGTGTGCGACATGGGCGTTGCCGCGGCGGAGCAGGCCCTCGAGCGGGCCGGGGTCAGCGCCGGGGACGTGGATCTGCTGCTGGTCTCCACCGCCACGCCCGACAGGTTGCTGCCCTCCACCGCGTGCGACATTCAGGCCCGGCTGGGCGCGAACGGGGCGGCGGCCATGGACATCTCCGCGGCCTGCACGGGCTACCTCTACATCCTGGCTCTGGCGGAGGGCTACATCGCCAGCGGCATGGGCGAGGTGGTCCTGGTGGTGTCCACCGAGAAGATGACGTCGATCATGGACTGGGACGACCGGTCCACGGCCGTGCTGTTCGGGGACGGGGCGGGCGCCAGCGTTATCCGCCGCGCGACCGGCGACCGGGGGATTCTCGCCAACGACATCCGGTCCGACGGGAAGCTCGCGGACCTGCTTCAGAGGCCCGGCGGAGGCGCCCTCCGGCCCTTCGACGAATCCGTCCTCGCGGATCGGTCCCACCTGCTGCTCATGGAAGGCCGGGAGGTATTCAAGAACGCGGTGCGGGCGATGTCCAGATCCTCCCGCCTCGCGATCAAACAGGCCGGCTGGACGGCGGATGACGTCGACCTCCTGATCCCCCACCAGGCCAACATCCGCATCATCGAGGCGACCGCCCGCTACGCGCGCGTTCCCATGGAAAAGGTGTACGTCAACGTCCACCGCTATGGCAACATCAGCTCGGCGACCGTCCCGGTGGCGCTCGACGAGGCGCTGGAGCGGGGCCGCATCGGACCCGGATCCAACGTCCTGCTGGTCGCCTTCGGCGCGGGCCTCACGTGGGGCGCCACGGCCCTCCGCGTGTAGCGGCCGCTACCGTCGATCGTCGTCAGGTGTCACTGGCTCTCCTCTTCCCCGGACAGGGGTCGCAGATCCCCGGGATGGGACGCGACCTCGCGGCCGCCTATCCGGAGGCTGCGCGGGTATTTGAGCGGGCGGACGACATCCTCGCATTCTCCCTCTCGCGCCTCGCCTGGGAAGGTCCCGAGGACGAGCTGATGCAGACGCACAACGCACAGCCCGCGATTCTGGTCCATTCCCTCGCCGCACTCTCGGTCCTGAGGCCGCGGCTGGGACCCATCGCCTGCGCCGCGGGGCATTCGCTGGGCGAATTCTCCGCCCACGCGGCCGCGGGTACTCTCGGGTTCGAGGATGCCGTGTACGCCGTGCGGCGCAGAGGCGAGCTGATGCGCGAAGCCGGGCGCGCCCGCCCCGGGGCCATGGCGGCCATCCTGGGCCTGGGAGAACGCGAGGTGCGCGAGGTGTGCGGGGCCGTGTCCAGCGGAGAGCTGGTCTGTGTTCCGGCCAACTTCAACGCCCCCGGGCAGATCGTGGTCAGCGGGGACGCGGGGGCGATCGACGACGTCCTGGCGCGCGCCAGGCAAGCCGGTGCCCGGCGGGCCGTGCGCCTGGCCGTGTCCGGCGCCTTTCATTCGCCACTCATGGCCGAGGCGGAGGAGGGTTTGCGGAAGTGTTTTCGCAACCTATCTTTCGGACCGCCCGAGTTTCCGGTCTTTTCGAACGTGACCGCCGGGGCCGTCCGGGATCCCGGCCTCGCGCGTCGGCTGTTGGTCCGGCAGCTCACTTCTCCGGTATTGTGGTCCCAATCGGTCAGGTCCATGGTCGAAAGCGGAGTGGAGCGATTCGTCGAGATCGGTCCCGGGTCCGTGCTGCGCGGTTTGAGCCGGCGCAACGCCCGGGGCGTCAAGGCCACCTGCGTGGGCACGGCACGCGACCTCCGGAAGCTGTTCCCCGATCCCGTCGCGGCCGGGAGCACGCCATGAGCGGCGCGCTGGCCGGCCAGACCGCCCTGGTAACCGGCGGATCCCGGGGCATCGGGCTTGCGATCGCGCAGGTCCTCGCGTCGGACGGGGCCCGGGTGGCCATCGTGGACATCGACGACGAAGGGGCAGCCGCCGCCGCGGCCAAACTCGAAGGCTCCGGTCACGCCGGCTACTGCTGTGATGTCGGAGATCCGCGGCAGTGCAGCGCCACGGTCGCCGCAGTGACGAAGGCTCAGGGGATCGTGACGATTCTGATCAACAACGCCGGCATCACCCGGGACAATCTTCTCCTGCGAATGAAGGACGAAGACTGGGATTCGGTGATCAAGGTCAACCTGACGGGCGCCTTCAACATGACCCGCGCCGCATGCAGGGGGATGATGAAGCGCCGATCCGGCTCCATCGTCAACATCAGTTCCGTAATCGGCCTGATGGGCAACGCCGGTCAGACCAACTACGGGGCTTCCAAGGCAGGGCTCGTGGGGCTCACCAAGAGCGTCGCCCGGGAGCTCGCCAAGCGGGGGGTGCGCTGCAACGCGATCGCTCCCGGGTACATCGCTACGGACATGACCGCCGGCCTGGACGAACGCACCACCGGGGAGCTCGGGGCGCGCATCCCGATGGGCAGGCTGGGAGAGCCCTCCGACGTTGCCGACGTCGTGCGTTTTCTCGCCGGACCGGAAGCCCGGTACGTTACGGGTCAGGTTCTGGCCGTGGACGGCGGCATGGCGATGTAGCCCGATGATCACTCATTAGCGGCGAAAAACCGCAACACAAGGGAGGAACAGGGAGATGGCGGACAGCATCGAGGGCCGGGTCAAGGACATCATCGTCACTGAACTCGGCGTCGAGGAGGATCAGGTCACGAAGGAGGCTTCGTTCATGGAGGATCTGGGAGCCGATTCGCTGGACACCGTGGAGTTGGTGATGGCCTTCGAGGAGGAGTTCGGAATCGACATTCCCGACTCCGATGCCGAGCAGATGCGCACGGTGGGGGACGCGGTCGGCTACATTCGCAAGGCCGCCGCATCCTGACCCCTCTGCGCGGGAGAGGCGCCGCAGGGCGCGAAGACACATGAGCGGCTCTTCGGGGAACGGTACCGCCAGGGCAGGCCGGCGGGTTGTCGTAACCGGCATCGGGATGATCACTCCCCTCGGCCACGATGTCCCGTCTTCCTGGACCGCCCTGCTGGCCGGTACGAATGGCGGCGGCCCGATCACCCACTTCGACCCCGACGACCGCTTCGCGACGCGGATCGCATGCGAAGTCAGGGATTTCGATCCCTCCGGGCACCTGAACAAGCGGGAGATGCGGCGCTACGACCGCTTCGCGCAGTTCGCCGTGGTTGCCGCTGCGGAGGCCATGGCCTCGGCGGGGCTGGAGGGCTGTCCGCCCGGCGTGCGCCCGGAACGCTTCGGCGTGATCATCGGCAGCGGCATCGGCGGCGTCGACACCTACGAGAGCCAGGTCCGCAAACTGGTGAAGTTCGGGCCGCGCCGCATAAGTCCCTTCTTCGTTCCGATGTTCATTCCCAACATCGGCTCGGGACTGGTTTCGATTCGTTACGGCGCCCAGGGTCCGAACCACTCCACCGTGTCGGCGTGCTCTTCCGGGGCGCACGCCATCGGCGACGCCCTCCGCGTCATCCAGCGAGGGGACGCCGACGTGATGGTGGCCGGGGGCGCGGAGGCCGCCATCGTGCCCATCTCCATCGCCGGCTTTGCCTCCATGAAGGCGATGTCCCGACGCAACGACACCCCGGAGACCGCGAGCCGCCCCTTCGACGCCACCCGTGACGGCTTCGTCATCGGAGAGGGCGCGGGCTGCCTGGTGCTCGAGTCGCTCGACACCGCCGAGGCGCGGGGAGCGCGCATTCTGGGGGAGGTCGCGGGCTGCGGCGCCACCGCGGACGCCTACCACATCACCGCGCCGGTTCCGGGAGGCGCGGGAGCCCAGCAGGCCATGCGGCTGGCGCTGGAGGACGGCGGAATCGCGCCGGAGGAAGTCGGCTACATCAACGCGCACGGCACGTCGACCCCCTACAACGACGAGGTCGAGACGGCCGCCATCAAGGCGGTGCTGGGGGACGAAGCGGCCCGGGCGGCCATCGTGGGCGGCACCAAATCGATGACGGGGCACACGCTGGGTGCGGCGGGCGCGATCGAGTCGGTCATCTCGGTGATGGTGCTGATGGAGGGCCGGATCCCCCCCACGACCAACTACGAACACCCCGACCCCGAATGCGACCTCGACTACGCCACCGACGGCATGGTCGAGAGACCTGTCGAGGCCGTCCTCTCCAACTCGTTTGGTTTCGGAGGGCACAACGTATGTCTCGCCTTCCGGCGCTGGCACGCCTGAGCGAGCCTCTCCGCGCCTCCCGGGGCCCGCCATGAGAGTGGGTACGGGGTACGACTCCCACCGCTTCGACCCGGACCGGAAGCTGATTCTGGGAGGCGTCGAGATCGCCGGGGTTCCGGGCCTGACCGGCCACTCCGATGGCGATGCCGTGGCCCATGCCGTCACCGACGCCCTGCTTGGAGCCGCGGCCCAAGGCGACATTGGAAGCCACTTTCCCCCGGGAGATCCACGCTGGCGCGACGCCGACTCCATGGATCTGCTCGGGCAGGTGGTCGCCCTCCTCCGGCAACGCGGGCTGCGGACGATCAACGTCGACGTGACCGTGATCTGCGAAGCACCCCGCATCGGACCGCACGCGGCCGGAATGCGCGCGCGCATCGCTGATGTGCTCGGGATCGGGTCGGACGCAGTTTCGATCAAGGGGAAGACGAACGAGGGAATGGGCTGGATCGGGGCCGGCGAAGGGATCGCCGTGCACGCCGTCGCGCTCATCGGGGAGGAGGCAACATGGACGCGACGCTCGACTTCCTCGCGTCGCTCCCCGCCGGGCTGACCTACCTGGTGCTGGGAGCGGGAGCCGCCCTCGAGAACATCGTGCCCCCGGTTCCCGCCGACACCTTCATCCTGCTGGGAGGCTTCCTGGCCGTGCGCGGCCCGGCGGATGTGGTGGTGGTCTTTCTGGTGACCTGGCTGGCCAACACCGCGGGCGCCCTGCTGGTCTACGGCGCGGGGCACCGCTTCGGCCCACCCTTCTTCGAGGCCCGGTTCGGCCGGCTGCTGCTTCAGCCGGAGCAACTCGCGCGCCTGCGGCGCTTCTACCGGAAGCGGGGAACGCCGGCCATCTTCTTCGCCCGCTTTCTTCCCGGACTGCGCGCGGTCGTGCCTGCCTTCGCGGGGGTCGCCCGACTGTCCCTTCCCTCCGTCGCCGTGCCGGTAGCGGTGGCTTCCGCCATATGGTACGGAGGGCTGGTCTGGCTGGGCTCGATTGCCGGGGAGAACGTCGACACCATGCTCGAGTGGTACGCGACCGCCAACCGCCTCCTGCTGGTCGTCGCGACGGCGGTCGTCGCGGTGATCCTGCTGGTGTGGCTTCGCACTCGCCGGCGCGCATCCGATTCCGGGGAATGACCGGGGAACGGGACAAGCCGGTCGCGAGGGCTTTCCGGGAGGAGCTCTTCGCGGACTACCTGGCTTTCGAGCGAGGGCTCTCGGCGAGCACGATGGAGGCGTACGGGCGCGATATCGCGCGGATGATCCGGTACCTGTCGGACCGGGGCATCGTCCGCCCGCGGGACGTCACCCGCCTCGAACTCCGGGACTATGTGTACTCGCTCAAGGACGGAGGCCTGGCGCCGACCTCGATCCGGCGCGCCCTGTCGTCGATGCGGGCGTACTTCGCCTTCCTTCTCGAAGAAGAGGCCATCGAGACGGACCCCACCGAGCAGATCGAGTCGCCGCGCGTATGGCGAACCCTGCCCGGAGTGCTGAGCATGCGGGAGACGGAGCGCCTGCTGGAGGCGCCGGAGCTGTCCGATCCGCTGTGCTGGCGCAACCGGGCGGTCCTGGAGCTGCTGTATGCGACCGGCATGCGTGTCTCGGAACTCACGGGGCTTCCCCTGCACAGCCTCGACCTCGAGGACCGCACCTGCCTGGTGTACGGGAAGGGCGCAAAAGAGCGCATGGTACCCTTCGGCGGCGCCGCCCGGCGTGCGCTGACGCGCTATTTGCGGGACGTGCGGCCGAAGCTGGAGCGGGGCAGGGGCGAAGGGATGTTCTTTCTCAGTGCCAGAGGCCGACCTCTCACCCGCATGGCGGTTTGGACCATCGTGCGCAAGGCGCGCGACCGGGCGGGGATCGAGAGACCGGTGTCCCCCCACACCCTCCGACACAGCTGCGCGACCCATCTGCTGGAAGGAGGCGCGGACCTGGCCGCGGTCCAGGAGCTGCTCGGCCACGTCGACATCGCCACCACCGAGATCTACACGCACGTGGACCGGGAATACGTGCACGAGATGCACCGGACCCATCACCCCAGGGGATGACTCGAGAGAGGGAGCCCGGGGGGCGGCCCCGGCGGAGGCGCCGTGTGGGCTTCGAAGCCCGCTAGCTTCCGCTGCCCGTGAGGCCGAAGAGGTCCGCCTGGTTGTCCGCTTCGCGCAGAAGCCGGACCGCTTCCGCCAGCACGGGATCGCGCTGGATCCGGAACTGCAACAGGCGCGCGTCGTCTTCCATGCGTTGAGACAGGTTGATCTCGAGCCGCCAGAGCAGGTAGCTCCGCGCCGCGGGATCGTCGAGGGTGGCGTCGGGCACACCCGCATCGCGCAGTTCGGCGATGAACGCCTCGAGGATCTCCTCGGTGATCGTCGCCTCGGCGCCGTCATTGCCGACGGCCTGCGCGCGGTCGAACCCGATTTCGGCCAGCCTCAGCCCGAGGGGGAATTCGGCGGCCGTGGCTTCCTCCAGAAGCTGGCGCTCGACGACCAGCAGCGTATCGCCGTCGATCTCCAGATCCGGGAAGACCCCGCCGCCACCCTTCAGTTCGCGCCCCGTTTCGGTGGTGAAGACCGGAAAGGCGGTGGAGTCCTCGGGCAGCGGCCTCCCTTGTGCATCCCGCTGGCGGTGCAGCGAACGGCCCAGCGGCGTGTACCATTCCCCGGTGGTCAGCTGCAACTGCCACCCCTCCGGAAGCGGGACCACGGACTGCACCACCCCCTTTCCGAAGGTGCGCTCGCCCACCACCAGCGCGCGGTCGTGGTCCTGGAGGGCTCCAGACAGGATTTCTCCGGCCGAGGCCGTAAAGCCGTCGACCAGCACCACCAGCGACTTGTCCCCGAGGCTCGCCCCGTCCCGGGTGTACGCCGCATCCTCGTGATCGCCGGGTCCGCGCCTGGGATTGCGGCCGCGCGTGCTGACGACGCGCTTGCCGCGGTCGAGGAAGAGGTCGGTCAGGGTGAGCGACTCGTCCAGGTATCCCCCGGGATTGCGCCGCAGATCCAGCACGATCCCCCTGGCGTCAGCGAGCAGAGCGAATGCGGAGTCCATCTCGGCGGTGGAACCGCGGGCCACCCGGTCCAGTTCTATGTAGCCGATGTCCTCTTCCACGTACCCGGCGTGGACCGACGAGACGTGAATGTTGTCGCGTTCGATGTCGTGGGGAATGGGAGCGGAAAACCCGTCGCGCTCGACCGACACGGTGACCACGGTGCCGGGAGTGCCGCGAATGCGCTGCGAGGCTTCGCCGGTTGTCCACTCTGCGGCGCTCTCGCCGTCCACGCCCACGATCACGTCGCCCACCTGGATTCCCACCGCCTCCGCCGGAAACCCGCGGAAGACCGCGGTAACCGTGATCCGGTCGTTCAGCAGCTGGATCGCCACCCCGATGCCTGCGTAGTTGCCGGTGGTGGCTTCCTGGAACTCGTCCACGCGCCGCGGGTTGAGCACCTGGCCATAGGGGTCGTCCAGAGCCGCGATCAACCCCCAGACCGCGCCGCGCCACAGCATCGGATCGCCCGGCGCATCCGGACCGGACCGCCGGATGCTGTCGAAGGTGCTGAGGAAACGCTGGTCGTCCACCGTGCCGCGGCTCGAGGGAACCTCGGTCTCCGCGGGGACCGGATCCGAACCCGGGACGGAGTCGGCCGCATCGGCGCGCTGCGCCAGCAGGGTCGCCGCCCCCAGCAACCCGTCGAGAGCCCCTCTCCAGAGCGTCGAGTCCGCGGGAGTGCTCCAGCTGTAGCGCTTGATGACCTCGAAGGCACGCAGGAAATGCTGGCCGTCCAGCGCTGCCGAGGCTTCCGCTTCCGGCTGGCCGGTCGCGCTCGTGTCCTGGCCCGCGACGTCCAGGGCCCGGAAGGGCAGAAAGAGCAGGAACGCTGCAAGGATGAATCTCGTGCGGGTCATGGCAACTCGTGTGAGGAAATGTCCATGGCTGAAGGGTAGACCCCGGAGGTCACGGACTCGTTCCCGGATCCGGTTCGACCCGCATCGGCGTCGTGCGACCAGTTATCGTGCAACCGGATCGATCACCCGGCAACCGTCGCGGCGTTTGGCGGACCGCACGGTTATCATACCTTGTCGGTGGGCGTCCTGCTTGCCACACCGCGAACCGGAACCTGCTCCCATGACGACGCGCCGCTCATGAGCCTGAGACACTCGTCCCCCCTCGTCGCGGGACTGGTCCAGATGAAGCCGCGCAAGGGAGACGTGCGCGCGAACCTCGACAGGATCGGCTCGCTGGTCGCGGACACCGGCAGCGACCACGATCTCCTCGTCTTTCCGGAGACCTGCCTGACCGGGTACTTCCTGCAGGGGGCGGTCGCGGAGCTCGCCTTCAGCGCAAGCGAGGTGGCCGACATGCTGGGCACGGCGCCCGATGGCGGCCCCGACCTGGTCGTCGGCTTCTACGAGCGGCATCGCCGCCAGGTCTACAACAGCGTCGTCTACTTTTCGGCGAGCGCCGGCCGCTACCTGCCGCTGCACGTCCACCGCAAGATGTTCCTGCCCACCTACGGACTCTTCGACGAGGCCCGTTTCGTGGAGCCGGGGCGTGACCTGCGCGCCTTCGACACGCCCCTGGGCCGCATGGGGATGCTGATCTGCGAAGATGTCTGGCACTCGCTGACCGCGGCCGTGCTGGCCCTGGACGGCGCCGAGGTCGTCCTGGTGCCCAGCGCCTCGCCGGCGCGGGGATTCGTCGCCGGAAGCGACCGTCCCGCCAGCATCAGGCGCTGGGACCCGATCCTCGAGGGACCGGCGATGGAACACGGCGTCTTCGTCCTGGTCAGCCAGCTGGTGGGCTCGGAGGGCGGCAAGCTGTTCGCGGGCGGTTCGGTGGCGATCGCGCCCGACGGCACCACGCTGGCGCGCGCTCCGCTTTTCGAGGAAGGCGTGGTGACCGCCGTCCTCGACCGCACCGCCATCGACCGGCATCGCTTCGAGTCGCCGCTGCTCTCGGATCTCGAGCAGCAGCTGCCGAACCTGCGCGATGCACTGGGGCGCGCCGGCCGCAGGCGGGGAAGGGATGCAGCGCCCGCGCCGGCGGACGAGGAGGAATCCCGGACAGGCGGCGGAGCAGTTACGGCACGGCGCCACCGAGCCGCGGCCCACGGTCCGGTTCCGGGCGACGCCTCGATGCTCGACCTGAACCTCGAACTCACCGAACGCGCCCTGGTGGAGTTCATCCGCGAGGAGATCGTGCGCCGACGCGGCTTCGAAAAGGTCGTGATCGGCGTGTCGGGAGGCGTCGATTCCGCGGTGTCGCTCTGCCTCGCGGTGCGCGCGCTCGGCCCGGAGAACGTCACCGGGCTGCGATTGCCGTACGCCACCTCGTCACCGGAGAGCCTGGAGCACGCGGCGATGGTGCTCGAAGCGACCGGCGCCGTCGGCCGCACCCTGGACATCACGGCTTCGGTGGACGGCTACATCGCGCGCCACGAACCGGACATCAGCCCGTTGCGCCGCGGAAACCTCGCCGCCCGCTTCCGCGCCCTCACCATCTTCGACCAGTCGGCGCTCCTCAGGGCGCTCCCTCTCGGCACCGGCAACAAGAGCGAACGGCTGTTCGGTTACTACACCTGGCACGCCGACGACTCGCCCCCGGTCAACCCGCTCGGAGACCTGTTCAAGACCCAGGTGTGGGCGCTCGCGCGCCATCTCGGCGTCCCTGCCGAGATCGTCGAGAAGCCGGCCAGCGCCGATCTGGTGCAGGGGATCCACGATCACGACGAGCTGGGCATCTCCTATCACGATGCCGACCCCATCCTGCACTGGTTGCTGCGGGGCTACTCCCCTTCCGACCTGGTGCGACGGGGCTTCGAGGAAGCGCAGGTGGACATCGTCTGGAGCCGTCTGAACGCGACCCACTGGAAGCGCGAGCTGCCGACGGTGGCCGTGCTCTCGTCCACGGCCATCAGGGAATCGTACCTGAGGCCGGTGGACTACTAGACTGACGGGCCGCGCTCCTCACAACCCGGCGACCTTGCGGCGCAGCGTCTCCAGCAGCGGCACCGGGGTCAGTTCGCCGTCGATGATGGCGGCGAGTTCCTCCTCCCGCTTCCAGTGCGCCTCCAGGCTGGCCAGCTCGAGTTCCAGCAGCCGCCGCTCGGAATCCTCGCCGGCCGCGATCTCCAGGGCGATGGTGCCGGTGCGCGGCAGGTTCCCGAAGCGCGCACCCTTCTTGACCAGCACCCGCGAGAGGCCGCCGGTGCCCCCGACTTCCTCGATCAGGCGGGTCGCGGAAGCGATCCGCCTCTCGGAAGCCCCTTCGAAGTGATGGTAGGCGAGGACCCGGCGCAGGGTGCGCTCCGCGTCCGGGCCCGTCAGCCGCAGGCCTTCATCGTCATTCGGAGCCGCCCCGCAGGCCGGACAGGCGCGCGACACCACCAGAGGCGCGTCGCCGTCGGTGGGACGGATCATCAGCCCGGCGCGGGCATCGTAGGAGAGCACCCGCATGACGTATCCGCAGCGGCCGCACTCGCGGCTGCCCCGCCACGCCGCCGAACCGAAGCGCAGCCACCGGGCGCCCCGGGTCGTCCACCGCGGCGCGTGCTCCCAGAGCACCCAGGCACCCAGCAGGCCTATGCCGCCGGTTAGCCAGCCACCAACCGCCGCTGCTCCCACGGCCGTGCCCGCGAGCGACACCTGCTTGAACCGCTTCCTGCGGGCGCGCAGTTCGCGGCCGTAGCGCCACCAGGCCTCCTCCCGGCGCTCGCAGCGTCCGACGCGCACGATCTCGAGCCGACCGACCGATAGGAGCGCGATGTTGTCGGTGCGCGACAGCAGGCGCCCCCGGTCGACGGAGACCTTCTCGAGTTCCTCGAGCGCCTCCCAGCGATCGAGGAGCGGCACCAGCGACCATCGCCGGCAGGCGCCGCAGATCATCCAGAGCCGGCCCCGGTCCGCATCGAAGGCCACGCGTCGTCCGCGCGGAAGATGCTCGAGCGTGTCGTTCTCGGGGAAGGGGGCCTGGCAGACCAGGCAGCGTGTGTACACCGGCGCGACACTCCGGCAGGAGTCGACATGATCCGGGAGCGGGAAGGCGAGGCTTGGCGAATGCTCTCCGGCGCGGCACATTCCGCACACCTGTAAGGAGCCGGGACACGAACCGTGCATGGCGGGCATGCGCCCCGCCACCCGACTACATCCTACCGAACCTCCGCGCCCCATGATCCTGGTTCTCGACAACTACGACTCGTTCACCTGGAACCTGGTCCAGATGCTGGAGGCGCTGGGTGCCGGGACCGAGGTGGTGCGCAACGACGAGCGCACCGTCCAGGAGATCGAGCGGCGGGCTCCCGAGCGCATCGTCGTTTCTCCCGGACCCTGTACGCCCCGCGAAGCGGGCATCAGCATCGAGCTGGTGCGAGCCCTGGGTCCGCGGACACCGATCCTGGGGGTCTGCCTGGGGCACCAGGCCATCGGGGAGGCGTTCGGAGGGGCGACCGTGCGGGCCCGGCGCGTCATGCACGGCAAGACCGCTCCCATCCGCCATGCGGGATTCGGGGTCCTGCAGGGGCTTCCCTCGCCGATGACGGTGGCCCGCTATCACTCGCTGGTCACGGACCCGGCGGCTCTTCCGGACGAGCTTGAGCCGGTGGCCTGGACCGATCTTCCCGGCGAAGAGGACGAAATCCAGGCCATGCGCCATCGGACGATGCCGGTCTGGGGGGTTCAGTTCCACCCGGAGTCGCACTTCTCCGACGCGGGCCCGCAGCTGCTCGAGAACTTCCTGCGGATTTAGCTGGCTGGCAGCCCTGAACGAACTCCCCCCGGCATTCGGGCGGCGGTGCATCCGAGCTGGATCGCTTCGCTCTGCGTTGCCTTTGGGCCAATAGTCCTGCGAGTGCTTCTCCCAAGAAACACCGTCGAAGCAAGGCCAAGGCCACCATCCCCACAGACGGCTCTCGGCCCTTCGTGCGCTCCGCCCGGAACACGGTGTCGGCCGGCTCCCGGCCACTAACAGGCCGAGACCAGTTCCCTGAGCAAGCGAACCGACCGTAACCGCCGGCGACCTCTCGTGCTCCACTGTGTTGTGCTCAGCCACCTCGGCCCAGCTTCCTGTATCCCGACGCGGGGTTCACAGCCCCGCTTTAGGGAGTGGCCGGCGGGCGACGGGTGTCCCCCCTCAATCGTCCCAGGAGGTTCCGCGCTAACCGCGCGGATTGCGCGCCGACGGAAACGCCGTGAGGCGGCGCCGGTGTGTCGCGATGGCCGTTTACCGGAGGCGGCGCGGCCACCACCGGGGAATTGCTCCGGCGCCCAGGTTGTCCCGGACCGGCCAATGGGTCCCGGCGGACACCCGACTCCGGGTGTTGCAGCGGGTCGTCCACAACCGCGCGCTGCATCCGCACGGTGGCCTTTGGGCATGGCGCGACGTCCAGCCACGACTCCGCTGCCATTGACAGGAGGTCGTTACTCTATGTCAGTTGTTGCCGTCAAATGATCCGGCAACCGCCCGCATGACGGGCTGAGATGCCTTGAAGCCTCTTCAGCGCCCGCGAATACCAGATGAACGGAAGGAACACACGGTTCCACGACGCGACCGAAGGGCGGCCGCCCGGCAGCCAGAAAGTGTATTTCATCCGGGTGATTCGTCAGCGCGACGCCTCGTTTATCGGGACCGTCCTCGGAGGAGACCCAGCGAAGCCGCTCATTGAAGCGTTGAAGGAGGAGCAAATAGCCGAGGAATCCTTCGAAGCCGAGCGCCTCCAGCGCAAGCTTGATCTGATCGCTACCGGCATCTCCAGAAACGAGGCCGAAGCTGAGCGAGTTTCCGAGTCCATAGTCCGCTACGGTACCGAGGTAGAGAACCTTCTGAAGCGGAAGGAGGCAATACAAGAGAGCCTTGCGAAAACCAAGATCGCGATTGTCGAGAAGTCTGGGAAAATACTCGAGGCAAGGTCGCAACACGCCCTTCAGGAGATCAAGCGACGACGTGCCCTTAATGAGTTCCGCAGGCAGAACAAGCCGAAGCAGGATCAACAAGCGCTCGAGGTATTGCGGTTGGCCCGGGAGCACGAGGAGCGTCTGTCGCTCTCCCTTCGCGGGTACATCGTTTCGCGCCCGGTCGCCATCCTCCTGATCTTGATCGGTACGGCTGGGCTAGTGGCCCTAGGCTGGTGGACCGGTGAGCGGATCCGGTCGATGGTCGACATGGCTAGCTTGGCGGTCAGCCCGATGCTGTCCACCTTCGTCGGCATGGCCTTTTGCGCGGTCATCGCAGGAGCGACGGCCTTCTGGGTGGTGCCCGAGATAGAGGTCCGCGACGGCGACAAATCATCTCCTCCTTCTCGATCAATGCCCCGCTCATTCCCTTGGGCAATCCTCATTTCGTTTTCCGTCGTCGTCCTCTTGGAAGCAGGCCGGATGGTGCGGATGGGTGCCTACGACCTGTTCACGCTCGACCACGCTGTCGTGCCCATCCTGATGACACCACTCGTATCCATGTGCCTCCTGTGGGGAGCCGTCTGCTTAGGTCGGCACCACCAGCTCCGTCGGGCGCAAGCTAAAGTCGAGCGCCTTAGCGATGAACTCGATGCAGAAGCGCCACGGGCACCTCGTGATAGCGTCCTTCCGAGGATCGGACGTGCGTGGGCCCGTTTAGTAGCGTTCTTCAAGCGAGATCGACCGCCATCGGAGGCGCGAGCGGCCTACATCACGAACGGCGACCTCGACTTCAGTCCGCAGCTCGTTGCAGAGCACGATTCTCTGGTGGCAGAAGGAGAGTTGCAGACGGAAGAGCTTGCCCTCGTCCGGCGAGAACTGGAAAGCGTGAACGTTAGGAGGCAGTGTACCGGTCCCGGTTTCCTGGACAAGTGGACGGCTTAAACATCAAGCCGCCCTCCGGCTGAGCTTCTCGCGGGCACGGGCCGGGGTCATGTA
>JAJEBS010000108.1 GCA_022822425.1 Gemmatimonadota bacterium | reverse complement strand
AGCGCCGGCGGCGCTTCGACGACGAAGACCGGGTTCAGGAACGGCGCGCCGTCGGCGTCCGCGCCGCCCCACAGCAGGAGCGACCTCGCCGGGGCGGCGACGGACGACTCCATCGCCGCACGCGCCTCGAACAGCCGGTAGCGCAGCGCGTTGGCGAAGTGGTAGTCGCTGATCCCGTCGGGGGGGCCGCAGTACGACATCAGGTCCGGGGTCTCCGGGCGCACCAGTTCGCCGCGCGCGAAGTCGTAGCCCCAGGCCCCGGCCGATCCGTCCCTGTGGGGGAACGACGGGTCCGGGTTGCCCGCGCCCCCGCACGGCGCGTGGCTGAGGCCCAGGTTGTGGCCGAGCTCGTGCGCGATGGTGCCCGACTGGGGGATCGAGAAGCCCGCCCGGCCGGGCAGGAATGCCACACCGGAAGGCCCCGTCACCGGGCCCGCCATCGTGCCCAGGTAATGGCCGCCCCCGCCCTCAAGCACGCGGATCGCCTCCGTCTCCTCGAGCAGGCGGCGGGCGTCGTTGCTCGAACTTAGCACGGGCTCGTGCGCCGTCACTTCGAGCGCGCCCACCGGGAGCAGTGCGCGCACGTCCGCGAGCAGCGCGTGGCCGTCCGGGTCGGCCGCCATCTCCCGCGCCGCGCCCAGGATCGAGGAGTCCGGTGCCTGCGCCCACAGGAACGGAACGACCGTCAGGCCGAGGGGCGGCAGCGACCGCACATCGACCGCCAGCCGCCCGGTCGCGGGAATCCGCTGCGCGACGACGCCCAGCGCGGGGTCCAGAGTCCCGTCCGGGTCGACCTCGACGATCATCTCGAGGCCGGGCCGCATCACGCTCCTCGGAATCTCGGCGCTGACCGACGTGGCGAGGGAGCCCTCGTCGACTTCGGCCGGGATCGCTTCGGACTTGCCCGGAACGTGCTCCACGTGCGTCTCCCGGCCGTCGAGGAAGAACCGCGCCCGAACCGCCGGAACGCTGGCGCCCGCGGCCCGCGCCGCCGTCGGGAACACGCGCAGCAACGCCCGCTTGCCCGCGACCAGCGGGACAGGGAACGCGCGCGACTGCACCGTCTGCACCAGGTATGCCGCCGGCGCCTCCCGTCCGGCGCAGGGGACGACGCGTCGCGTGTGGACTCCGTCGAGCCAGGCCGCGAAGGTGGGGTCGGCAGGCGCGCACAGCCCCGTGCTCCCGGCCAGGAGCCGCTCGAGCCGGCCGAGCGACGTCAGTTCCGCGGGGAGCGGGCCCGACATCCGGAGGTTGCCTGTGAGTCCCAGCCCGCGCAGGCTCGCGAGGTCGCCGAGTTCCGGCGGCAGCGGGCCCGACAGGTCGTTGTTCTCGACGCGCAGTTCCGCGAGGGCCGGGAGGCCGCCGAGTTCGCGCGGGACCGGGCCGGAGAGCGCGTTGCCGTCGAGTACCAGGTGCGTGAGACCTGACAGGCCGGAGAACTCCGGCGGGATGGCGCCCGTAAGGCCGTTGTCGCTGAGACGCAGATATTCCAAGGTGGCCAGATCGCCGAGCTCGGGCGGGATCGGGCCCACCAGCCCGTTGTCCCAAAGCCGCAGTTCGACAACTCTGCCCTCGTCGTCCACCTCGACCCCGCGCCACTCTCCGAGCGGCGCGTCGGTGAGCCAGTTCCTCGCGTCGATCCAGTCGCTGCCGCCCGTCGCGTCGTGGAGCATTTCCAGGATCTCCCGGTCCGTGGCCGGCGCGCACTCCACCCCGGTGCCCCGCAGCACGGCGATGGCGTCCAGCCACGCCCGGAACGCCTCGTCCGCCGGCGCGCACAACTCCGTGCCCGCGTAGTCCAGCTCGTCCAGCGGCAAGCCCAGCAGGGTGCGCGGTAGCCGCCCGGACAGCGCGTTGTCGCCGACGCGCAGCGCGGTCAGCGCCGCCAGGTCGCCCAGACCCGCCGGGAGCCGCCCCGCGAGTCCGTTGCCGGCCAGGTCGAGGGTCACGACGCGGCCCAGGGAGTCGGCGCCGACCCCGTGCCACCCGGCGAGCGCCGCCTCGCCCAGCCAGCCCCCCGAGTCGGTCCAGCCCTCGCCGCGCGCCGCCGCGTGCAGCGTGGCCAGCGCCGCCCGGTCCTTCTCGTTGCAGAACGGGCCTCCCTCGAGCTCCCCGACGCCGTCCAGCCAAGCCATGAACTCGGCGGTGCCTGGCGCGCAGAGATCCGCGTTCCGCTCGAAACGGAACCGCAGCAGCCCGCCGATCCGCACGAGACTCCGCGGGAGCGTGCCCGCCAGCGCGTTTCCGTTGAGGTACAGGAACTCCAGGCGCCTGAGACCGCCCAGCTCCGCCGGGACCGAACCCTCCAGCCGGTTGCCGCTCAGGGACATCCCCCTCAGGTGCGCGAGGTTCCCCAGCTCCAGCGGAATCGGACCCTCGAGCCGGTTGCCGTCGAGCCACAGCCCCTCCAGACCGGCGAGATTTCCCAGCTCCGGAGGGATCGGACCGGCCAGCGCATTACCGCGCAGGCGCAGGTCCCTCAGGCGCGTGAGGTTCCCCAACTCCAGCGGAATCGGACCCTCGAGCCGGTTGCCGTCGAGCCACAGCTCCTCCAGGCTGGCGAGACCGCCCAACTGCGGCGGGATCGAGCCCGTCAGCGCGTTGCCGCGCAGGTTCAGTGACGTCAGCCCCGAAAGACTCCCCAGTTCCGGCGGGATCGAGCCCCGCAGGCCGTGCGACACCCGCTCCCCGGTCTCCCCGTCCCGGCGGTCGCCCAGGTCCAGGCGCACGACCCGGCCGAACGCGTCGGTCTCCACCCCGCGCCACTCCCCAAGCGGCCCGCCGCTCAGCCAGTTCTCGTCGTCGGCCCAGTTCGGGCCGTCCGTCGCCGCGTAGAGCGCGGCCAGCGCCGCCCGGTCCCCAGGCACCACCGCCACCGTCACCGTCGCCGTGCCCGCGATCGCGCCGACCGTCGCCGCGACCGTCGTCGTCCCGTTCCCGGCCGCCGCCACCAGCCCCGACCCGCCGACCTTCGCGACCTCGGGGCGCACGCTCGTCCAGATCACCACCACCCCGGCCATCGGCCGCCCGTTGCCGTCGAGCACACGTGCGTTCAGTTGCACGGTCGCGTCCGGGGCCGTCAGCGACGCGGCCGGCGGCGTGACCGTCACACTGGCCGCGCGACGCGTCTCGGCCGGAGGGCGAGTGGCGTCGTCGCTGCATCCCGCCGACGCCCACGCCGCGATCGCGCAGCTCGCCAGCAACGGGACGCGAATTCGTGTGCGGTCGCTCCGGGCGCCGTCGCTCTCTCGTTCCATGCCCGCGGGATGATGCGGCCCCCGACTCCACGACGGGCTCGAGGTTCGTTCCGCGCGGACCGCCCGGGATTGGGCTGTCGTCGTCATTGCGAAATGACGGAGCAACCCCCCGCCCGGCGAACCGGACGGGGGGTTTGCTGCTGCCATCGGTCAAGATCGATGGAGTTGGAGAAACCTATCGCATAATGTCAGCCATGGCGCGATTCACCCAGGTAGCGCCGTTCACACTGGTATCGATGCGAAGGCGGGTCGCGCTCCGCAGCTGAGTCGCGTTGAAACCAGTAGCAACCTCGGTGAGGTCGTCCACCAAGGCGCCGGCGTCCGTCGCCGCCAGGGCCTGATTCAGGTTGAATGCCGTCATGCTCCACTTCTTGTAGCTGGAGGAGCTTCTGGAAGTGTTCCTCCATATGGTAGCCGCGGCCGCGGCGTCTGGTGCTTCGGAGAGGTCAGCCGTGGTTACCGAAGTGGTCGCAAGGCGGTACCATCTGGTGACTCCATTGACCGGGATTTCCACGAGCACTCGGTGCGCCAACTGCGGGCTAGCCGGGCCGTCCCAAGTAGCCGTGAGGTTGTGATTTGTATTCGCCTCCGAGGTCACGACCCGCGCAGCGAGATTCGCGACACTCGATGCCACACCGCCAAGCGGTACAGGGGCACTGGTGGCTGTGGCTGCGGTTCCTCCGGTGGTCGTCGAATCTATCACGGTGTTCCCGATTCTGACGCTAATGTCACCGTAGTCTACGAAGTCGCCGGCGGCGGTAAGGAGGTAGGTGGTCACCCGGTCGTGCGTTACGCTGGTACCGTCGGTCTGCGCCGTCGTCCGGGCGTCGGCGTCTGTCGATGCCAGGGTGGCCGCGACCGCAGCAAAGTCGGGACGCCCGTGCTTGGTCTCCAAAGTGACCGTCGCTCCAACCTCGGCGGAGTACTCGGCGGCGCCAGTTCTGGTGTCGTACTTCCACGTCACCTGGATTGAGTCCGTGGTCTCTCCGTGGACGAGGGGGTTGGCGCCGACCACCGCGGCAGGGTCATCCGGCCTCGTCCGCCGCTCGACCTTCGTGATTCGAGGCTGGACGCTGTACCCCTTGAAGGCGCCGAACTGCATGGTCTCGGTGTGGGGGATGACGGTGATCCCGCCATTGGTCCTTTCCCTTTCTGCCGGCGGATCGAACCAGGTATACCTGAGCGCATTGCTCAAAGCCGTATAGGAATCGCCGGAATCACTGGGTTTGGTGGCCCGAGGCTTGGCCTCGAGGAAGACTTCGCCGCTAAGGGTGGGCACCTTGATGCTGAACGTCCCGGTCTCCGTGGTTGTCGCGGAGCCCAGCTTGTCAGATAGCGTCCCGTCGGAGGACCTGGTGTCGTACGCCGTGACCGTAACGTCGCTCATGTGCATTTCGACGTCGGCGTGGCCCGGAGCAAGCACGCTGCCAGTAATCTCGGTCGCCTTGTAGCCTTGGAAGTTGGCGGTCTGGTTCGTCGACCCGGCGATGGCGACGGCAGGATGCTCCGGAGGTTGGAAGTCATAGCCGTCCTTTTTCGCCCTCACCATGACCGTTGTGGCGTTGGCAGATATCGGGAGGGCTTCGACAATCGCCGTGTAGTTGCCGTCGCCATCCGTCACGAGCATGCCTCCCGTCGCGTTGAGCGGGGGCTTCTTGTCCACCGTGATCTCCACGCCCTTGAGTGGCGCGCCGGTGAGGGTTTCCGTGACCGTGCCGGTGATCGCAACGGTGGTGCGCGCGCCACTCAGGGTGATGTCGAGTTGAGTCGGTGAGTTCGCGACGAACGTGGTGGACTCCTTTTTCGTCGGATATCCGTCCCTCGCGATACTCACGTTGACCTTCCCCTTATCGTCGGGGACGTCGGGCACGATGTAGCGGCCCAGGTCGTCGGTGTCGCCCGACTGGCCGTTCACGGTCACAGTCAGGTTCGCGAGGGGAAAGCCGCCCTCGTTTCGAACGAATCCGTAGAGGCTGGTGGTCATTGGCGTGACGTCGAGTGCGACGTCAGCACCAAGGGGGTCGAGAGCGGTGCCCACCGGGTCTTCGCTTCCCTTGTCGCCCAGCATCACCCTCCAACCGTCCGATACCTCGAGATCGTAGGAGCCGGCCGCCATGCTACCGAAGTCGAACTGGTGGGTATCGTCGAACGGTGTCGTCGCGTCATTCTTCGACGTGGTGGTGAACTCGCCTCCGACACCCGCGAGATTCTTGCCGTCGACCGGGTCCAGGCTGACCTCAACCCCGGATTCAAACTTCGGGTCTGTGATCTTGAATCCGGTGCCGTCCGTCGCGACGCTCCTCTTCCAGACGAGCCCGCTTACGTTGTGCAAGCTGACGACGCCGAACGAGGCGCAATCGCCAAAGTCCTGGCCGGTGGGCTCAATTTCCTCCAGCGGACAGAGCGCCACTGTGTGCCCCCAGCCGCCCATCGCGCCGAACGCACCGCCCGTCACGCCGTTCTCTTCCATGTTGCGGTAGGTGTCGAGCCGTTCGAGATCCAGCAGCTTGTAGCCGTCCATGGCGACGTCCGCCCGGACGACGATGTCCATGTCCGCCGGCAGGTGGGAGAAGGTGTAAACGCCGTCCTCGTCGCTCGTGTTCGCCCGGGCGTCCCAGTCGTCGTTCGAGACCGGACTGGTGAACCTGCCGTCGTTCCCGCTCGCGTGCCGAATCTCGAGATTGACCAGGCCGGACATCCTGACGTCGGCGTGCCCGACGTTGCCCGTGAAGCCGCGGACCTGGTCGCGCTCGTGGTGCACAAAGACCTTCAGTGTCTGCGTCGTGTAGGTCACCACGATCGGGTCGGCGTCCATGGTGCCCGCCAGCGAGAGGCCGGTGTGCGTGTATCCGCCGCCGGACGCCTGGTACATCTCGCCGCCGTCAAGCTCGTCGACCTGGTCGTCGGCGACCTCGAACGCGAAGCTCGCCGGGACCGCATCAACCGTGGTCGTGAACGCCACGCTGCCGTCGTCGCCCAGCGCCGTCGGCGCGCCCGCGACCGCGGCATCGCCCATCATGACGTCGATGGCCCAGCCGGCGAGCGCTTCGCCGCCGTAGTCGCCGCGGGCGACGGTCGCGCCGCTGATGCTGACGTCGACGTTCAGGTTGACGATGTCGTTGGAGTTCGACCCCTCGGTCGCAAACATCTGCGGATCCCAGGAGACCTCGGTCATGCCGTCCGCCACGTGGTAGCCTTCGGCGGAGACGCCCGCGTTGACCATGTTCCCGCTGGTCATGGCGCGCGCGACCTTGATCGCCACGGAGCCGTCGTCGCCGGTCGTGCCGCTGCCGACCATGGCGCTGTTCGCCCCGTAGTGCTGGACGGAGGCGCCGGGAAGCGCGTCACCCATCTCGTCACCGCTCCTCAGCGACACGGTGAAGTTGACCGTCGTGTGCGTGATGTCGAGCGGAATGTCCTGCGACGCGGCTTCGCCGACACCGAGAGTGATCCTGTAGCCCGCTGCCTCTCCGCCGTACGCGACGTCGTTGGCCGCGAGCGCGGCTGCAGCCGTGGCGTCGATCGGGACGACCAGTTGGTAGGTGCCCTCGCGCAGACCCGAGAACATGAACGAGCCGTCCGGGCCCGTCTGGGTCGACGTCGTTTGACCGACTCCCGGGCCCACCAGATCCACCCGAACACCAGGTGCCGGCACCGCCTGCTCGCCCGCGTCCATCATGTCGTTCTTGTCCAGTTCGTCGATGAAGAACCGACCCGAAACGCTCGCGGTGCGCGCGTGCTGGCCATCGAAGGGCACGATCTGTGCATCGTCGTCGCCGACCGTCACGGCCTTGCTCATCTCGTCGAATACGTAGGCCGGATCGTCAACCGCGATCGAGACCGTGTAGTCGCCCGCCGCCAGACCTGAGAAGGCGTACTGCCCGCCCGCGTCGGTCGTCTCGGTGCGG
>JAJEBS010000138.1 GCA_022822425.1 Gemmatimonadota bacterium | reverse complement strand
CAGACCGGAGGGCACGGCTCCTTCGCCGGTGCGCACCTTCACGTCGCGATAGTCGTTGCGAAGATCGCTGTTCGTGGTCATCGCGCCCAGGTTCACCCAGCGACCGAGGTACGAGCGGCCCAGGAAGCCGCCGTGGGCCTTGTTGTCGTAGCCGAGCAGAACGCTCTTCTCGATGTCGCCCCGGATTCTGCATGCCCGACCCACGTAGGACGCGCATACCCTGCCGCCGAGGATCGTCGAGCCGGGTCCCACATACAGCGGACCCTCCAGGCGGGCCGGTCCGTACACGCGCACGCCCTCGCCGAGGACGATCGGCCCGGGGCCCGTATCCAGCAGCACGCCCGGCTCGACGGCGGCACCGGGGCCGAGAGTGAAGACACCGTCTCCCAGGAGGTGGGCGCCGGGGGGGAGGGAAGGCGCCGAGGGTGGGATCGCCGGGCCGCTCCCGCCCGCCCCCGCCCGTCGTTCCCCGGTCCCGCTCGACGGCATGGGCACCCGAGGGGTGGATATTCCGGCCTCGAGGTCTTCCCGCAGCTGCCCGGGTGTCCGCGCCACCAGCTCCCAGACGTGCTCCAGTACGAACCCGTCCAGCTCCAGTCCGGCTTCCGTCCGGGGAGCGGCAGCGGGATCCGCGAGGTCGCGCGGGTGAGGAAGCGGGGCGCCCGGAGGGAGGCTCCACCCGACCGTCGCGCCGTCGATGCGCAGCTCGGCGGGGACCGGAGGCAGGCGCCGCGGCCGGCTCCGCACCACGGCCCGGCTGGAAACCAGGATGCGGTGGACGCGGCGCCCCGCGTCGGAGGCCGCGAGTGTCTCGGGCGATTCGTCTTCGCGGAAACCCGCGAGGCGAGCGGCCGCAAGATGACCGCCGTACTCGACGCCCCACGCGCGGGTTGCCCGCTCCCAGAGCCGCAGCGCACCAAGAACGAGTTCAGCTGCGGGACGTGTCAGCGCAAACGGTTCCCAACGCCGGGCGCGGGCGTCGTCGAACAGGTAGAGACGGGTGCTCACGTCCGCTGGAGGCGCGACGAGGAGGGCAGTCGTTCCACGAGGCGCTTGAGCTCGCGGGCGTGCTCGCGGGTCGTGACCATCGTCACGTCCCCCGTCGCCACCACGACCATCTCACGCACCCCGAACAACACCACCCGCCTGTCCTCGCTGTACACGATGTTGTCGTCGCTCTCAACGCAGACGACGTCGCCGGCCCGGGTGTTCCCGCGCTGGTCCGGCGTGCGCGTCCGGGCGAGCGCCTCCCAGCTGCCCACATCGTCCCAGTGAAAGGATGCGGGAAGCATGGCGCACGTGCGGCTGCGTTCCAGCACGGCCTCGTCGACGCTGACCGAGGGCGCGTGGCGGAAGAACCCGGCTACGTCCCCGACCTCGAGTCGCGGGAGCAGGGAGGCGATGCCGGGAGCGTGCGCGCGAAGTTCCCTGAGGAACACCGATGCCCGCCAGACGAAGATACCCGTGTTCCACAGGAAACCCTTGCGAACGTATTCGGCGGCTCGCCGGGCGTCGGGTTTCTCGTGAAAGCGCAGTACGCTCCGCGGGGGCTCGTCCGTCCCGCTGCCGGATCCGTCCATGACCTCACCGGGCTGCAGGTACCCGTAGCCGGTGTCGGGACGATCCGGCTGTGCGCCCACGGTCAGCAGCACATCCCTGCGGGCGGCGATCCCTGCCGCGCGCGCGACCAGCGAACGGAACGCGGCGGCGGGGCGGATGACATGGTCCGAATGCAGGGAAACGACCACGGCGTCCGGATCGCTTCGCCATGCGCGCCAGGTCGCCCAGGCGAGCGCCGGCGCCGTGCTGCGCGGCCGCGACTCCCACAGGAAGCAACCGGGGGGCACCTCCGGCAGTGCGGCGGTCAGCGGTGACTCCAGGTGCCGTCCCGCTACGATCCGCAACTGGCCGACCGGGACCAGTTGGAGGGCGCGCAGAACCGTGTCGGCTACGAGGGGGCGGCTCGAAACCAGCGGCAGGAACTGCTTGGGACGAGCGCGCGTGCTGGCGGGCCAGAACCGGGAACCGGCGCCACCCGCAAGGATGACGACCCGGAGGTGGGGGTCGGCGGGGGTCAACGCCGCTCGCTGATGCGGGTTGGAATGCACGTGGAAACTTACCTGCGGCACAGTGTAAAATCAACGGAATTCACCGCTCCGGGGTTGACCCGCTGGAGCCGTCGGGGTAGTCTTGGCGCGCTCCGCGAGCAGGCCGTCGGCTCGCCGGAGCCAATCCCTCCTCCGTTGCCGACACAGTCATGCGTTCGCTAGGGATCATCCTCCTCCTCCCTTCGCTGGTTGCCGCCGTTGCGTGCGGAAGAGATCCGTTCGCACTCGAGTGGATCGCCTCCGCCGATACGGTGCGCCTGTACGCGATCTCCCGTCCCGAGCCGAACATCGAAACCGGCTTCGACTTCGGTGCCCGGCACGCGGTCCGGATCGAAGCCCCCGCCACCACCTCGTCCTGGGACCTGGCCGTGGATGTCGAAAACGGCAGAGCCGTTTTCCTGACCCCCGGATTTTTCGGCGTCGACTCGGATGCGGCGCTGGTGGAGTTGCCCGACGAGAACTTCGACGACATCGAGGAAGCCCCCGAGGACGAGGACGTGTACATCGAGGACCAGCCGGTACCGGTGAACCTCGGGAGCCTCTACGTGGTGCGCACGCGGCGCCTGCGTTCCAACTACGGGCAGCTCTGCAACCACTACGCGAAGTTGGTTCCCCTCGATGTGGACCCCGTCGAACGCACCGTGGCTTTCGTGTTCGACACCAACGGGATCTGCAACAGCCGCAAGATGCAGCCGGACATCTTCCCCTGATCCCCTTCTTCCCCCAGGACTCTCCCTAGCCATGCTCGACCTGCGGATGATTCGGGCGCAGCCGGATCTGGTTCGTGCCGGACTGGCGCGGCGCGGCATCTCCGGCGGTGCTGCGCGGGTCGAACATCTGCTTGCCCTCGACGAGCGGCGCCGCTCCGTGATCGGAGAGGCCGATGAACTCAGGGCGCGTCGCAACGCCGTTTCCCGCCGCATCGGGGAACTGAGGCGGAAAGGTGAATCGGCGGACGGGCTGATCGCCGAAATGCGCAAGGTAGGCGGCCGCATCGACGCGCTCGGCGAAGTGGTGGAGGATGCCGAGACGCACATCCGCGATACCCTGCTGGAGATGCCCAACCTGCCGCTCCCGGAAGTGCCGGATGGGGGGGAGGAGGCCAACGCGCTGGTCCGCGAATGGGGGACGAAACGGAGCTTCGATTTCGAGCCGAAGCCTCACTGGGAGCTGGGGGAGGGCCTGGGGCTCCTCGACTTCGCGCACGGGGCAAGGATATCGGGTTCCGGGTTTCCGGTTCTCACGGGCCGGGGCGCCCGCCTGCAGCGGGAGCTGATCGGCTACATGCTCGATCTGCACGTCCGCGAGCACGGCTACAGGGAGATGCGCGTCCCGTACATGGTCACGCGCGAGAGCCTTACGGCGACCGGCCATCTCCCGAAGTTCGAGGAGGATGCATACGTCACGACCCTGGACGACCTCTGGCTCATCCCCACTTCCGAGGTGCCGCTCACCAACCTCCACCGGGGCGAGATCCTCTCCGCGGAGGAGCTGCCTCTTCGCTACACCGCCTACTCGCCCTGCTTCCGGCGCGAGGCCGGCGCGGCGGGCGCGGATACCCGCGGCCTCCTGCGCGTACACCAGTTCGACAAGGTGGAGCTCGTTCGCTATGAGATCCCGGAGCGCAGCCGGGAGGCACTCGAGGAGATGACTGCCGAAGCCGAGGTGATTCTCCGGCGTCTGGGGCTTCCCTATCGCGTCCTCCGGCTGGCTACCGGCGATCTGGGTTTCTGGTCGGCCATGACCTACGACCTGGAGGTCTGGGCTCCGGGCGTGCGCCGCTGGCTGGAGGTGTCGAGCGTCAGCACCACCACCGACTACCAGGCGCGACGCGCGAACCTGCGGTATCGGCCCCATCCCGGCCGCAAGCCGGAATTCGTGCACACGCTGAACGGCTCGGCGCTCGCTCTGCCGCGGCTGCTGGTGGCCCTCCTGGAGAACGGCCAGGAAGAGGACGGCAGCGTGACCCTGCCGGAGCCGCTGGCCGAGCGCCTCGGGGCCGGTCGCCTGCTGCCCTGAGGAGGCGACGGGCGGGTGTCGCCGAAGCGCTGGTACGTCGGGCTCGCGGCGCTCTTCGTGGCGCTGGCCGGCTGGTATCTGCTCTACACACAGCAGATCGTGCGCGCGTTGCGGGCCGACAGCGAGATTTTCACGCGCATCTATGCCGAGGTCATGGAGGGCCTGACCGACCCCGGGGAAGGCAGTTCCATCCAGGCCCTCAGGCGGCTCCAGCTGCTGATCACGGAGTCGGGCGTGCCGTTCGTGATGACCGGGCCAGGCGACACCGTGCTGGCCGTCGAGAACCTTCCCTTCGAAGTGGACCTCGGAACCGCGGAAGGGCAGGAGCGGGTGCGCGGCTACATCAACACCCTGGATCAGCGCAATCCTCCGGTCGGAGATCCCGAGGTCCAGCATATCCATTACGGCCCACCTCCGATTCTTACACGCCTGCGCTGGATTCCATGGCTTCAAGCGGGGGGTCTGGCGCTTGTCGTGCTCATGCTGGCGGGACTGGTGCGATACCAGCGCCGGGTGGCTGGCGAACGCGCCTGGACGGTGATGGCCCGCGAACTTGCACACCAGCTGGGCACGCCGATCTCTTCGCTGCACGGCTGGGTCGAAGTGCTCAAGCTGCCCGCGCCCGAGCGGCCCGGAGAGCTGTCCGAGAGCGAGATCCTGCATGAGCTTGGCGATGATGTCGAGCGCCTCGAACGCGTTACCCGCCGGTTCGAGCTGATCGGTCGTGAGCCTGCCCTGGGGGAGGTCGACCTGACCCGGGTCCTGGCGGAGCTGGAGGGCTATTTCCGTTCCCGCCTCCCCAGCCTGGCGTCGGAGGTGGAGCTGGTGATGGAGGTTCCCGCCGATCTGCCTGCGGTCAGGGGGCACCATGTCCTGCTCAGCTGGGCACTTGAGAACGTGCTCAAGAATTCGCTCGATGCCCTGGCCGGGCGCGGGGGCAGGATCTCGATCACATGCTCCGAGTCCGGTGCGGGATGGGTGGATGTGCGCATCGCGGATTCGGGTCCCGGAATCGATCCCGCCGTGCGGGACGACATCTTCGAGCCCGGTGTGACCACCAAGTCGAGCGGCTGGGGCGTGGGGCTCACGCTGGCGCGCCGCATCGTGCAGGGCGTGCACCGCGGGAAGCTCGAGCTGGTGTCGGAGTGGGAGCCCGGCGCCACGTTCAACATACGACTACCGTCCGAG
>JAJEBS010000022.1 GCA_022822425.1 Gemmatimonadota bacterium | reverse complement strand
GCACTGCTGGTGCAGGAGTTCCTGCCCCTTGCGTCGGCACGGGCCGGAGACCGGGCTCACAGCCATGCTCCGCCCCAGGCCAGCAAAGCGCTGAACGCGGTGGCCGCCACAGCCTGCCGACCCACCAACCGCAGCGCGAACGCGCCGCCCTGCTCGCGCGCAACCGTCAGGCAGGTGACCAGGCAAGGCAGCAGCACGCCGGCCAGGTAGACGGCCGTCAACAGTTGGACGGCGCTGAGGCTTGCGGCGACTCCCGGCTCCGCCAGCAACAGGATGCCGTCCTTGCGCACGCTCGCCATGACCACCGCCGTGGCCGCCTCCGAGGGCAATCGAAAGATGGCCATCGCCGGCTCGACGACGGTCGACGCGGCTTGCAGTGCGCCCAGCCAATGCAGCAGGGACGCCACCGCCGTGATGAGAAAGAAGATCGGCACGGCCCTGCGAAAGAACTCCGGAATCACGCCTTGCGTCTCCAGCCAGACGGCTCTCGGGCGCGGCCAGGTCAGGAAGACCCGACCCTCCGCCGAGAGCACATTCAAGGGAGAACGAGCCGCTTTCGGCGCGGTGAGGCGGGCGTAGGCGACAGTCGTGGCGCCGAGGTACAGCAGGTAGGCCAGGACCAGCTCGGTTCGTCCGGCCACGGCGAAGACCGCCAGCGTGGCTCCCAGCTGATACGAACAGGCCGAACCGAAGGCAATGGCCGAAACGCATGCGCCACGCGAGCAGTCCGGCGACGAGCGCGCGCTGATGACGGCGGGCACGTTGCAGCCGAAACCCATCACGACCCGCGCCAGCTCCCGGCCGGTCATGCCGAACGGCCGCAGCCACGGATTCATCGCGGTTGTCAG
Organism: Gemmatimonadota bacterium; assembly: GCA_022822425.1. Lineage (GTDB taxonomy): Bacteria > Gemmatimonadota > Gemmatimonadetes > Longimicrobiales > Gaopeijiaceae > BD2-11. The sequence goes on along the minus strand of JAJEBS010000022.1, from coordinate 10,474 downwards.
GCGGTCGAGCAGGCCACTCGACTTGTACGCACCCATCAGCAGCGCATGGAGCACGACGACCGGAGTCGCCCACACCAGCAGCAGCGGCCCCATCGTGACAAAGCCGTAGTCGCCAGCCAGGATCTCCGCAAACGGCTGCGGCCAGCTCGTCAGCAACCCGGTCAGCGGCTCGGTTCGGGCGCGGACCCAGGGGTCGACTCGATCCGCGAGACGGTTAGCGGTGTCAACCGCGACCCAGACGGGCGCCAGCAACAGCAGCAGCGCCCAGAAAGGCCCGAGGGCGGAGCGCTCCAGGAAAAGAGGGCGCGGACGGACGATCAGATCGCGAGTGGGCGTCCGGAGTATTTCACGGCCCATTCAACAAGCGCAGGCATCTTCGCAGCACGACAGATCGTCGAGGTACATTCCGTGGCGGCGGTACCACTCCAGTGGCTCCGTGCTCACTCGCAGGCGCCGGGCGATCTGGTTGGCCACCACGGCGAACCGTTGGCGGAACTTGTAGATGAAGCAGAAGATGATATCGTCCTGGCGCACCTGCGGACCGACCAGGAAGAGCCCCTTCGTCACGGTGGACTCGTCGTTTTCCGTGAGCAACGGAAAGTACTCGTCTCGCCAATCGAACAACGAGCGAACGTGGCTTGCCGAACCGACGAATCCAGTGGCCAGGATCGGCTTCTCGGCGCAGTCGATGACGTCGCCGTCCTCGAACGCCAACTGATAGCCGCTGTGGTTGCGGCGAACGCCGGTGACGACACAGCCGCCGCGCAGCGTCACCCGACCCGAGTCGACGGCCGAGTCCAGGCGCGCCCGCGTAAACGGTGACAGGAGTTGGCTGGGGTCCGAGCCTCTTCGGTTCCACGGCTCCTCGCGGTCGAAGACGACGGCTCGCCGACCGGCAGCGGCCAGCGCGACGGCGGCGTCGACGCCGCTCTCGGCGCCGCCGATGACGTATCGTTCGCCGTTGGCGAGATCGTCCCATGAGTCGACGTTGGAGTAGTGCAGGCAAAGCTCGGCGCCCGGGAAGCCGTGGGTCCGCGGATACTGCATTTCGCCGCCCGCCCATACCACGAACCGCGCGTGGAGGTCGCCGCGACTCGTCTCTACCCGAAACGGCTTGCGCCGCGCTTTCCTCGAAATCGAGAGAACGTCGGTCCCGGTCGCCATGGGCAATTCGAAATGCTCCGCCACCCCCTGCAGATAAGCGGCGTACTCCGCCCCCGTGGGGTGCTCGGTGCCGATCGAGAAAGCCGGGGAGGTTCCCAGACACACGGCGTTCAGGTCCAGCAGGCCGAACTGGTTGCTGGTGAACGATGGCGTGATGAAGCGCGTTTGTCGGGACCAACGCAGGAACGAGGCACCGACGTCGCCGCGGTCGAGGATCGCAAAGTTGTCGATTCCCAGGTGACGTAGCGTCACACCAAAGCCGAGGCCCGCAGCCCCGGCGCCGACGATGACAACGTCGAGTGTCCGGGTTCCCTCCGTCATCGGCTCACCCGAACCGTGGACCCGACCGAGCCGTGCATCAGGCGTGTCTGCACTGGAACTCCCGTTTGCTTACGCCCGCTGTGCTGCGCGCGGTCGATCCGTGTCACCCTCCCGGCAAGAGAGAGAGGGAGAGTGAGGTACCAGGCCGAAAATGATAACATATTATCAATAACGGGCAAGGGGATCGCTCCCTGCGTCGGTGACTACCTGAGGATGAAGACACCGAGGCTGGCCGGCAGCGACCACCCGAGTCAGGTCGTGACGGGTGCGGTGAGGCCGAAGAGCTTCAGGCGGAATCCGAGCTTCGTCCTGGCCATCGTGGGCGGCTGGCTTGCGCTAAAGGCGGGCCCCCGCTCCGTCAGCCCTCACCCACAGGCAACCCCACCACCACCTCCCCGCCTCCGCCGCGATTCCGCACCTCCAGGGTCCCGCCGTGAGTCTGGACGACGTAGCGCGCGTGGGTCAGCCCCAGTCCCAGCGCGCCCGCCACCGTGCTGAAGAAGGGCTCCGTCGCGCGCCCCAGCGCCTCATCCGAGAACCCCTCGCCCGAATCGCGCACCACAAGCCGCGCCTCGCCGCCGGCGTTGCGAAGCGAGACTTCGATCGGTTCCCCGCCCCCGTGGCGTCCCCCGTTCGCCAGGATCATGTAGACGGCATCCTGCAGCGCGGCGAGATCCGCGCGGCACGGTACCGGCCCTCCCGGCAGATCCAGCTTCACTTCGACCTTGAAGGCCTTCTGGAATTCGCGCGCCACGCCCTGCACCGCCTCGACCACGTCGACGGAAGCGCGTTCCAGCTCCGGCTTCTCCGCGTAGAATTCGATGTCCTCGATGGCGTCGAGGGCCTGCTGAATGCGGGGGCGAACGCCGCGGCCGCGGGCGTGAAGGGCCTGCACGAGCGGCTTCACGACGGCTGTCTGGAGGAACTGCGCGAGGCGGGAGAGGATCTCCGGCGACGCGCCCCGCACCGGCATCCACCCGGTCGCCAGGCGTTGGCGGACCGTCCTGATGCCGGCAGGCAGCGAAGCGTCGTCCGCGCCGATCTTCCCGGAGCGCACCTCCGCGTCGAGGCGCTCGAGCGCGCGTCGATACCGCTCCGCCGCCCTTTGGCCCGACAGGCGCCAAACCACGGGCAAGGCTGCGACCGCGACGAAAAACAGAACGTATCCGAGCATATCCACAGGTGGCCTCCCTCCGAAACCCCGCATGCCGAAGATGTCCGGAATGCAGACGCCCGGGATGATGGCGACCCGGCGAACTGCGAGCAACCGCTACCCCGTTCATCGCGCTCCGCCCGCGCCGTTGCTCCCTGCCCCTCCATCCCCTATCCTGACGACCCCGACTGCCGACGGTGGGCGCTCGCCGGCCCATGCGGAACGGGCGCGCGATCCACTCCCCGATGCCCATCCATGACCAACCTGACCGCTCTCGATGTCCTGCTGCAGGAGTCCTCGGATCCGGACAATCCGGATGCCGCGGAGCTGCGGGACATCATGCGCTCCGTGAGGACGATCGCGGTCGTGGGCATGTCCCGGGATCCCGCCAAGGCGGCGCGGCGGGTGCCGTCCTACCTGGCGGCCAAGGGGTACGACATCGTTCCCGTCAACCCGTTCGCGACCCGCATGCTGGGGAAGCCCGCGAGGAAGTCGCTCGCGGAGGTCACGGAGCCCGTGGACATGGTCGTCGTCTTCCGCCCGTCCGAGGAGGCGGGAACCCACCTGGCGGAGGCGGCCGCCCGTGCGGAGCGTCCGGTGGTGTGGCTCCAGGAGGACATCCGGGCCGACGAGGAAGCGGCCGCCGCCCGCGCCCGGGGGCTCCGGGTCGTGCAGGACCTGTGCGCGTATCGGGTTCATCGCGCGGCCACGGCAGATCGATGACCGGACGTCCCGCGGTCGCGTCCGTGCGCCCGAGCCTGGGCGCCGCGCCAGCCGGGGCTGCCGTCCCATGAAGCGCTACCCCGCCTTCGACCCGCCCGAGTACCAGGCCTGGGAAGCCGACCCGGAGCTGGTGCGCGCGTTCGAGCAGACGCTGGCCGAACCCACCCGGGCCGCGCTCGTCGCCGAACTCTCCGAGGACGACCTGCTCGCCTTCTACCGCGACCTGCTCACCACCCGCCTCCACGACATCGGGCTCAAGCGCTGGGTGCGCCAGGGCGTCATCTCCAAGGCCTGGCTCGCCACCGGCGAGGAAGCGGTCACCGTCGGCAGCGTGCGCGCGCTCGACCCCACCCGCGACATCGTCAGCCCGATGATCCGCAACGCCGGGGCATGCCACATGATGGGGATGCCGGTGGCGGACATCTTCCGCGGCTACCTCGCGACCGAGGACGGGCCCAACGGGGGGCGCGACCTGCACATCGGCGCGCTGGCCAAGGGCGTCATCCAGCCCATCAGCCACATGGGCACCAACGTGCCCGTAATGGCGGGCGTGGCGCTCGCGTTCCGCAACCTGGGCCAGAAGCGCGTCGCGCTCACCTGGATCGGCGACGGCGCCACCAAGACCGGCGAGTGTCACGAGGGGCTCAACCTCGCCGCGGTCCAGCGCCTCCCGGCCATCTTCATCATCCAGAACAACCGGGTGGCGCTCGGCACTCCGCTCGAACAGCACGGCGCCGGCAGCCTGGAGGCCTGGCCGGCGATGTACGGCGTCCGGGGCTGGAGTTGCGACGGCAACAACATCCTGGACGTGTACTCGGTCACCCGCATGGCCGCGGACGCCTGCCGCGCCGGCGACGGTCCCGCCATCATCGTCGCTTCCACCTTCCGCATGGGCGGGCACGCCACCCACGACGAGCGCGAGGCCCGCGAGACCTTTCCCCCGGAGCTGTTCGAGCGCTGGGGACGAAGGGATCCGGTGGGCCTCTACGAAGCGTACCTCGAGGCGCGGGGCATCGACCCGGACCAGTTGCGGGCGATCGAGGAACTGGTCACCGACGAAGTCGCGGCGGGCGCCGAGGAAGCGCTCGCCTCCCGCGACCGGCAGCCTGCGCCCGAAAAGGCTCTCTACGAGGGCATCTCCGAGGGCGGCACGCTGCTGTCGCTGGAACAGCGTCCCGTCTGAGTCCGGCATCGTTGTCACACTTGAGTAACGCCTGTGGAGCGGGCATATTCCGAGATGGGAAACTCCCGCTCTCCGCGGGCTGGCGCACAGGTCTGACGCGGATTCCTTCCGCACCGCCCGCGGGGATGGCCGGGGTGCGGGGTGTACGGTGGTGGTGTGAAGGAGAAGCCGATGGCGGAGTCGAAACTGCGCGAACCGGACCTGCTCTCCGGGCTCCCGCTCGACTGCATGAGCGACGAGGAGTTGGTGGTGTCGCACCTGAACCACCGCCGCGGGGCCTTCACCAGGCTCTTCAACCGGTATCGCGAGCGCCTCGTCCACTTCATCGTCCGCAAGACGGGGGACGCCGACCGCGCGCAGGATCTCACCCAGGAGGCCTTCATCCGGGTGGCCCGGCATCTCGAGCGCTTCGACACCAGCAAGAAGTTCTCCACCTGGATCTACACGATCGCGAGCAATCTCTCCAAGAACGAGCTGCGCAACCGGTCACGCAGCCCCGTGGTGCTCTTCCAGGTGTTGCGCAGCCGCTGGGAAGACGATCCCCGGCCCCTGCAGTTCGAGGATTCCTCCATGTCCCCGGACGGGCTCTACCGCAAGCGCTTCCTGAAGAGGCTCGTCGAGGACACGGTCGCCCAGCTGCCCGAGCATCACCGGATGGTCTTCCGCCTGCGCGAGCTCGACGGCAAGAGCTACGACGAGATCGCCGAGATCACCGGCGTGAACCTGGGCACGGTCAAGAGCCGCCTGCACCGGGCCCGCAACTCCTTCGCCCAGCGCATCGAACCCTACCTGAACTGAGCGACGCCGGCCGAACCCGAGGCTGGGCCATCCCGGGAAGGACATCCACGTCACATGTTCGCCAAGCTTCGAGCCGCGTTCCGGGAAGCCGTCGACAACTTCAAGACCGAGCTCAATCGCGACCAGATCCCCGAGACGGTGGATGGCCTGCTCGCCGGCATGTACCGCGAAGCCACCGACGCCAAGGCGTACGTCTCCAGGCTGGAGAAGGACCTGGCCGCCGCCCGGGCCCGCGCGCAGCGGGAGTCGGAGCAGGCCGAGGTCTGCCGCCGCCGCCAGCAGCAGGCCGACCGCATCGGCGATGAGGAAACGGTGCGCGTCGCGGAGGATTTCGCCAGAAAGCACGAAGAGCGCGCGCAGGTGCTCGAGGGCAAGGCGGAGGCGATTCTGCGCGAGCTCACGGTGTGCCGGAGCGACCTGGACGAGATGCTGGAGCAGATCAAGGTAGCGCGGCAGAAGAGCGAGGCCCTCGGCGCCACGGCGGGGCGGACCGAGGCGCGCGAGACCCTGGGCAGGGCCGACGACCTCTTCCGCGATTTCGACCGCATGGGAGAGAAGGTCTCCGGCACCGAGTCCGAGGCCGAAGCCGCCGCCGCGTTCGACCGGGAATTCGAGTCCGGGCCCTCGAGGGAGGAGAACCTGGAGGATCGCCTCGCGGAGCTGAAGCGGCGAATGCGCGAGGGGTAGGTCGTCGCGGGTCCCCGGGGTGGCTTCCCGCTCTGCGCGCGGGTAGATTTTCGCCGCTGCCTGCCCAACTCCCTCAACGAGATTTCGGGATAACGCCATGGAAAACTGGATCGGCGTCGGTGTGTGGATCGTTGTCGGCGCCTTCATCGGGCTGATGATGAAGGTGGTGGTGAAGCGGCCCGAGGAGACCGCCGGCCACACCTGGCTGCTGGCGGTGTTCGGGGCCTTCGGCGCGGTCATCGGGGGCATGCTGGGCGTGGGCATCCTCGAGTTCGACGATCCCGTGGCGCTCAGCGCGGGAGGGATGATCGGCGCGGTCGTGCTGGCCGCGCTCATGTCCTGGACCTACCGCTGGGGCATCCGGGGGTGGATGTGACGGCTGCGGAGCAATTCACCGCCGCCAACCTCGACCGGTTTCTGGCGGAGCTCTTCGACTTCCTGCGCATTCCCTCCATCAGCGCGAAGTCCGAACACAACGGGGACACGCGCGATGCCGCGGGCTGGCTGCGCGACCGCATGAAGGACATCGGCCTGGAGGCCGAGATCCTGGAGACGCCGCGCCACCCGGTGGTGCTCGGCGAGTGGCGCGGAGCGGGAGAGGACGCCCCCACCGTGCTGGTGTACGGCCACTACGACGTCCAGCCCGCCGAGCCGCTGGAGTTGTGGACGGCGCCCGCCTTCGAGCCCGACGTGCGTGACGGACGCATCTACGCGCGCGGGTCCGCCGACGACAAGGGGCAACTCTTCCTGCACGTGAAGGCCGCGGAGTCGCTGCTGGCCGCCGACGGCCGGCTGCCGGTGAACCTGGTCGTGCTGGCCGAGGGGGAGGAGGAAATCGGCTCGCCCAACCTCATCCCCTTCGTGGAGGCGCACGCCGAGCGGCTGGCGTGCGACGTGGTGGTGATCTCCGATTCGGCGATGTTCGCGCCCGGCCTGCCCTCGGTGCTCTTCTCGCTGCGTGGCCTGGCCTACTTCGAGATCACCGTGCACGGGCCCGCGAGCGATCTGCACTCGGGCAGCTACGGCGGCGGGGTGGTCAACCCGGCGATGGCGCTCGCCCGCATCCTCGGAACGCTGCACGACGACGACGGGCGCATCGCGATCGAGGGGTTCTACGACGACGTCGTGGACTGGGGCGATGAGACCCGCGCCGAGATTCGCGCGCTGCCCTTCGACGACGAGGAGTTCCGCGCGGGCGTGGGCGTGGCGGCGCTGTCGGGCGAGGCGGGGTACTCGACCCTGGAGCGCCTCTGGATCCGTCCCACCTGCGAGGTGAACGGCCTCCTCTCCGGCTACACCGGCGAAGGCGCCAAGACGGTGCTCCCGGCGCACTCCATGGCCAAGGTCAGCTTCCGGCTGGTTCCAGACCAGGATCCGGCGCGGGTGGCGGAGCTGCTGCGGGCCCACATCGCGCGGGTGGCGCCCCCGCAAGTCCGGGTCGAGATCGAGGAGCTGCACGGCGGAATGCCGTGGCGGGGGCAGGTGTCGGGAGGTCTGATCGACGCGGCCAGCCGGGCGCTGGCGCGCTCCTTCGGCCGCCCGCCGGTGCTCACCGGCGAGGGGGGCTCGATCCCCATCGTGGGCGAGTTCGAGCGCATCCTCGAGGCGCCGGTGCTCCTCCTGGGGTTCGCGCTCCCCGGGGCCAACATGCATGCCCCGGACGAGTGGTTTCCGCTGGAGAACTTCGACAAGGGCATCGTCGCCCTCGCCGCGCTGCTGGAGGAGCTGGGGAGCGGCGCCTTCGCCGCCTGAACGGGCGCCCGAGTCGGATTGGACCCCATCGCGAGGGACCCGCGGAAGGCAGGTGCGGGAAGCGCCTCAGTCCTCCGAATCCGCTCCGGCAATCATCGTTCCCGCCCGGAGCAACGCCCGCGCCTTGTTGAGGGTCTCCTCGTATTCGGCGCCGGGATCGGAGTCCGCCACCACCCCGGCCCCCGCCTGCACGTACGCCTTCCCCCGCGCCGCCAGCAGCGTGCGGATGGCGATGGCGGTGTCCATCGTTCGGCCCCCGTAGGCGAGATAGCCGACGGCGCCGCCGTAGGGACCCCGGCGCACGGGTTCCAGCTCGTCGATGATCTCCATGGCGCGCACCTTGGGTGCTCCCGAGAGCGTTCCCGCCGGAAAGCCGGCCAGGAGCGCGTCCAGCGCCGTGAGCCCTTCCCGGAGGTCTCCCTCCACCCGGCTGACGATGTGCATGACGTGCGAGTAGCGCTCGACCGCCATCAGCTCCGAGACCCGCACGGTGCCGGAGCGCGCCACCCGGCCCACGTCGTTGCGGCCCAGGTCGACGAGCATGCGGTGCTCCGCCAGCTCCTTCTCGTCCGCGGCCAGCTCGGCGGCCAGGCGGGCGTCCTCCTCGGGGGTGGCGCCCCGCGGGCGTGTCCCGGCGATGGGACGCACGGTCACGACGCCGTCCTCCACCCGAACCAGCAGTTCCGGGGAGCTGCCCACCAGGGTCACGCCGTCCAGTTCGACGAAGTACAGGTAGGGCGACGGGTTGAGCGTCCGGAGCACCCGGTAGAGCTCGAAGGGCGACCCCGCGAGCGACATCTCGAGCCGCTGGCTGAGCACCACCTGGAAGGCGTCGCCGGCGAAGATGTAGTCGCGGATGGCCTGCACTGCGCTCTCGAACTCCTCCCGGCTCATGCTGCTCTCGAACTCGGGGTCGGCGGCGGGTTCGGGCAGCAGCTCCATGGGAGGAGGCGCGGGAGCCGTGCGCAGCGAGTGAATGGCGGCGGCGACCTTCCGGAGTCCGCGCTCGTAGCGGGCGCGCAGCTCCTCCTCCCCGAGCCCGGGCTCGACCGGAACGGCGGCGATGACGTCCGCCCGCCCCAGCAGGTTATCGATGGCCAGCACGACATCGGTGAACATGAACATCGCGTCCGGGATGTCGAGGCCGTCCGGAGGGGCGTTCGGCAGCCGCTCCAGCTGGCGCACCACGTCGTATCCCAGGTACCCGACGGCGCCTCCCCAGAAGCGGGGGAGTTCCGGGACGTCGGCAGGCTGGTACGCCTCCAGCCGTCGGGAGAGGTCGGCGAGGGGGTCGTCGGCGTCGACCGGCTGCCAGCCGCCGTCGCGCGTCCACCAGGTGGCGCTGCCGCCGTGGAGGCGCCACACCGCCGCCGGATCCGTCCCCAGGAAGCTGTAGCGCGCCCAGCGCTCGCCTCCCACCACCGACTCCAGCAGGAAACCCCGGGGCGGGCGCACAATTCGCGCGTAGGCGGTGACCGCCGTATCCACATCGAAGAGCAACTCCGCCCACACCGGCACCAGACGGCTGTCCCGGGCGAGCTCGCGGAAGCGCTCGAAGGAGAGGCCAGGATTCATGCGACCGAACCTGACGCGACCGCCCATGCCTAGCAACACCCCGGGTGGGCTGTCCGGTATCCCGGTGCTGGCGGTGGACACGGGCGGGACCTTCACCGACTTCGTGCTCTACGGCGGCGGGCGGGTTTCCACGCTGAAGCTGCCTTCCACTCCGGCGGACCCCTCGGAGGCGGTGCTGGCGGGGGTGCGGCAGCTGATGGACGAGGACCGGCCCTTCCTGATGGTGCACGGCTCGACGGTCGGGACCAACGCCCTGCTCGAGCGCAAGGGCGCGCGCGTCGTGCTGGTGACCAACCGGGGCTTCGAGGACGTGATCGAGATCGGGCGCCAGAACCGCCCGCAGCTCTACGCCCTGGCCGGCCACCGGCCGCCGCCGCTGGTGGCGCGCGCCGACCGGGTGGGCATCCGCGGGCGGCTGGGGCCGCAGGGCGAGGAGATCGAGCCGCTCGACCCGGCGGAGGTCGAGACACTGAGCGACCGCGAGGCGGAGGTGTGGGCGGTGGCGCTGCTGCACGCCTACGCCGACCCCGCGCACGAGGCCGCGGTGGCGGAACGGCTGCGCACGGCGGGCCATGCGGTCTCGGTGTCCTCGGAGATCCTCCCCGAGTACCGCGAGTACGAACGCACCTCGACCACGGTCGTGAACGCCTACATCGCGCCGGTGGTCTCCGGCTACCTGGGCCGGCTGGAGGAGCGGTCGGGGGCGCGGGCGGTCCGCATCATGGGGTCGAACGGGGGGGCGCTTCCGGTCGCGCGGGCGCGCGAGGAGCCGGTGCACACCGTCCTGTCGGGTCCGGCCGGCGGGGTGGTGGGGGCGCTCGCCTGGGCGCGCCGGGCCGGCTTCCGGGACATCGTCACCTTCGACATGGGCGGTACCTCCACCGATGTGTCGCTCTGCCCGGGGCGGCCGTTGCGCACCCGGGAATTCACCATCGGGGGGCAGCCGGCCGCCATCCCGGTGATCGACATCCACACAGTGGGGGCCGGCGGCGGCTCCCTCGCCCGGGTGGACCCCGGCGGCGCCCTCCGGGTGGGTCCCGAGAGCGCGGGCGCGGTGCCGGGGCCGATCTGTTACGGTCGCGGGGGAGGGGGGCTGACCGTCACCGACGCCCACGTGT
>JAJEBS010000132.1 GCA_022822425.1 Gemmatimonadota bacterium | reverse complement strand
ATACTATAGAGTCCAAACGGTCCCAAAACACTGGACGCGGGATGCCACGCCACGACGACCCACCCCGCTCAACCTCGAGGGAATCACCCGATGCACACGATGAACAAGGACTGGTGGCCGAACCAGTTGAACCTGAAGCCGCTCGGGCGCCATGCCCGCTCGACCGATCCCATGGGCGAGGACTTCGACTACGCCGAGGAGTTCAAGTCGCTCGACCTGGAGGCCCTGAGGAAGGACCTCTTCGAGCTGATGACGACGTCGCAGGACTGGTGGCCGGCCGACTACGGACACTACGGGCCGCTCTTCATCCGCATGGCGTGGCACAGCGCGGGCACATACCGCATCAGCGACGGCCGTGGCGGCGGGGGCGCCGGCACCCAGCGCTTCGCGCCCCTCAACAGCTGGCCCGACAACGCCCATCTCGACAAGGCGCGCCGGCTGCTCTGGCCCATCAAGCAGAAGTACGGCCGCAAGCTCTCCTGGGCCGACCTGATGATCTTCGCCGGCAACTGCGCCCTGGAGTCGATGGGCTTCAGGACGATGGGCTTCGGCGGAGGCCGCGAGGACGTATGGGAGCCGGAGGACATCGACTGGGGAGCCGAGGATACCTGGCTCGGGGATGAGCGCTACAGCGGCGACCGCGAACTCGACGAGCCCCTCGGCGCCGTGCAGATGGGCCTGATCTACGTGAACCCCGAAGGGCCCAACGGCAAGCCGGATCCCGTCGCGGCGGCCCGGGACATCCGCGAGACCTTCCGCCGCATGGCGATGAACGACGAGGAGACCGTCGCGCTCATCGTCGGCGGGCACACCTTCGGCAAGGCGCACGGCGCCGCCGATGCAGGCCGCTACGTAGGTCCCGAGCCGGAGGGCGCCGAACTGGAAGAGCAGGGGCTCGGCTGGAAGACCAGCTACGGCACAGGCAAGGGCGCCGATTCCGTCACCAGCGGGATCGAGGGCGCGTGGACGACCAACCCGGTGAAGTGGGACAACAACTTCCTCGAGAACCTGCACGGCTACGAGTGGGAGCAGGTGACGAGCCCCGCCGGCGCGGCGCAGTGGACCCCGAAGGACGGCGCCGGCGTGGGTACGGTGCCGGATGCGCACGATCCGTCGAAGACGCATGCCCCCATGATGCTGACGACGGATCTCTCCCTGAGGATGGACCCCGCCTATGCGGCCATCGCGAAGCGCTTCATGGAGAACCCGGAGGAGCTGGCGGACGCGTTTGCGCGTGCCTGGTACAAGCTGACGCATCGCGACATGGGGCCGGTGGCGCGGTATCTCGGGGCCGAGGTCCCGGCCGAGCCGCAGTTGTGGCAGGATCCCGTGCCCGACGTCGACCATGAGGTGATCGACGCCGAGGACATCGCCGACCTCAAGGGCAGGGTGCTCGCATCGGGGTTGGCGGTTTCGCGGCTGGTCTCGACGGCCTGGGCATCGGCGTCGACCTTCCGCGGCACCGACAAGCGCGGCGGGGCGAACGGCGCGCGTATTCGACTGGCGCCGCAGAACGGATGGGAGGTCAACGAGCCGGCGGCGCTGGCGGAGGCGCTCGGGGCCCTGGAGACGATCCGGGAGGACTTCAACGGCTCGCAGTCCGGCGGCAAGCGGGTCTCGCTCGCCGACCTGATCGTGCTGGGCGGGTGCGCGGCGGTCGAGCAGGCGGCGAAGGACGCCGGGCACGATGTCGAGGTGCCGTTCTCGCCCGGGCGCACCGATGCGACGGCGGAACAGACCGACGCGGAGTCGTTCGCCGTGCTCGAGCCGAAGACGGACGGGTTCCGCAACTTCAGCGGGGGCGGCAACGGGAGACCGGCGGCGGAGCAGTTGGTGGACCGCGCGGACCTGCTGACCCTGACAGCGCCGGAGATGACCGCGCTGGTGGGCGGCCTGCGTGTCCTGGCTGCCAACGGCGGCGGTTCCGAACTGGGCGTCTTCACCGACCGGCCGGGAACGCTGACCAACGACTTCTTCGTGAACCTGCTCGACATGAGTGTCGAATGGCAGGCGTCCGAGGGTTCCGACGACCAGTTCGAGGGACGTGATCGCGGGACGGGCGAAGTGAGATGGACCGGCACCAGCGTCGACCTCGTCTTCGGTTCGAACTCCGAGCTGCGCGCGTTCGCGGAGATCTACGCGTGCGACGACGGGCAGGAAGCCTTCGTGCGCGACTTCGTGGCGGCGTGGAACAAGGTGATGAACCTGGATCGCTTCGATCTGGGGTGATTGGCGACGGGCGCGGCCAGAGGATGGCCCGGATCCGGACTCTCCATGCGGCTTGAAGGCAAGCGTGCTCTGGTCACCGGGGGTTCGCGAAGCATCGGCCGGGCCATCGCCCTGGGGCTGGCGGGTGAGGGCGCGGATGTAGCGGTCAACTATCGGCGGAGCCGCGCGGATGCGGAGAGCGCGGTCCGCGAGATCGAGGAGATGGGGCGGCGCGCGGTGGCCGTGCAGGGGTCCACGGACTCGGCATCGGATGTCGAACGCTTCGTCGCCGGGGCGCACGACTTCCTGGGCGGCATCGACATCCTGGTCAACAACGCGGGCATCCTGAAGCGCACGCCCCTCCTCGAGATCGACGAGGAGGAGTGGGACGCCATTCTGGACGTGAACCTGAAGGGGTACTTCCTGGTGGGGCAGGCGGTGGCGCGGCGCATGGTCGCGGCTGGGACGCCGGGTGCCATCGTCAACGTATCGTCCGCCGGGCAGGCGGTGGCCGCCCCGAACCTCACCCACTACTGCGTGTCCAAGGCCGGGATCGAGATGCTGACGAAGCAGATGGCCCTCGAGCTCGCGCCCCACGGGATCCGGGTGAACGCCATCGCGCCGGGCCTCATCGAGACCGACCTGAACCGGGCCGACATCGCGCAGGAGGAGTTCCGGGAGCGCCGCCTCGCGCGCATCCCGCTCGGGTTGATCGGCAACCCGGACGACCTGGTAGGGGCGGTGGTGTACCTCGCGTCCGGCGGCGAGGCTCGTCTCGTGACCGGCGCCAGCCTGTTCATCGACGGCGGCCAGACGATCTGGGGTGCGTAGGGGGTTGGTACGCGGCTCGGTGCATCGACTGACCAGACCGGCTCGGCCAAGGCGCTCGCGTCTGCCTGTATTCGGGCTGCTGGCTGGTTTGGCCGTGCTCCTGGTGGTGTCGTGCCGGAGCGCCGGACCGGACGATTCCGGCAACCCCCCGGGCGACGCCCCCACCTGGGAGGTTCGCTTCTCCCACGTGCTCTCGACCAACTCGGAGTTCCATCTCCTGGCGGAGCGCTTCCGGGACCTGATGCTTGAGCGCACTGACGGGCGCTTCCGGGTCGTCATCTATCCGTCGGGACAGCTCGGCGGCGAGCGCGTGGCCTTCGAGCAGATCCAGGTCGGCGCGGTGCACATGGCCATCACGGGCACGCCCGTGCTCTCGGGCTGGGTGCCCGAAGGGCAGATGTTCGACCTCCCCTTCCTCTTCGAGAACCGGGATCACGGGCTCGCGGTGATGAACGGTCCGGTCGGGGACTGGTGGCGCGAGCTGCTGCTGGAGCGCACGGGGGTCCGCTCGCTGGGCTTTCTCGACTACGGGTTCCGCCACGTCTACAATCGGCGCCGGGCGGTCAAGGCGCCGGAGGATCTCGCGGGGCTCAAGCTCCGGGTCCTGCAGAACGCGACCTATCTGGCGGCGTACTCCGCGCTCGGTGTCCAGGCTACCCCGATGAACTACGGCGAGGTCTACTCCGCGCTGCAGCAGGGCGTGATCGACGGCGGGGAGGCGAACGCCATCGGGTTCGTGAGCAGCCGGCTCCACGAGGTGGCCCGGTTCTACAGCTTCACGTCCATCACCTACAACCCGATCACGCTCCTGGTGAACGAGCCGTTCTACCGGGCGCTTCCCGGGGACATCCGGGAGATCGTGGATCGCTCCGCGGCCGATGCGCTCGCGTACCAGAGCGAAGAGGCGCGCCGGATGGAGGCGGAGGCCATCGAGCAGATGCGGGCCGCGGGCGTGGAGATCTCGCGCCCGGACCTGGCGCCGTTCCGACCGGTGGTGCGGCCAGGCATCTGGGACGAACTGGCCGATCGGCTGCCGGACGGCGAGGCGCTCATCGCGCGGCTGGTGGAGGAGGCGGAGGGTGCGAGGTGAAATGATCGCGGAACTCAATCGGATGCCGCGGGCCGAGGTGGAGCGCGAATGATGCGACGACTCCGCGCGCTCAATCGGGCTCTTGTCGCGTTAGAGACCTGGGCCGCGGGTGGCTTGGTCATCACGGTTGCCGCCGTGGTCCTGCTCCAGGTCCTGATGCGCTACCTCTTCGCCTATCCGAATCCGTGGAGCGAGGAGGTTTCGCGCTTCTGCTTTATCTGGGTTTCGCTGCTCGGGGCCTCGCTGGCGGTGGAGCATCGGGCGCACTTCGGATTCGACCAGGTCACGAAGGCGCTGGCTCCGCGCGCGAAGAGGGCCGCGGAGAGGTTCGCGGGGGTGGTCGTGCTCCTGTTCTCGCTCCTCCTCATCGCGACTGGCATCGCCCTCATGGGCCTCACCATGGCAGAGCGCTCGCCGGCACTGAACCTGCCCGTAGCGTTGGTCTATGCGGCGGCGCCGGTGTCGGGCGTGCTGATGGTGGTGCACATGGTGGCGGGGTGGGTGACGGAGGACACCTCCTGAATGGGCGCCTTCCTCCTCGGCGTCTTCGGCCTCCTGGTGCTGGCCGCGGTGCCCATCGGCTTCGCGCTCGCGATCGCGGCCGTTGTCGCCATCGTGATGGCGGACCTTCCGCTCGTCATCA
Source organism: Gemmatimonadota bacterium (assembly GCA_022822425.1). GTDB lineage: Bacteria > Gemmatimonadota > Gemmatimonadetes > Longimicrobiales > Gaopeijiaceae > BD2-11. The sequence goes on along the minus strand of JAJEBS010000132.1, from coordinate 27,589 downwards.
TCCCCCAACAGATCGTCGCGGGGATGGATTCCTTCCCCATGCTAGCCGTCCCCCTCTTCATTCTGGCCGGCTTCCTGATGGACGTCGGGGGGATCAGCCGCCGCCTGGTGGCGCTGGCGCGGGCGCTCGTGGGGCACCTCCCAGGGGGGCTCGGGCAGGTGGTCATCATGGCCGAGATGTTCTTCTCGGGGGTGTCGGGCTCCACTTCCGCGGATGCAGCCGCCATCGGCGGCATCATGGTGCCGCAGCTGACCGCGAACGGGTACGGCCGGGCGCGCGCCACCGCGATCGTGTCAGCGGCGTGCGGGATGGGCATCCTCATTCCGCCCGCCATCGTGATGGTGGTCTACGGCGTCATCGGCAACGTCTCCATCGGCGCCCTGTTCGTCGCCTCGATCGTGCCCGCGCTGCTGATCGCCGTGGGCCTGATGACGCAGATCGGGTGGCAGGCGCGCAGGCAGGGATGGCCGGCCGGGGAGCGCGCATCGCTCGCGGAGATCCGGCGCGCGGCGGGAGACGCCCTGCTCCCCCTCTTCATGATCGTGGTCATCCTGGGCGGCATCCGCTTCGGGCTTTTCACGCCGACCGAGGCTGCCGCGGTGGCCGTCGCCTACGCGCTGGTGCTGGCCGGGCCGGTGTACCGGTCCCTCACCCTCGCGGAGCTGTGGGGGAAGGTCGTCCAGACCGCCATGGTCTCGGGGATGGTGCTGTTCGTGGTGGGCGCCGCACGCCTCCTCGGCTGGGTGCTCGCGGTCATGCAGGTGCCGCAGGCACTGGCGTCATCGGTGGTGGGGATGGGGGGCGGGCAGGTGGGCTTCATGATCCTCACCATCCTGGTCTTCCTGCCGCTTGGGGCCATCCTCGAGGGCGTGCCCGCGGTGGTCCTGCTGACGCCGATCCTGCTGCCTTTGGCGACGCAGCTCGGGATCGACCCGGTGCACTACGGCGCCGTCATCGTGGCGACCCAGGGGATCTCCGTGTTCCTGCCGCCCGTGGGTGTGAGCCTGTTGGTGGCCTGCTCGGTGGGAGGGGTCGAGCCGGCGGAGGTGGCGCGGCCGCTGTGGCCGTATCTGGCGCTGATGCTTGGGCTTACGGTGGTGGTCGCGGTGGTGCCGGGGGTGGTGTTGTGGCTGCCGGGGGTGTTGGGGTATTGAGGGGCAGGCGCGGGGCACTGGCCGCGCATCAGCCTCGGACGTATCAATTCGGGCACTGAGCGCTCGGGAAACATCTGAGCAGGAGCAGGAACATGAGGAATTGGACGGTGCTCGATCAGCAGCGCTTCCGTGGGGCACTCGCCGCCACCGCCCTCCTCGCATCCCCGCTCACCGTGACCCCCCTGGCAGGCCAGGAGCGCACCTTTCGCCCACTCCGGTCCCTGGGTGGAGGCAGCGAGCTGACGGCGTCCGTGAGTCTCGGCGACGTAAACGGCGACGGGGCGCTGGACGTGGTCGTCGCCAACGGGCGCCACTGGCCTGAGCAGAACCTGGTCTACTTCAACGACGGGAACGCCGCCTTCACGCTGGCGCGGCGGCTGGGTGAGGAAGAGGCCGGGAGCTATGCCGTCCCGCTCGCCGACTTCGATGGCGACGGAGACCTGGATGTCGCGGTGGGGAACGACCGCACGCGGAACCTCATCTTCTTCAACGACGGAGCGGGCCGATTCCACGCCGGAGCCACCTTCGGCACGCCAAGTTCGACGCGAAGCCTGACGCTGGCCGATCTGGACGGGGATGGCCACGTTGACATCCTCGTGGTAAACCGGGCCCGCCAGAACTTCATCTTCCATGGAGACGGCTCCGGAGCCTTCGGCAAGGGAACGCCGTTCGGGGCCGGGGACGACTCGACCATCGACGTCGTCGCCGCGGACCTCGACGGCGACGGAGATCCGGACCTCGTGCTCGCCAACCGCGACGGTGGAGCGAACACCATCCACTGGAACGATGGCGGCAGCTTCCAACGGGTGAGCGGATACGGAACCGGGAGCGACGAGACGCGCGGAGTGGCGGTGGGCGACGTGGACGGCGATGGTGTCCCGGACATCGTGACGGCGAACATCGGCGAGGTGAACGCGGTGTATTTCGGCGACAGGTCGGGCGGGTTCGAGCGCAGCCTGCCGTTCGGGATGGACGACGACGAGAGCTACGCGGTCCAGCTCGCGGACGTGGATCTCGACGGGGACCCGGATATCGTCGTCGCCAACGTGGGCGCGCGGAACGCCGTCTACTTCAACCGGGGCGGCGAGCCCGCGGCGTTCGACGAGTTCCGCTTCGGGTGCGCGGACTGCTCGACCTACGGGCTGGGCGTCGGGGATCTGAACGGCGACGGGTTCCCGGACATCGTCACCGCCAATTCAGGGGCGCCGAACGGTCTCTTCGCGAATGTGGCGGCCCGACGGGACTAGAAGACGTCTTCACCGGGTAGCGCCGCCGCCTGCCTGATCCAGCTCGCCAGGAGCTCCTCGTCGGGCTCGTCTTCCTCGTGGATGTGGAAGTAGCGCACGTGCTCGTGCCTGGAGCTCACCGGCGGCACGGGACGCAGTGAGGCGCCGTTGAGGAAGGTCACCTTGATGTATCTCGTGAAGCAGTGGAACGAGAGGAACCAGCCCTGGCCCTCGATGCCGTAGAAGGGTGAGTTCCATCTGACCGCCTTGCGGACATCAGGCACGCTGCTCTCGATCAGCGCGTCGAGGTAGCGGCCGACCTCGCGTTTCCAGCCGGGCATGGCCGCGAGGTAGGCCTGCACGGGCGCGTCGCCGTCGCCCTTCGGGATCTGCGGATTGCCGCCGGAGAGGAGTTTCGGCTTCCTCTCCGGGCTTCCAGGCGATCGCCCTGTGTGTGACATCTACCGCCTCTCCTCCTTGACGACGCTTGCCGGTGATGTGTACCATACACACTCATGTCGAGCAGGCAGATCATTCGCAAGCTGGTGGCAGATGGCTGGATGCGTCGAAACACTCGCGGAAGCCACCACCAATTCGTTCATCCTGACAAGCCCGGCCGAGTAACGGTGAAGCACCCGAGCAAAGATATGCCGATCGGAACGCTTCGCAGCATCTATCGGCAAGCGGACTGGAAGTGGGAGGACCGCTGATGCGCTTTCCGATCGTGATTCACAAGGACGCCTGCAGCGGCTATGGCGTAACGGTGCCGGATCTTCCCGGCTGCTTCTCGGCCGGGGACACCCTCGACGAGGCGATGGAGTCCGCCCGAGAGGCGATTGCCTGCCATATCGAGGGGTTGCTGATGGACGGTGAGCCGATCCCGGCACGCGCCTCGCTCGAAGAACACCAGGCTGATGACGAGCACCGGGACGGGGTGTGGGCGATCGTCCACGTGGACATCTCGAAGCTCTCCAGCAAGACCCGGCGCATCAACATCACGTTGCCGGAGCGAGTGTTGGCCATCGTGGATCAGGCGGCCGTCCGGGAACGACAGTCGCGATCCGGGTTGCTGGCGCGCGCGGCGCTCAGCTACGTCCAGCGCCAGTCGGAGGGCACGCTGCCCGAAGTTCTGACCGACAGGCAGGAGCCTGGTCGTTCCTACCGAGTTGGTCCGCCCGGCGAGACCCGACATCGCGCGGGAGGTGGCGATTAGAGGTATCCGGGTCGATCCGCGTCGCTGGCCCGCCATCACGCTCCCGCCTATCAATCAGAGTACCCGGGTTATCTGTCTCGGGATGGCCTGAGCGGGAGGATGGACATGAGGAAATTGCGTATTTGGCGCGCGGTTGCAGTCGCGGCCCTGGTCACGCTCACGGCCTGTGAACCCGCCGCCGAGGCCCCCGCCACCGGCGCCGACGACATCAGCGGCGTCGTGACCGGCGCCAACGGTCCCGAAGCCGGCGTCTGGGTGATCGCGGAGACCCTCGACCTGCCCACTCGCTTTGCCCGGATCGTCGTGACCGACGACGAGGGCCGCTACCTCATCCCCGACCTCCCCGAGGCGAGCTACGACGTGTGGGTGCGGGGCTACGGCCTGGTCGATTCGGACAAGGTGGGCGCCTCGCCGGGAGCGGCCCTCGACCTGACCGCGACGCCGGCGCCCGACGCCCGCGCAGCCGCGGAATACTACCCCGCGGGCTACTGGCTGTCGCTGCTCCAGGTGCCGGAGGAGCACGAGTTCCCGGGAACCGGTGACGAAGGGAACGGCATCTCGTCCAACCTCGAGCACCAGGCCCAGCTCATGCGGCTCCTGAAGTCGGGCAACTGCACGGCGTGCCATCAGATGGGCGGCCTCGGCACCCGCAACATTCCGGCGGAACTGGGCGAGTTCGCCTCCTCCGTGGACGCGTGGGACCGGCGCATCAAGTCGGGGCAGGCCGGAGGGGGGATGAGCGGCGGCTTCGACCGCATGGGCCGGCAGAGGATGCTCGAGATGTTCGCGGACTGGACCGACCGCATCGCGGCGGGCGAGGTGCCGGCGGAGACGCCTCCCCGGCCCGAGGGCATCGAGCGCAACGTAGTCGTCACGCTGTGGGATTGGGCCGATCCCAGGGCCTATCTCCACGACGAAGTGTCCACCGACCGGCGCGATCCCACGGTCAACGCCTACGGCCCCATCTACGGGGCGCTCGAGGCCAGCGCCGACTACGTGCCGGTGCTGGATCCGGTGAGTCACGCGGCGAGCCAGATCCCGCTGACGGTCCGCGATCCGAGCACGCAGCCCGCGTCCGGTCCGGGGATGCCCGAGCCCTCGCCCTATTGGGGAGACGAAGTCATCTGGACGAGCAAAAACAACGTCCACAACCCGATGCTGGACGAGCGGGGGCGGCTCTGGCTCACCTCGACGGTGGCTCCGCCGGCGAATCCGGACTTCTGCCGCGAGGGGTCGGACCACCCGTCGGCGAGGCTCTTCCCGACGAACAGCGCCCGGCGCCACCTGCAGCTCTGGGACCCGGAGACGCAGGAGCTCACCCACATCCGCACCTGCTTCAGCACGCACCACCTCATGTTCGCGGAGGACGAGGACAATACGCTCTGGACGAGCGGCGGCGGACAGGTCGTGGGCTGGCTCAATACCCGGATGTTCGAGGAGACCGGGGACGAAGAGGCCTCGCAGGGCTGGACCGCGCTCATCCTCGATACCAACGGCAACGGCCGGCGGGACGACTACGTCGAGCCCGACGAGCCGGTCGACCCCACGATGGACAAGCGGGTCGTGGCGGGCTTCTACTCCGTCGCGCCCGCCCCGGACGGCTCGGTGTGGGCGACATCGCTCGGCTACCCGGGGGCGGTGGTCCGGCTGGATCCGGGCCCGAACCCTCCGGCGACGGCGCTCGCAGAGCTGTACGAGCTGCCCCTCGACGCGTCGGGCGCGCCCATCGAAGGGTTCTCGCCCCGGGGCGGGGACATCGACCGCAACGGGGTGATGTGGGTGGCGCTCGCCAGCGGGCACATGGCCAGCTTCGACCGCACGAAGTGCACGGGGCCGCTCAACGGTCCGGAGGCCACGGGCCAGCACTGTCCCGAGGGCTGGACCTTCCACCGGGAGCCGCTCCCGCAGATCCGGGGCGTGACCGCGCCTGGCAGCGCCGAGGCGAGCTACTACACCTGGGTCGATCAGTTCAACGTTTTCGGGCTGGGCGAGAACGTGCCCATCAACACCGGCAACGCATCCGAGGGGCTGCTGGCCCTCGTGGACGGGGAGTGGATCGTCCTGCGGGTCCCTTATCCGCTCGGCTTCTACACCAAGTGGCTGGACGGCCGCATCGACGACCCGGACGGCGGCTGGAAGGGAAGGGGGCTGTGGGCGACCGTGAGCACGCGCGCGCCTTTCCACATGGAAGGCGGCAAGGGCACGCCCAGCAGGGTCCTCCAGTTCCAGCTGCGACCGGATCCGCTGGCGGGGTAGGGCGCGAAGTTCTCAGGACCCCGGAGGCGCGGCCGGCCCGCACAGAGGCGCCATTCCCTCGCCGCCCGGGCCTGCTCTGACGTGGAGCACGCGCTGTGTCGCGGTGCCGAAGAAACCGGTCCCATCCCCGAAGACCGAGGGAATGCGGATGATCCCGGAGGGGTTGAAGTTCCCGCCCCGGATCCAGTTCACCCAGTTTCGGTCGGTGGCCGCGAACGCGACTTTCCCCCAGGCGCCGCCGGGGAGGCCGTCGTCGAGAATGCGGAGCAGGTCGGTCTCGACATCGTCTCCCAGGTCGAACAGCCCGTATTCCCCGGGGAAGAGGACATCCGTGTCCTCCCGGCCGATCCCGAATCCGGTCAGGTACACCGAGTCCGGCACCTCGATGTCCCGCCCGGCCAGCGCCTCGGGCAATCCCCTGAGCCAGGTGTCGGACAGGTACGACCACGTGCCCGCCGCCTCGGTCCAGTTGAACCGGTAGTTGGTGTCCGGCTCGATGCGGCAGTGCCCGTCGTCCTGGGTCAGCCCGACGAAGTCGAAGGCGCCCGGGATCTGGCTGGATGCGGTGAGGATGCCGCCGTCGGCCAGGACCACTTCGAGCTCGATGACTTCCCGGGGGACGAAGGGCGAAGGGGAGACGACCGCCCGGTAGCAGGACCCGACGTTCTCGTTCGGTTCCTCCGGGTCCTGACTGAGGCAGGCATCGCCGTCGTCCGCCGGATTCAGATGAACGACTCCGCCCGATGCGCCGGACAGGCGCACGACGGCTCCCTCCACCTCGTCCGCGCGCGCGGCGCTGAGCGTGCGGTGCAGATACGTGTACACATCGAGGGACGCTGCCCGGTCCCCGCTCTCCAGATTCAGGACCAGCCGCGTCTCGGCGATCACCACGTCGTCCGATTCCGCGAGCGTCACCTCGGTGAGTTCGCAGGCGCCCAGCAGGATGGCGGTGGCGATGGCGGCGCTCGCGCCCGCCCTCCGGGGAAATGCTCCCGCCATCATCGGAACGAGGCCTCGAGGCCCAGCGTGGGAAGCAGCGGGATCATCGAAACGCCCTCCCGGGTCGGGGGCGAGGCGTCGTAGTTGTAGAAGTAGAACAGCGGGTTCTTCCTGTTGGTCACGTTGATCACGCTCAGGTACGGTGTCATCGTGCCCCAGCCCTTCGTGATGGTCTTGCGGAACGACAGATCCAGCCGGTGCCTGGACGGATAGCGCGCGCCGTTTCGCGGCCCGAGCAGCACCGCGTTTCCGTCGTCGACGTCCGCGACGCCGTTGGTCAGGTGGCTGCGATAGACATTGTAGATGCCGAGCGGCCGGGTGAACGGCAGTCCGGTGCCGAAATTGGCCCTGACGCCGATTTCGAGCCCCCACCAGTCGAGGGGCCTGCGCAGGGCGAGATCGATTTCGAAGCGGCGGTCGAAAACCGGCGGATAGGTGATCAGGGGCTTGGGCTCGATGCCGACCCGGGTGTCCGGGAACGACCGGAGGGTCTTCAGGAACGAGACCGAGATCCAGCCGGTGGTCGTGCCCCGGTCCCGCTTCACGTAGAGGTCCACGCCGTAGGCATCGCCATCTCCGGCCACCAGCGCATCCGAGTCGTCGTTGGGATCGTCGACCGCGTTCACCGCGGCGACCCCGTCGAAGGTGCGGAAATAGCCTTCGAGCGAAGCAAACCAGTCGTCGTCCTCGCCGAAGAAGGTCTCGGCGCCCACCTGCACCTGGTCGGACACGAGGCGCGGGGCCTCCGCGCCCGCCAGCACCCAGGTGTCGATCCCGAAGGGAAACTCCTCGTCCCGCGTCGAGTGGATGAACTGGCTGTACCGGCCCGCGGCCAGGCGCACCGCCGAATTCCTGTCGCGCAGGAAGCGCCGCACGGCGAACCGGGGCGAGAGCGTTGTTTCGGTCTCACCTGCGTTCGGCCGCCAGTAGTCCGCACGCACACCGCCCTCCACCAGCCAGTTCGGACTGGGGTCCCAGTGCACCTGGCTGTATGCCGCGATTTCGGTGCCGCTCCCCTCCTGGTCCAGGAAGGTCGAGCCGCCCCCCAGCAGGCCGTTGTCGTATGAGACCTGTTTGGCGCTTACGCCCGACTTCCAGCGCGTCGCCCAGGAGGGAAGCACCTCGAGATCCGCGCCGACGTTTGCCTGCTCGACCGCGGTCTTGAACTCGGCGTCGGCCTCCGGAAAGGACAGATCGGATCCGAACCGGGACAGCGAGGCGCGAACCGCCATCGAAGCGCCCCCGCTCATCGACTGCGTCCACGAACCGCCGATCGCATCGTTTCCCCACCACCATCGGATCGGGAGGGGCGTGTCATCCACTCCCGAGAGGTCCACGACGTCCCGTCCCGTGTACCCGACGAAACGGAGCCGGCTTCCGCTCCCCGTCCACGCTTCGAAGACGCCCTGCAGGTCCGACATGTGGTACGGGAAGTCGACCCAGGGCTTGAAGAGCACATCCAGGTAGGAACGCCGCCCGGACACGCGCCAGCGGGTTGTCTGGAACCCCAGCTTCTCGGTGGCGCCCCGGGGAATCGTTCCGTTGACCGCCAGGCGGGACGCCAGGACGCTGATGCCCGCGTCGACCCCGAACGCTCCGTCGCCGGGATCGCTCTCGACGGTCAGCACCGAGGAGACCCGGCCGCCGTACTCGGCCGCGAAGCCTCCGGACTGCAGCTCGACACGGTCCACCATGTCCGCGTTGAAGACCGAGAAGATCCCCCCCAGGTGGAACGGATTGAAGATCGGCACCTCGTCCAGGAGGATGAGGTTCTGATCGGCGGAGCCGCCGCGGACGTTGAACGCCGCCGAGAAATCCGACACCGTGGTCACGCCCGGGAGCACCTCGATGGCCCGGAGCGGATCCGACTCGGCAATGATGGGGAGCGACTTGAGGGCGGCGGCCTCGATCTCCTGCACGGTGATCCCGGCCGACTCCTCGAAGCGGGTCTTGGCGCGGCTGCGCTCGGCCTCCACCGTGATGCCCGCGATCGCGATCGCCTGAGAAGTCATCGCGACCTCGACTTCGCTCCCGTCTGCATCGACGCTCACCAGTGCCCGGTATTCCTGGAAACCGATTCTGGTCACTCGGAGCATGTATGCACCCGGCTCCAGGTCGCGGAAGGCGAAGAAGCCGAGCTCGTCCGAAAGGGTGTATTCGACGAGCGTCGAGTCGGCAACCGGGTTGATTTGCGCCAGAGCGCCTTCGACGGGACGTCCGTCGTCCGACCGGATCCGGCCGCTCAGCTGACTCGCCTGTGCGAAGGCGGGAAGGGGTGCAGTGAAGGCGAGGAGCGAAAGCAGGATCGGCATCCCCGCCGCGAATCGCGCGCGCATCGTTTCCACGTCCTCCCTTTGCCACCGACGGGCCTGGCTCCCCGGCTCGGCCACCACGTCGGCGGACCTGGTACCGGCTCCGAACCCTGCACGAACTGCGCCACAAGAGTACCCGGATGGGCGCGGGAATTGTACTCCGACGCGGCCCGCGGCCCGGCCTGTCGGAATGTTCCGGGGCAGGGGTGGCTCCTACCCCTCCGTCCGCGCGAACCGCAGGTTCTTCACCCGCCCGGCGTCGACCATCATCGCGCGGTAGCGGCCGTCGACGAGCTCCGAGAACCGGAAGGTCATCCCGCGCTCGCTCGCAAGCACCCCGTCCGACTCGGCCCGCAGCGCAGCCGGATCGAGCCGGCCCACATGGAGCGTGAGCCCGGCCCCGCCCTCGTCCTCGATCCGATAGGTCGTGTCCAGTTCGGGGCTGTAGAAGGATCCGCCGTAGCGCGCGCGGTGCGGAATGTCGCGGTCGCTTTGATCCGGCGCGGCCTCGTCCGCGGCGGTGTCCTGCGGCGCCTCATCTTGCGCGGCTTCCTCCACCGGCTCCATCCCGTCCTCCAGGTAGATCTCCGCCGTGCTCGCGAGGAGCGTCGCGGGGGCGATGGCCGACCGGTTGCAGAACGCCACGAACGAATAGCCGGCCTCCGGATAGCGCGACATCGCCGCCCGGTAGCCGACCCACGAGCCGGTATGGCCCACCGTCGCCAGCCCCCTGTGCTCGCCATGGGAGATACCGAAGGCGTAGGGGATGGTGTCACCCGAGTTGAGCACGCCCCGCTCGTGCATGAGCGCCACCCACTCGGGCCCGCCGACGGTGCCCTCGGTGAGGTTGCGGTCCCAAGCCACCCACTCCTCCACCGAGGTGAAGACGCCGCCGTCGCCCACCATGTCGAGCGTGGTCACGTTGATGCGGAAGCCGTCGTCGGTGGGGGCGTAGCCGATGGCCCGGTTGGGCACGATCTCGTTGTGGTCGTCGTGGAAGTGGGTATGGGTCATGCCCAGGGGACCGAAGAACTCGCTCTCGGCGAACTCGCGCAGGCTCTGTCCCGAAACTCTGGCCACGATCTCGCCGAGCAGGAAGTAGCCGGCGTTGCTGTAGAGGTACTCGGCCCCGGGGGTGAAATTGAGCTCGCGCTGCCGGTTGATGGCGTCAAGAACCTCCTGGTTGGTATAGAAGTCCTCGCTCCGGTTTCCTGCCAGCGACATGAGCACGATATAGTCGCGCACCCCCGAGGTGTGATGAATCAGGTGCCGGACCGTGGGAGGGTCGGGGTAGTCGGGAAACTCGGGGATGTAGCGCTGGACGGGAGCATCCAGCTCCAACTCGCCCCGGATGGCCAGCAGGGCGATCGCGCCCGCCGTGAACTGCTTGGAGACCGAGCCCGTGCGGAAGATGGTCGCGGGCCCGTTGGGGATGCCGTGGTCGAGGTTGGCGGTCCCGTAGCCCGTGGCGTGGATCAGGCGGCCGTCCCGCATCACGCCCAGGGAGCAGCCGGGGCCCGAAGTGCCGGCGTAGTCGGCGAAGATGGCGTCGACGCGGGTAGCCGTCCCGTCGTCTACGGCGGGCGCGTCGCCAACGGGGGCGCAGCCCGCGAGCGCTGCGGCGAAGGCCGCACCGATCGGAAAGGTGTTTGTCCGACGCCCCATCGAAATACCTCCTGCCAGGTTCTCTATTGTGTGCCGGGTCATCCCGTTTCCGGCGAACCAACCGCTGCGGCACGCAGGTTCGACAGCCATTCGGCGGCGTCCCCGAGTCCCCCGAAGGTGAAGAGATGAATGTTGACGGCAGGCGTATTCTCGCGATCGGCCAGGTACCGGGCCAGCGCAAGCGCGATGGGAGTCGGCGACCATCTGCCCGCCAACCGCGCGATGTCGGGCTTGCGCTTCAATGCCCGGGCCGACGCCACGACGCCGGAACGGACCGCGTAACCGATCAGCGCGCCCAGGGCGACGGGCCCCGGCATGCCGATGCGGACCGGGAGCGTGCAACCCCCGTCCCTCGTCCGCGTCAGCCAGGCGAGCGCCGGCGAGGGCGAGAACACGAACTGGGTCACGATCCAGAACTCCGCACCCGTCGCCCGCGCGTATTCCGTCTTGCGCCGGAGTGCTTCATCGAGATCGGCCTGGCCGATGAGCGGGTGTCCCTCCGGATACGAGGTGATGCCGAACCTCCCGAGACCGTGCTCGGCAAGGAGCCCGGAGTCGAGCAGGGCCGGCGTATCGGGGTAGGGGCCGGCGGGTGTGGCGCGGTCTCCGGCCACCAGCATCAGGGAGTCCACTCCCGTCTCCACCGCTGCGGCCAGCCAGTCGTCGAGTTCGCCCGCGCTCCGCACCGAGCGCGCCGGCAGGTGCGGCACCGGCTTCATTCCCGCCGCCAGCACCTGTTCACAGGTGGCGATCGTGTCCCGCCACCGGCTCCTCGGGGGGTACGGAATATAGACGGAGGCACTGCGCGGCAGGTGGCCGGCGAGGACTTCCGGAGACGGTAGCCGACCCGGCAGGATCTCCACCGAGGCACCGAGGGTCAGGTCGCGGAGCGCGGCCTGGATCTTCAGATCCGGCCGCTGAGGCGCAGCCATCTGAGGTGGGTGCGCACGTTGTCGTGCTCGAAGTAGGCGTCCTGGAGGTGCCGCTGTCCCTTCGAACGCAACGCGGTGCGACCGTGCAGCACCCGGTGCCCGGCGCACAGCAGAATCTGCCCGCCCTCCAACCGGAAGGTCACCTGCGCGCTGACGTCATTGACGCGCGTGGACAGCTCGTGATAGGCGTCGTAGAAGTCGCCCAGCCGCGGCTCCGAGAGGGGGACGGCCTGCATCTGCGCGGTGTTGAAGCGTATCAGCCTGACCTCGCCGGTGCTTTCCAGCTCGACCATGGGGTTGGCCGCGTAGACCTCGTATCGCTCGCTGAAGATGCGGAACGGCACCGGCACCGCGCACAGCGCGTCGAACTTGTCGGGGTAGTCGCTGCGCAGCCCGTCGAGCAGGCCGAAGCCGTCCACGACGATGGATTCGCCGCCCTCGCACTCGTTCACCAGCATGTGCAGCGCCTGCACGCTCGGCGGCCAGGTGTAGCTGGTGAAGTCGTTGTGCGGCGCGACCGCCAGACCCGTGTGCGCGATGTTGTATCCCTTCGGGTCGAGCACGACGTTGTGGATGCGTTCGAACAGCACCTCCCGGACCGGGCCCAGACGGGTCGCGAGCTGCTCCGACGAGTCCGGTTCGGAGGGGGCATCGACCAGCACGCAGACGCCGGTCTGCAGAAACTCCTCGATCACCTCCGCCGCCGCGCGGTCGCTCGCCAGCAGCCGCGTATAGTCGAACCTCCGCGGCTGGAACCGGCCGTCCCAGTAGCGCAGGTCGAAACGAGGCCGGTTCAGCAGGCCGCGGATCTCGCTCGAGAGGTAGCGGGTGCGGTGCCCGTCCGGCCAGGCGATGGAGATCGCCTCGTCGCCGGATCCGGCGCATTCGAGGGTGGCCTGCGTCGGTTTCAGGTCCTTGTCGACCCGGAAGAGGTGAAATCGCTTCTCGGTGGTCTGCACGACGCGGCACTCGCTGCACCCGCAATTGTCGCGCAGCCAGAGGTAGGGAAGCTCGGTCCGGTCGCCGCCGGACCAGACCGCGGACAGGGCGTCGCCATTCCGGGTGAGGCTGGTGATCGAGTGATGCATGGTCGACCTCCTCGGGTCCGTCGTGACCGGGGCGGAGCGCACGCGGCCACCATCGAGTATCAGAGTGCGCCCACGCCGTGCGAGTCAAGCACCGAGCCCGAGGAGGGTGCCCCGCGTCCGCTTGACACATCTCTCCGCTTCGGCGCACGCTGCGGTGGCCAGGACCCCTCATCGCGGGAGTGACGCGCAATGGACGATACGGCAAGGCCCGGCGACCCGGTGGTGAGCTTCACCCGCATGGCGGACGGTACCCGCGAGGACTACGAGCTGCTCGATCGCCTCGAGGAGGAGTTCGCCGCCGGCACCGCGGACCGGGTGCTGGCGCACCTCCGCCAGTTGTCCGGTTCGCTCTCCGGCTACCAGGTCGACCGGCTGGAGCATTCTCTGCAGACCGCGACCCGCGCCCATCGCGACGGCGCTGAGGAGGAGATGGTCGTGGCGGCGCTCCTGCACGACATCGACGACCTGCTGGCCCCGCACAGCCACGGCGAACTGTCCGCGCTGCTGCTGCGCCCCTACGTGACCGAGCGCACCCACTGGATCGTCCGCCACCACGGCCTGTTCCAGTACTACTACTACGCCCATCACGTGGGGGGCGACCGCAACGCGCGCGACAGGTACCGCGACCATCCCTGGTATCAGGACGCCGTGGACTTCTGCCACCGCTGGGACCAGTGCGCGTTCGATCCCGACTACGAGTCGCTGCCCCTCGAGTTCTTCGAGCCGATGGTGCGCCGGGTATTCGCGCGCGAGCCGTTCAGCCTGGCGTCGAGGGAGGGTACCTGACCGGACCGCCCGCCGAGTGGCCGCCCGCCGGACCTCGATTGGCGCGTGGATCGAGGAGTGCAGGAGAGTTGCGGCTGAAACTCGCCGTCTGGCTGCGCCATTTCTGGCGTTGGCAATACGCCAAATCTGTCATCAATAGGGCGCCATTTCTGACGCTGATACGATGCCGAATCTGACGCTGACACCTTCCCTGAAGCCTTCCCGACGGTTACCATCCTCGTGCGGCTGGCCCGACAAACCCCCGGCCATCTTCGATCAACCGGACTCGCCAGCCCCCCATGCCGGTACCAACATGACCTACCAGCCCAGGATCGTCGATCGCGAACTGGCCGAGCGCCTGCAGGCCACCGGCGCAGTCGTGATTGAGGGCCCTCGGGCCTGCGGAAAGACCACCACGGCGCAGCAGATCGCCGCCAGCGAAGTGCGGCTCGACGTGGACGATGTGGCGCGACGCCTGGCCAGCCTCGAACCGGCCCGCGTGCTGGTCGGCAACGTCCCGCGGTTGATCGACGAATGGCAGCTGGAGCCGGCGATCTGGAACCACGTGCGCAGGGCCGTGGACGATCGGCGCCAGCCGGGTCAGTTCATCCTTACCGGGTCGGCGGTGCCGGCTGACGACGCCACCCGACATACCGGCGCCGGGCGCCTGACGCGTCTCCGCATGCGACCGCTCTCGCTGTTCGAACTGGGTCATTCGTCCGGCGAAGTCTCGCTGGCCGGTCTCCTGGAGGGGACGCCCGCCACGGCTGGCAGATCGGTAATCCTCCTCGATGACCTGGCGGAGTTGATCTGCGTAGGCGGCTGGCCCGTCAACCTTGGGCGCAGCACGCAAACGGCGCTCCGCGCCAACAGGGATCATCTCGACGAGATCCGGCGCCTCGACATCGCCAATGGCGACGGCAGAAAGCGAGACCCTGTGCGGGTAAGCATGCTCCTTCGGTCCCTGGCGAGGAACGTCGCCACGCCCGTGGCGACCGCGACCCTTGCCTCGGACACCGGCGAAGGCGTGTCCGCAATCAGGGAGCACACCGCGGCCGACTATATTCGGGCGCTGGAGCGCATCATGATCGTGGAGAACCAGCCGGCATGGCCGACGCATCTGAGATCGAGATCGGTTCTGAGGAGCAAGCCAATCCGGCACCTCGCGGATCCGGCTCTCGCCGTGGCCGCCGTCCGCGCGACGCCTCCTCGGCTGCTCCGCGACCTCGACTTCCTGGGGCTCCTCTTCGAGTCGATGGTGGTCCGGGATCTGCGCGTCTATGCCCAAGCCGCAGACGCCGATGTCTTCCACTACCGCGAGAAGGGCGGTCTGGAGGTCGACGCGATCGTACAGGCCAACGACGGTCGCTGGGCGGCCTTCGAGGTCAAGCTCGGCGAGGGCCGAGCGGATGCGGGCGCCGCCAACCTGCTGCGACTGGCGCAACGGGTGGACCCGAAGCGCATGGGCGAGCCGGCAGCGCTCGGTCTGATCGTGAGCAGCGGCTACGGCTACACGCGGGAAGACGGGGTGAGCGTGATTCCGATCGGGGCGCTGGGGCCGTAAGAGAGGTGGCGGGTGGTGTCGACTGGCTGGTCCATATCAATCGCCATCGCGAGTAGCGGGGACAGAGTCCGGTTTCGGATGGCGTTGCGCGTCCCGCCGTTCACCGATCGCCCGACCGCGTTCCAGGATGCCTCCCCATCGATGTTGTTCTTCGATTTCCATTACGGCTTGAAGGAACCGCTGGTATTCCCTTCGCCGCCAGCCGGGTAAGCCGAACCCGCAGTTTGACGCATCGAACCGGCCTTGGCAGGTCTGCAGGCTGAACCCGCCGAGGTAGATCACGCCTGGGGCGGCGCCCCAGCGTCGTCCCGCCGCGTCGTGAGCCGTCCACGTGTCGAACGCCCACGCGTCGCTCGGCGTGTATCGCGCTCCTTCAGCGTTCCCGCGGCCGCGCAGGCGAATCTCGCTCGCGGGCTCCGAATCGGCACGGATGTCCCCGATTCGCCGCCAAAGCGCGGGGTTCGTGAACCGGGGCTTGAACCGGGCGGCGGGTGTCGATATAGAGGCTCGCGGCAGCACAGGTCGGTCTGTGCGCGAAGGTTCTCGCGCCTCGACGTCGGGAGCGAGTCGTGGATCATCCGGCTCCGGTGCCGGCGAGTCTTCCATGTCGGCTTCGGCCGGCTCCGGCTCCTCCTGCTCGGTCGGCGTGTCGCGCGATTCGGGCCGCGTGGCCGGTGCGCGGGCAACGATTCGTGTGATCCGGATGGCCGAAGGGGCCTCGAACGGCGTGCGGGAGCCGGGGAGGTCGGGGTCCATCCCTGCATTCGGGCTGGTTGCTGCGGATGGGGCGATCCCGAGGGAAAAGACGAACGCATGGAGCGCGATGGAGGCCGCCATGGAGGCCGCGAGGATCCGGCGGCTTTTCCTGCGCCGGGCATCTGCCGTTGCGGCCGCCCATGTGCGCGAGGCGCGGGTAGCTCCCGCGCGATCCGGTTTCCCTGGCGTCATTGCATGTCGCTCGTCCTCGGGAACGATGCTCGCACGAGGCCCGAGACCGAACCGACTGCCTCACGCGTTCGGTAACGATGTGACTCGCCTCGCGGTGAGGAGGTTGCCCGGGTGCGGATGCCCTGCCGGGCAGGAGTATGCGCCTCAGCTCGGCCAGAAGAAGGGGATGCAGATCGACGCCACGATCGCGAGCAGCAGGTTGAGCGGCCCGCCCACCTTCACGAAGTCCATGAAGCGGTAGCCGCCCGGCGAGTAGATCATCACGTTGGTCTTGTAGCCGAACGGGGTGACGAAGGAGGCCGAGGCCGCGAACATCACGGTCACCAGGAGGGCGTAGGGGTTCAGCCCCGCGTTCTGCGCCACAAGGATGGCGACCGGGGTGAGCATCACGGCCGTGGCGGTGTTCGCCACCACGGCGGTCATGACCGCGGTCAGCAGGTAGAAAGCCCCGATCATCCCGGTCTCGCCGAGCCCGGAGGTCGCGCCCACCACCCCCGAGGCGATCCACGCGGCGGCGCCCGTCGACTCCATCGCCAGCCCCAGCGGGATGAGCCCGGCCATCACGAACACCACCAGCCAGTCCAGCTCCGCGTAGATCTCGTCGACGCGCACGCACCCCGTGAACACCATCAGCGCCACCCCCGCCATCGCCGAGGTGGAGATGGGGAAGAGGCCGACGCTCGCGGCCAGCACCACCCCCGCCATGATGGCGGCCGCGAAGGCGGCGCGCGGCCGGCTGCCCACGGGGTGGTCCACCTCGGCCATCAGGATGAAGCCGGGCTCGTCGGCCAGGCGGTCGAGCGCGCCCGCCTCCCCGCGCACCAGGAGGATGTCGCCCACGGAGAACTCCATCTGCGCGATCCGGTCGGTGACCGCCGCGCCGTGGCTCTGGACCCCGAGCACGGTCACGTCGTAGCGCTGGGCGAAGGAGAGGTCCTTGAGCGTTCGCCCCACCAGAGCCGAACCCGGCCCCATGATCACCTCCACCATCCGTCCCCCGACGACGGTCTCGCTCGCCTCCTGGGGCGCCTTCCCCTCGGGCGTGTCCAGCCGTTGCGCCTGGGCGAGACGCAGCAGGTCGTCCGCCGCGCCCTGGGCGTAGAGCCTGTCCCCGGCCTCGATAACACGCTCACCCGCGGGGAGGGAGATGACCCGTCCATCCCGCTCGATTCCCACGACCACGACGTCGAAGCGCTCGCCCCAGCGCAACTCGGCCAGCGCTTGTCCGGCCGCGGGCGAGTCCCGTCCCACCCGCAGCTCGGTCGTGAACCGGCGCACCCCGTAGCGGCTGGACAGATCCGGCGGCCGCTCCCGCCGGGGCATCTGGTGGCGTCCGATGGTGAAGAGGTAGAGCATCCCCACCGCCAGGCAGATCAGCCCCACCGGCGCGATGGAGAACATGGTCAGCTCGTCGTACCCGCGCGCGACCGCCTCCCCGTGCACGACCAGGTTGGTGGCGGTCCCGATCAGGGTTACCGTCCCCCCCATGATGGCCACGAAGGAAAGCGGCATCAGGTACAGCGAGACCGGTTCGTCGGCCTGGTCCGCGAGCGCCGCGAACACCGGGATGAACACGATCACCACCGCGGTGTTGTTCAGGAACGGCGAAAGGAAGGCCACCAGCAGGCAGAGGATGAACATGCGCATGGTCTTTCCGCCCAGCGGCGCCGTGCGCGCCCAGATGCCGATCGCCGCCACAAGGCCGGTCTTGCGCAGCCCCAGCCCGAGTACCAGCATCGCCGCCACGGTTACGGTGGCCTCGCTCGAGAGGCCCGAAAGCGCCTCGCGGGGACCGATGATCCCGCCCAGCAGGAGCACCACCGGGACCGACATGGAGAGCTGATCGAGCCGGATGCGGTCCATGGCGAAGAGCACCAGGGCCGCCGCCGCAACCACAAGCACGAAAACGATTTCGTATGTCATGCGACTATTTTAGCCCCGAGAGTCCCTGGGGCACACTCCGGCCCGATCCCTGGAGCCGGTTCTGGCTCACTGTTTCGCGGGGATCGAGCTTCACGCTGAGGCTGCTGGGCTCCTGGCTGCCAAGCCGCTTCATCCTGCTCACCCGTCGGCTGGCACGGGTGCGCCGCCTGGACGGTCCGGTGGACACCGTCGTCTGGGGACAGCGGCTCAGGCTTCATCCCAACCGCTCCGTGTCGGAGGCACGCATCCTCTTCCTGCCCTGGCACTGGGACTACCGTGAGCGCCTTCGGCTCGGGCCCTGGGTGCGGCCCGGATTCACCTTCGTCGATGTCGGCGCAAACGTCGGCGGCTACACCTTCTGGATCTCGTCGCTGACCGGTGGTGAGGGGCGCATCGTCGCGGTCGAGCCCGACCCGGAGCTGGTGCACCAGCTCCGCTACAACCTGCGCACCAACGGACTGGAGGAGTCGGTCCGCATCGTCGAGTCCGCAGTGGGCGCTGCTCCGGCGGCCGGCCGGCTCATCCGCAACTCCGTAAACTCGGGAGAGAACCGGCTGGCGCGGAAACCCGTCAGGGCTGATGCGGAGCCCGGCGTGGATGAGGTCGTTTCCGTGCAGGTGCGTACCCTCGCGTCGATCGTCAGCCAGGCGGGGCTCGAGCGCATCGACTGCCTGAAGGTGGATGTGGAGGGTCACGAGCGGGACGTTCTCGAGCCGTTCTTCGCCGCCGCTCCTCCGAGCCTCCGGCCCCGCCTGCTTCTGGTGGAGCTGAAGCCCGGCGCCGACTCGCGGGCTCTGGAGTCCTGGATCCTGAAGCAGGGATATCGGGTGGAGTGCCGCACGCTGATGAACGGGCTGTTCCGGCGCGCGGATGTGGTCAGGCCCGCAGTTCCCGCCATCTCACCCGCCCTTCGAGCACGGCTTTCCGCACCGCCCGCTCACGCGCGCTCAGGCGAGACCGGCCTGTCTTGACCTCCACGAAGACGATTTCGCGCACATTGGTCTCGCCGAGGCCGTCGAAGACGACGAGGTCGATGGGGCTGCCGAGAAAGCGGGCGTCCCGGGGATGGTATCCGAAGTCGTCCATGAAGGGGGCCAGGTGTTCGAAAGCCTGCCCGCGCGTGACCGCCGTGCTGCGCGTTACCGCGTCCTCGCGCGCCTCCCGCAACCTGGCCGGCAGCTCCAGCCGCAACCGCGTGTAGCGCCGCAGCACGATGGCGAGGACGAGGGCGGTGAGGGCGAGAAGGCTGCCCAGGATGGCGATCGCGAGGAGGTAGGGGTCGTTCACGGGAGGGCTCCGGGTTGGGGGTGGAGGAAGGTAAGCCGCTGGTGGTGGCGGTGTCTCAGGAGGGGATCCGCCGGACGCGAACAGGGGTATCGTACTCCCTTGCGCGGCCAACTCCCCTGTCACGAGAGATTGCACGATGTCTGCATCCCTCCGGGGCGCGATGGTGGTCCAGGCGGTGGGTATCGGGGTCCTGGCCCTGGGCCTCGTTTCTCCGGCCGCCGCACAGCAGGAACAGCCCGCATGCCTGGACGACGAGGCACGGATCCTCGGGGTTGTCGTCGATGCCGGCACCGAGATGCCGCTGAGCGATGCCCATGTTTCGGCGGAGGGGTCGGATTGGGGATCGCTTACTACGGACAATGGCTGGTTCGCGCTGTGCGGGATCGAGGCCGGAACCCACCTGGTTACCGTGGAGCGGCTCGGATATGCCACGCTGGAATCCCGGGTCGAGGCCGCCGCACCGTGGGATCGGATCGCCCTTCGGATGCAGCCCGATCCGATTCTGCTCGAAGGTCTGGAGATCGTGGCCGACCGGTTCGAACGCCGGCGGCGGGGTGTTGATACCGCCGTCCGCACCTTTGATCGGGAGGACCTTGTGCGCAGCGGCTACTGGTCGGCCGCCGAGTTCGTGGACCTGCAAGCAGGTGTCGTGACGACCCCGTGCGCCGGGACCACGTGCGTCTACTACCGTGGCAAGGTGTATGGCGCGGTCGAACCCGTGGTGTATCTCGACGAGATCCTCATGCCCGGGGGCTGGTTTCAACTGGAGGACATTCCGACCAACCAGTTGTACATGCTCGAGGTCTTCGGAGGGGGAACGCACATTCGGGCCTATACGCACCACTTCATGGAGTACGCCGCGAGCGTGCGACTGGAGCCCACGGTGATCCGGTAGTGCGGTAGTCTTTCCGGCGCGGCGGCGCGCGCACCGGAACCCCTTCCCTCGCTCCACCGCCGGTCCGGGTGTAGAGTACCTCCATGCTGCACATCCTCATCGCCGCGGGGCTCGTGCTGGGCTTCGCGGTCGGGCTGCTCGCCGCGGCCACCGGCTCGGACGCGCTCATGGCGGTGGCGGTCGGGTCCGCGCCCATCGGCACCGTCTTCATGAACGCCATCCGCATGGTGGTGATCCCGCTGGTCATGGCGGTAATCTTCATCGGGGTGGCCAGGCTGGGCGACCTGCGCAGGCTGGGACGGCTGGGCGGCACCACCCTCGGCTTCTACTGGATCACCACCCCGCCGGCGATCGTGCTGGGGATGGCCAGCATGGCCTTCTTCCTGCGTTTCGCGCCCGACATCGCGATGCCGGCGGCGGGGGAGCAGGCCGCCCCCGCAATCCCCGGCGTGGTCGACTTCCTGGTTACCCTGGTGCCGCCCAACCCCTTCGCGGCCGCCTCGGCGGGAAGCCTGCTCCCGCTGATCGTGTTCACGGCGCTCTTCGGGGCGGCCGCGGCGGCGCTCGGGGGGAAGCACAAGGAGCAACTGCTCGCCTTCGCCGAGGCGGTCTCCGCAACCCTGGTCAAGCTGGTCTGGTGGGTGCTCTGGTGCGCGCCGGTTGGGGTGTTCGGGCTGGCCGCCCCGGTGACCGCGCAGCTCGGGTGGGACCTGGTGCAGAGCCTGGCGATCTTCGTCGCGGCCGTGCTCGCGGGGCTCGTCCTGTTCACCGGCGGGGTGTTCCTGGTGCTCCTGCGCTGGGTGGGCGGCATCGGCCCGGGGCGCTTCGTGACCGGGGTGTTCGGGGCCACCTCCATCGCCTTCGCCAGCACCAGCACGGTGGCCGCCCTCCCGGCGTCGCTCCAGGAGGCGAGCGGGAAGCTGGGCGTGTCGGACAACGTCGCCGACCTGGTGCTGCCGCTGGGCGCGTCGCTCTACCGGCCCGGCAGCGCGCTCTTCCAGGGGGCCGCGGTGGTCTTCCTGGCGCACCTGTTCGAGGTGCCGTTCCCGCTCGCCGCGGCCGGCGGGGCGGTGCTCGCGGTCTTCCTGGTCGCGCTCACCATCGCGCCGGTGCCGTCGGCGAGCATCTTCACCATGGCGCCCGCCCTGGACGTCGCGGGGGTGCCGCTCGGCGGGCTGGGCATCCTGCTCGGAATCGACCGCATCCCCGACATGTTCCGCACGGTGACCAACCTGTGGGGTCAGATCACCACGTCGGTGGTGGTCGACCGATGGGTGGGGGGAGGGGACACATCGTAAGACGCTCTCCCGGTCGATCAGCAAACCGCAAGACGCACCCCGGTTCGATCGGCCAACCGTCTTGCGGTTGGCGTCCAGCCCGCCCCTACATCCGCTGGCTTGCCCGCGAACTCCGCACCGCCGGCGTGCATTCCGGCCAGCGCCCACCGGTTCCCCCCAGTCCCATGATCAGCTCGCGCCGTTCGCGGCTCACCCGCCGGTCGTCCTCCGACGCCAGGTAGACCAGCGAGGCGGCCAGCACCGCGTTGTTCTTCAGGTCGTCGAACACGAGCTTGTCGAAGGTGTCGCGGTGGGTGTGCCAGGTGTGCGACCCGTAGTCCCATGACAGCGCGCTCAGGTTGATGCCGGGCGCGCCGTGGCAGACGAAGGAGGCGTAGTCCGAGCCGCCTCCGCCGGGGTTGCCCGGGAGCCTGAGGCTCACGTGGCCGGAGACCTCGACCGGCACCCGCGTCAGCCATCGCGCGAGCGACGATCCCACCTCCGTGAACCCCTGGGCGGAGATGTTCACCACCCGTCCGGTGCCGTTGTCCTGGTTGAAGAGCACCTGCAGCCCCTCCACCACCTCGGGATGGTCCTCGCTGAAGGCGCGCGAGCCGTTGAGCCCCTGTTCCTCCCCGTTCCAGAGCCCGATGAGGATGGTGCGCTTCGGGTTCGGGTAGACGGCGGACAGAATGCGCATGGTCTCGAGCATGAGCAGCGAGCCGGTCGCGTTGTCGGTGGCGCCCGAACCGCCCTCCCACGAGTCGAAGTGGGCCGAGAGCATGACGTACTCGTCCGGGAGCTCGGTTCCCGGGATGGTGCCGATGACGTTCGACACCGGCACTTCGCCCAGATTCTCGGCTTCCGCGGTCAGCCGCAGCACCGGCTCCTGTCCGTTGGCGGCCAGACGATGGACGAGCCCGTAGTCCTCGCACCCCAGCTCGAAGGTGGGGGTCTCGCGGTTGTAGGCGTTGAAGACGCGGGTGGTCCCGTAGGAGCCCGGCCAGAGCGAGGTCACGATGCCGAGCGCGCCCGCTTCCTCGATCTGCGCGTGCAGGTCGCGGCGGCGCGGATCGCGCGATCCGGTGGCAGCCAGGCTCTGGTTGAAGGCCCGGTTAGCTCCGGAGCGCGCCTCGGCCATGGTCTCGTACGAGCCCTCCTGCGCGAACTCGACCCACTGCTCGTCCGCGCGGCAGGTCGGCTGCGGGAAGGAGAACATCACCCACTTCCCGCTCACCGTGCCCAGGAAGGCCTGCCAGTCCGCCGGCGAGCGCATCTCCGGGAGGACGGCGACGCCGCCCTCCACCGGCGCGCCCCCGGTCCCGGGGCTCCAGGCCAGGATGCGCCCCTCCAGCGAGCGTACCCGCGGCGACACCAGGTCCACGTGGCTGGCTCCGCGGTCCCATCCCTCCCAGGTGCCGTACTCCTCGGTGCGGGCCTCCACGCCCCAGCCGGCCAGCATCGAGACCGCCCATTCCTGGGCTCGCTCCATGTGCGGCGAGCCGGTGAGCCGCGGGCCGATGGCGTCCAGGAGCACCTGTCCCATCGGCTCGATCTGCGAGTTGTCCATCGCTTCGGCCCAGATGCCCTCGAGCACCGGATCGGGCACTGCCAGTCCCTGCGCCGCCGCAAGCTGTGCCGGATCCGCCAGCGCGGCGGCGGAGGCCAGCAGCATCCCGGCTCGAATGCCGCGGGAAGTTCGTCCACGGGCTGCCACGGCCCATCCTCGCATCGTGATTCGCGTCGTCTTCATGTTGGTCCGTCCCGGTCGCGAGAAGCTCCGCCCGTCCCGGGTCGCGGCCGGTCGCGAGAGCGGCCGGGTCCGGGGACGCTTTCTACATGCGGCGCGCCAGCTCCTCGATCAGGTCGGCGTGCCCACTCGCAGCGTAGACCACCGTACCCTCCGCGTCCAGCAGGTACACGAGAGCCGGATGCACGATGTCTCCCGTGCGCGGCACCCGCTCGCGGGCCACCTGCAACGCGTCGAGCGCCGCGTTGACGTCGTCTACCGTGCCGGACAGGAGGAAGGATCGGGCGTCCTCCCCGCCCTCCTCCGCATGCGCGTGCGAACCCTCGCCGCCGAGGTGGAACTGTCGCGCCAGGGCGGGAAGCCGGGAGGGAGTGTCGCGCCAGGGATCGAGCGTGATCACCACCAGCGCCATCTCCCGGCCCTCCCCCCGGAAACGGTCCTGGACCCGGCGCGCGTTCATGACCGTCATGGGACAGACGGTCTCGCAGTGCCCGAAGCCGAAGGTCAGGAGCGCCGGGCGGCCCGCGATGCGCTCCCAGGTGAACGCGTCGCCGTGCTGGTCGACGAGCTCGATGGCCGGAAGGCGGCGGTCCAGGCGCGGATAGGTGGCGGGCACCTCGGCGCGGGCCGCCTCCAGCCACTCGGAGTCCCCCGGGGCCCCGGCAACGCGCACGACCGCCAGCGCCGTTCCCGCCACGACCACCCCGGCGCCCGCCGCGAGCGCGACCCGGCCCGCCGATCTCTCCCTCGCCCGCACGAGCCCCTCCCGCACCGCATCCCCCGCGATCACCATGAGCACCGCCAGCATGCCGATGGGCTGGCCCACCAGGAGTATCCACCCGGAAGCGTCGGGGAGGCCGGAGGGACCCGCGTTGAAGCACACCTGGCGGGCACGCTCCAGCCACGCCGGCGGGACCCCCGGCACCGGCCAGAGCGCCAGCGCCCACCACGCGACCGTGATCGCGAGCAGCGCTGCCATGGCCGCCATCGCTCCGCGAACAGCCGCCTGCGCGGGCTCGTCGTTTCCGCCCGCCGGCCCGCGGCCCGCCCCGCCCGCGGAAGCCCCGGCGGCGGCCGCGTGAGCGTCTCTCCGCTCGCTCATCCCACCTCCCACAGGAACGACAGGAGCGCCCAGTTGACGAAGTAGTAGGTGATGAACGCGGCCAGGAAGATGAACACCAGCACCATCGTTCCGGGAACCGGCCCCAGGCGGCCCGCCGGCTCGAGCGCCGCCCTGTCCTCCTCCACCAGCGCGCGCGGCGGATGGGTGATGCCCGGCGGCAGTCCGCGTCCCTCGGCGCCCAACCCGGAGTCGTCCGCGGCCATCTTCTTCCCGAAGAACACCGAGACCACCGTCACCACGATGTAGATGGCGCCGCCGGCGATGGCGATGAGGCCGCCCACCGCCATCACCCCCATCACGAGGTTGACGGCGGGCGAGAACTCCGGCTGGAAGACCGCGCCCGTGAATGAGGCGTTCCAGTGCCGGCGCGGCATTCCGAAGGTGCCCGCGAAGGTCATCGCCATCGAGAAGATCAGCATGCCGACGGCAAACAGGTAGGGCTGGATGCGCGCGAGCGGGTAGAAGGCGATCTCTCGCCGGAAGATGAGCGGAATGACGTAGTAGGTGATCCCCATGAAGGCCATCGCCGTCCCCGACACGACGGTGGCGTGGAAGTGGCCGGGGATCCGGAGCGTGTTGTGCGCGATGATGTTGATCTGCTCGGTGCCGAAGGTGACTCCCGTGATCCCGCCCACGAAACCGAACACCACGATGGAGAAGGCCAGCGAGCTGAATCCCGGATCGCCCCAGGGCGCTCGCTTCAGCCACCCGAAGAGCCCCTGGGCCGCCCCCCGCAGGCGCATCCCCAACTCGACGCCGGCCGGCACGGTAAAGCCGTGGAGCATCGAGGCGAGGACCGCCATGTACATGAAATAGCTGGTGTTCCAGATCTTCCACGCCGGTCCCATCCCGGGGTCGACCAGCAGGTGGTGCGCGGACGCCATCGAGATGAACAGGACGTAGAGCACGAAAGCGGTCCGGCTCACCTTCTCGTTCAGGACCACCGCACCCACGGTGAGCGCGCCCAGCAGGTACCAGATCGAGACCATGGCGGCCACGTTGATCTGCTGCGAGGAGTGGCCGAGTCCCCACCAGATCAGGCGGTACATCTGGGGATCCACCTCCATCAGGCCGAGCGACCAGAGGAAGGTGGGGATGTAGATGATCGCCCCGTGCAGCAGGGTCACCGCCGCGATCGCGGCCGCGGTGAGCGCCCCGAAGGTGACCAGCGGCATCGAGCCCTCGAACGTCTTCTCGCGCCTCGCGATGGTCAGGATGCCGAAGAAGTGCCCGACCACGGTGAGCGCCCCGACCGCGAACAGGATCACCCCGAGGTAGAAGAGCGGGTGCGCCCGCAGCGGCACGTAGGAGGTGAACAGCACGTCGGCCCGGCCGGTCCACATGGTCCACTCGACCATCAGCGCCCCGATCACCATGAGCGCGAAGGCGATCCAGCCGGTCCTGGGCGCGGGCACCCTGCAGTTGAGCAGGACGGCGGAGGCGAAGTAGAGCACCGCCATCTCGAAGAAGATGATGAAGAAGATGAGCATGTTCATGCCATGCACGGTGAGCATGCGGTAGAACATGCCGGCGTCGAGGAGGAGGACGACCTCCCAGCGCGTCAGCAGAACGAGCAGCGCCGCGACTCCGCCGATGAGAAGCGCGACGGTTGCCGCGACCGCGTTGGCCTGAATGAGGCGGTCGGCGGTTCGATGCACCTGAAGGCCGGTCGTCGGGCAGGTCCGGAAGAGGTTCACCGGTCACCTCCCTGTTCCGCGTCCGCCGGCTCCACGACGATCTTGCCGACCATCAGGTGGTGGCCGATTCCGCAGAACTCGTTGCAGATGATGTGGAACTCACCGGGCTCGTTGGGGACCACCCGGAGGCCGTAGTCGTATCCGGGAACGACCTGGAAATTGATGTTGAGGGGGTACAGGTTGAACCCGTGGTTCACGTCCAGCGACGAGAGATGGAGGACGTACTCGGCTCCCTGCTGCAGCCGCAGCACCGGCATCCATGCGAAACTCGTCGCCTGCAGGTAGACATCGCTCCCCGGGGGAGGCTCGACCACGGGAAAGCCGTTGTCCGTGCCCACCTGGTACTCCTGTATGAACTCCGTGACCCTGGCCTGGTAGTCGGACGGCTCCACGCGATGCCGGATCCCGGAGGGGTTCTGGCCGCCCCTCAGATGCCAGATGGGCATCATCGCGAAGAGCACCATGCACCACGCGAAGGCGATCCACACCCATACCTTCTCGTGGCGGTCGATCTTCTTCCACCAGATCCGTTCCGGTGGCTCGATTCCCGTTCGGTACATCGGTGGCGGCCTCCCTACGGCAAGGGTGCGGGTTCGAGCGACATGATTTCGATCATGCCCCACGCGGTGAAGAACACGAACATCACCACGATGCACGCGATGAGCAGCAGAAACGGGCTGTCGTAGAGACGTTGCATGAGGGGAATGGGGGTCTCGTTCTCGTGACCCGGGGGCGGGGAAGGGGAGACGGAGTCCGACATGGGTGTGTGCTCCTTCGGGCTTGCAGGGTCAGGCGCGCCCAGGAAGCGCGGGGGCCGGGGCCAGCAGGTCGCCCAGCGTCGTCTCGGCAAAGAACCGGTCCACGGTTGCGCGCACCTCGCACCAGCGGTGGTGGGTGGCGCAGGGACGCGATTCCAGGCACTCCGGGCGCCCGAGCAGACAGCGCCGTTCGGGCCCGTCCGGATCGATGGCGTGGATGACGCGCTGGAGCGAGATCTCCGCCGGCAACGCTGCCAGCCGAAAGCCGCCGCCTCTCCCGCGGATCGCACGCAGCACGCCTCCCTGGACGAGCCGGTGCAACGTCTTCGACAGGTAGTTGCGCGGCAGGTCGAGCTCCGCGGCGAGCGCCTGCGCGGTCACCGGTTCCGGCGATTCCCGCTGGGCGATGCAGATCGCGGCACGCAGGGCGTTGCCTGCCGTCCTGGAGGTCATGCGATGTCTCGCTCATTTCCCGGTGACGCCATATCTGGATAAAAACATGATGATATGACTATATTGCGTGCGCAAGTGTTCGTTGCCTCGGTCCAGGCCGACTCGGGTCCGGTCGGTCTGAAGGCGGGGACGAGCGCGATTCCCGACAGAGGAACCGGCCGACTCGGCGACATCCACCATGCTCAAGCGAATCCTCGGGCGGTCCCTGAGACGCGTCGACGCCTGGCTCGACCGGCTCTACGGCTGGAAGTGGAACCCCCTCTACCAGTCCGGCGCGGTGGTGGTGGTGTGCCTGGCGGTGGTG
>JAJEBS010000093.1 GCA_022822425.1 Gemmatimonadota bacterium | reverse complement strand
CATCGCCGCCGCGACCGTCTCCACGCTGCTCTGGGCCGAGCTCAGCAACGTGGTGATCCTCGTCGTCCTCGCGACCTTTCTCTGGACCGGGGCCATCGGCTTTCTCGACGACTACCTGAAGGTGGTCAAGAAGACCAGCGCGGGGCTGGCGGGGCGCTACAAGATGATCGGGCAGTGGGCCTTCGGTCTGGCGCTGGGGCTGTTCCTCCTGCTCTACCCGGTGTGGCCCGTGCCGGCGACCTGGACGGGCGTCCCGTTCTTCGCGGAGGTGGTCGCGGTCTTCTTCCCGCCGGTCTACGTGCTGTTCGTGGCCACGGTGGTTTCCGGCACCTCGAACGCGGTCAACCTGACCGACGGGCTCGACGGCCTGGCCGCCGGACTCTGCGGAGTCGCGGCCGCCACCTTCGGCATCTTCGCCTACCTCATCGGCCGCGTCGACACCTCGGCCTACCTGGGCGTCCTCTACCTGCCCGGGGTGGGGGAGCTGACGGTGTTCGCGGGCGCGCTGGCCGGGGCGGCGATCGGGTTCCTCTGGTTCAACGCGCATCCCGCGCAGGTGATCATGGGAGACACCGGTTCCCTGTCGCTGGGAGGGGCCATCGGCGTCATGGCCATCCTCCTCAAGTCCGAGTTCCTGCTGGTCATCGTAGGAGGGGTTTTCGTGGCGGAGGCGCTCTCGGTCATCGCACAGGTGGGGTACTTCAAGTTCACGGCACGGCGTTACGGCGAGGGCCGGAGGATCTTTCTCATGGCCCCCATTCACCACCACTTCGAAAAGCTCGGATGGCCGGAAAGCAAGGTCGTCACGCGCTTCTGGATCGTCGGCGTGCTCTGCGCGATGGTCGCCCTGAGCACCCTCAAGATCCGATAGATGGCGATGGATTCCAGGCAGATCACGCATCTTGCGCATACGCATTCCGGCACGGCGGAACCTCATGGCGGCACTGAGCGGACAGCGCATCGCGATCGTCGGCCTCGGAGCGAGTGGCCGGGCGGCCGCCCGGCTGGCGCTCCGGCACGGCGCGGAGGTGCATGTCTCGGACGATGCCGACACGCCCGCGCTGCGCGCGTACGCCAGGGAGGTGGAAGCACTGGGCGCGCACGTCCGGCTCGGCGGCCACGATCAGGTGCGCATCGCAGCGTCCCGGATGGTCGTGGCCAGCCCGGGCATCCCGCCCGGGGCGGCGGTGCTTTCCTCGCTCGAGGCGGCAGGAAGGCGCTGGATGTCGGAGCCCGAGTTCGCGTTTCGCTTCTTCCGCAGCTCGCTGATCGCCGTGACCGGCACCAACGGCAAGACCACGACCTCCGCGCTGGCGGCCCGCATGCTTGAGGCGGCGGGGGTGTCGGTCGGCCTGGGGGGCAACGTCGGGGGCGGTCTGGGCCCCCCCGCCTCGGAGCTGGCGCTGCGGGCCCCGGCTCCCGAATGGCTGGTCGTAGAGATGAGCTCGTACCAGCTGGGGGCCATCTCCCGCTTTCGCCCGGACATCGGCGTGGTCACCAACCTGGCGCCCGACCACCTCGACCGCTATCGGGGCCGGGCCGCCTACTACGCAGACAAGGCCCGGCTGTTCGCCAACGCGCGCCCGGACAGCCGCTGGGTGCTTGGGAGCGACGTGCCGGCGGCTCTGCCCCTGGACGATGACGTGCCGGGTGCGCGCTACCTCTTCGACGCGGACGAATCGGCCGGGAAGCGGTCGGGCGGCCCCTCTGGCGAGCTGGCCGCGTACGCGCGCGACGGCTGGCTGATGTTCGCTTCGGACGGCGGAGAGGAGCGGGTGATGCCGGTCGCCGATGTCGCGCTGACCGGTCGAGCGGGGCTCGCCAACACCATGGCGGCCGGGCTGGCGGCCCGTCTGGCGGGCGCCGGGACGGAAGCAATCGCCCGCGCGGCGCGGGATTTCCGCCCGCTGCCCCACCGCCTGGAGCGGGTCGTCGAGGGCGACGGCGTCCTCTGGGTGAACGATTCGAAGGCAACCAACGTGGCCGCGGCCGCGGCCGCGGTCCGGAGTTTCGACCGGCCGATCGTGCTGCTGGCCGGCGGCCAGGACAAGGGAGAGGACCTCGCTCCGCTCGCGGACGCCATCCGCGGCCGGGTCCGCCGGGTGATCGTGTACGGTGATGCCCGCTTCCGCCTCGAGGAGGCACTGGCGGGGGCCGCGTCGCAGGTTCGCGTGGAAACCGACTTCGACACGGCCGTGCATGCGGCCGCGCGCTCGGCCCGGCCCGGCGACATCCTGCTCCTCTCCCCCGCCTGCGCGAGCTTCGACCAGTTCTCCGACTACGAAGCGCGGGGCCACCGGTTCGCGTCGCTCGCGCGAGGAGAGGGATGAATGCCCGCCACGGCCGCCCCCGCCTACCCCGCCGCGTCCCGCGTGCACGACGCCCGACCGCTCGCAGCGGCGCGTTTGGGCCGCGGGTGGGAAGGTGCGGCGGTCATGACGCTGACGCTGATCCTGCTCTCGTTCGGACTGGTGACCCTCTACAGCGCAAGCTCTTTCCTGGCTCAGCGGCAAGGGCTTCCCGACTACTATTTCGTTGTCCGCCAGGCCGTGGGCGCAGGAGCCGGACTGGTGTGCCTGCTGATCTTCTCACGGATTCCCTACACCAGGTGGCAGTCGCTGGCGTGGCCCATGATGCTGGCGGCCTGGTTGCTGCTGGTCTTCATCATCCTCCCGGGCACCGAGTCCTTCGCTCCGGAGCGGAACGGGGCGCGCCGCTGGCTGCAGGTGGGCGCGGCGAGCTTCCAGCCGTCGGAGGCGGCCAAGCTGGCGATCCTGGTGTGGACGGCGGTCATGGCGGTGAAGAAACAACATCTGTTCCGGAGCCTCACACGCGGACTCGGCCCGTTCCTCGTCGTCTGGGCCGCGATGGTGGTGCCCGTCCTTCTCGAGCCGGACTTCTCCACGGCGGCCCTGATCGCGATGCTCGGCTGCATCATCGTGTTCGCTGCTGGCGCACGTCCGGCGCACTTCATCTTCCTCGGCGTGCTCGCGGCGCCGGTCGTTCTGCACCAGTTCGCGACCGATTTCCGCGAGATGCGGCTCGGCGCCTTCTTCAACCCGGAAGCGCACACCTCCGGTGCCGGGTACCAGGTGCACCAGTCGCTGATCGCGATCGGCTCCGGCGGGATCGGCGGAGTGGGGTTCGGGGAGGGGCAGCAGAAGTTCGGATTCCTTCCCGAGGCGCACAACGACTTCATCTTCGCCCTGATCGGGGAGGAATGGGGACTGATCGGGGTCGCTCTCCTGGTGTGCGCCTACGTCGCTCTGATCGTGATCGGCTTCCGCATCGCCCGCCGCGCGGCCGATCTGTTCGGGGAGCTGCTGGCGGTCGGGTGCACCAGCCTCATAGCCCTGCACGCGTTCCTGCACATGGGTGTCAATCTGAGTCTGCTGCCGGCGACCGGCCTCCCGCTCCCCCTGATATCGGATGGGCGCTCCAACCTGGTGGTCACCCTGGCCGCGGTCGGCATCCTGCTGTCCGTGGCCCGAGGCATCCCTCACAGTCCGAGACCGGGCCATGATTAGGCGAGAGCCGAGCGTGGTCGTCTTCTCCGGCGGCGGCACCGGGGGGCATTTCTACCCCGCGCTCGCGCTTGCCCGCGAGCTCGCGGCGCTGAGACCCGACATCCGTCCGTTCTTCGTCGGCTCGCGCCGCGGCGTGGAGGCGCGCGTGCTCCCGGACTGTGGCCTCGACTATGCGCTGGTGGAGGTGGAGGGACTGGACCGCCGGCACCCGTGGAACAACGCCCTGGTGATGCAGTCGCTCCTCGGGGGCGTCCTCGAAGTCTTCGAAACCTTCCGGCGGTTGCGGCCCGAGCTGGTGGTGGTCACCGGCGGATACGCGTGCGCCCCCTCCGGGCTGGTGGCCGCCTGCATGGGCATTCCGCTGGCGCTTCAGGAGCAGAACAGTCTGCCCGGGGTCACCACGCGGCTGCTCAGCCGCCACGCGGCCCAGATCCATCTCGCGTGGCCCGAAGCGAAGCAGGAGATGCCGCGCCGGGTGCGCCACCGGGTGGTGGTCGGCGGGAATCCGGTGCGCCGCCCTGAAGAGATCGGGCGCGGTGAAGCGCGTCGCCGCTTCGGGCTGGCGGCGAAAGGGCGGGTCGCCCTCGTGGTGGGAGGCAGCCAGGGCTCGGCGGTGTTGAACGGACGCATCCTGGAAGCCGTGCTCGGCGCGCCGGAGCGCCCGGAGGACTTTCGGCTCCTCTGGGCCAGCGGCCCGGCACACTTCTCCGGGACGCAGCGCGAACTCGCTCGGGCCGGATCCCCGGACTGGGTGCGGCTGGTGCCGTACATCGACGACATGCCGGGCGCACTCGCCGCGGCAGACCTGGCGGTGAGCCGGGCGGGGGCGATGGCCACCTCGGAGTTCCTTGTGCACGGGCTGCCGGCGATCCTGCTTCCGCTGCCCACCGCGGCCGAAGATCACCAGACCCGCAACGCCCGGGCGCTCGCCGAAGCGGGCGTGGCGCTGCACCTGCCCGAGGCCGAAACGGACGCGCGCGACCTCTGGACCGCCATGACGGGCCTCGCGCGCGACGACCACCGCGTAGCGTCGATGGCCCGGGCGGCCCGCGAGCGCGCCCGGCCGGATGCGGCCGCCCACATCGCCGCCGCGCTCACCGAGCTGCTCCCGCGGGGGCCGCGGTCGGTGACCGTTTCCGGGGAGGCCGCATGAGCGCCCGGGGTCTGCGCGATCTCGCGCGCGAGGGCACCGTGCACTTCATGGGCATCGGCGGCGCGGGCATGTGCGCGCTGGCCGAGCTCTTCCACCGTTCCGGCTACCGGGTGACCGGCTGCGACCTGCGGCGCGACCTGAGCGCGCGGTCGCTCGAGGCGCTGGGCATTCCCGTCGCCACAGGCCACGACCCCGATCACCTGGATGGCGTTTCCGCGGTCGTGGTCTCCTCCGCCATCAGCCCGTCCAACCCGGAGGTGCGCGCGGCGCGCGAACGGGGCATCCCGGTGGTCAAGCGGGCGGAGGCGCTCGGGCAGTGGGTCAACCCGGGAACGGTCGTGGCGGTGGCCGGGACCCACGGCAAGACCACCACTACCGCGCTCGCCACCGAGATCCTCGCGGCGGCCGGCCGGGACCCCACCGGGCTCGTCGGGGGAAGGGTCGCGGGGTGGGAGGGCAACCTGCGCTACGGACGCGGCGACCTGTACGTGGTGGAAGCCGACGAATACGACCGGTCCTTCCACCACATCGCGCCCCGCACGGCCCTGGTCACCAACCTGGAGGCCGACCACCTGGACACCTACGGGAACCTGGCACGTCTGCGCGAAGCGTTCCGCGCCTTCGTCGGCGCGGTGCCCCCGGACGGCACGGTGTGCGTCTGCGCCGACGACCCGGGAGCGTCGAAGCTGCTTGCGGGCCTCGGCGCGCGCACCTGCACCTATGGCTTCAGCGCGGGCGCCCAGCTGCGGGCGACGCGGGTGCGCATCGGCTCCGGCGGCCCCCGGGCGCGCGTCTTCGAGGGTGGACGGGATCGGGGCGAGCTGTCGATCCGTCTCCCCGGCACGCACAACCTGCTCAACGCCCTCGCCGCAGCAGCCGCCGCGCGCCGGATGGGCGTCGAATGGAACGACATCCGCCGGTCGCTGGCGGGGTTCCGCGGGGTCCGCCGCCGCTTCGAGCGGCTCGGCCGCGAGCGCGGGGTGACCGTGGTGGACGACTATGCGCACCATCCCACCGAGATCGCGGCGGCGCTCGCGGCAGCGCGCGGCAGCTTCCCCGGAGCCCGCCTGGTGGCCGTCTTCCAGCCTCACCTGTTCTCGCGTACGCGGGACTTCGCCGGCCAGCTCGGTGCGGCCCTGGCCGCGGCGGACCGGATCTGGGTCTCGGACGTCTACCCCGCGCGCGAAGCGCCCATCCCCGGCATCTCCGGCGAACTCGTATGCGAGGCGGTGACCGCGGCGGGGGGACGGGACACCCGCTACCACCCGGACCTGACCACGCTTCCCGCCGCTTTGGCCGACACCCTTCGCGCCGGGGACGTATGCCTGACCCTGGGCGCCGGATCGATCGAGTCGACCGGTCCCGCGCTCCTTCGCTGGCTGGGAGGACACGATGCGTAAGCTGCTCGCGTTGACGGTTCCCCTTCTGCTCGCGGCCGCCACGCTGGCCGCGCTGGGCGACCGCCCCGACATTCTCTCGCACTTTGCGAGATTCCACGTCTCTGCCGTGGAAGTGCGGGGCGTCCGCTATCTCGACGCCGAGGAAATCCGCCGGTGGATTCCGGTCTACGAGGACGAGCGCGGGGGGGCGCGGTCTCTGGAGGGACGCCTGCGCACGCACCGGCTGATCGAGGAGGCCACGGTCAGGTCCCTGCCGGGCGACACCGCGGAGATCGTCATCCGGGAGCGCCAGCCGGTGGCCCTGGTTGCGACTCCCGCCCTGAATCCCGTCGATCCCGCAGGGGAGTATCTCCCCATCGATCCGGCCCTGCACCGACTCGACCTGCCCATCCTCCGTCCCATGGAGCCCCGGAGCGGCACGCTGACGGCCACCGAACACCAGCAGATACAGGCCATGGCCGCGGAGGTGCATCGCCTGGGCGAACTCCATCCCGACTTCGCGCGTTCCGTCTCCGAAATCGGCTGGACCCCGCAGGGCACGCTTACGGCCCGCTTCTCGGAGACCGAGGCGGTCCTGCATTTCGAACCTCCGCTGAGCGTGCGGCGTCTGCGCGAAGGGCTCGCGGCTCTGGCCGACGCCGTCCCGCGAGCCCCGGAACGAACGGTGACCGTGGCCGACCTCCGCTTCCGCGACCAGGTGGTCGTGAGGCACGCGTCCGCGGGCGGGCCGGGCAACGGGAGGCGATGAACATGGCTTCTCATCTGATTGCGGGGCTGGATATCGGCGCGACGCGCACCACCGCCGTCATCGCGGAGGTGAGGGGTCAGTATCCGGCGCACTGGATCGAGGTCCTGGGTCTCGGACAGGTGCACACCAACGGCGTGCACCGGGACGTCGTGCAGGATGTCGAGGAGATGACCGAGCGCGTCGCCAAGGCGATACGCGAAGCCGAGCTCATGGCGGGTTGCACCGTCTCCAACATCTATGTCGGCATCAGCGGCGACCAGGTGCAGACCTTCCCTTCGCACGGCGTCGTCGCCATCTCCTCGAGGGAGGTGTCGGCCGACGACATGGCGCGTCTGCATGTGGTGGCGCGCGCCGTTGCGCTGCCCCACGACCGCGAGCTGCTGCACACGGTTCCGCAGAGCTACACGGTCGACAGCAACTCCGGGATCCTGCACCCGGTCGGCATGCCGGGCACGCGCCTGGAGTCGGAGGTCTATCTGGTTACAGGAGCCTCGGCGATCGCGAACAACATCCGCAGCGCCGTGTCGCGGGCGGGCTATCGGGTGGAGAAGCTCATCCTCGAGCCCCTGGCTGCCGCCCGCGCCGTGCTGCGGGAAGACGAGAGGGAGATCGGGGTCGCGGTGCTGGATCTGGGCGGGGCCACAAGCCAGATGGCGATTTTCGTCGACGGAAGGCCGTACTACACGGACATGCTGCCGACCGGGGGCGTCGCACTGACCTGGGATCTGGTCCAGCACCTGCACATACAGCACGAACAGGCGCGTCGGGTGTTGGAGAATCACGGTTGCGCCCTGGCCGAGCTCGTGGGGTCCAGGGAGATGATCGAAATCCCGGGGCCCACGCCCTCGAGGCCTCGGCGAATCGGCAGGGCCGCGGTCGCGGACGCCCTCGAGAACCGGCTGACGGCGATCATCGCGTGGTATCAGCGGGAGCTGAATGCGCGGGAGCTGATCGCTCCACTGGGGACCGGGGTCGTTCTGACCGGCGGCGTCGCCGCCCTCGACGGCATCGGGGAGCTGGTGCAGAGGATGCTGGGGACGCCGGTTCGCATCGGCACCCCCGGCGCCGGCGTAAGCGGGTTGGCCGACTCGATGAACCGCTCTCGGCTCGCCACGGTCGTCGGCGTGGCGCAATTCGGAGCCGACCGCTTTGCCAAGACGGGACAGGGGGCACTCGCCCACACCCCTGGAATGGTCGGAAGGGTGGGCGCCTGGCTCAAGGAGTTTTTCTGAGCGCACACCGGTACCGGGCGGCGGACGTTGCGTCCCGCGCCCGGCGCA
Source organism: Gemmatimonadota bacterium (assembly GCA_022822425.1). Classification (GTDB taxonomy): domain Bacteria; phylum Gemmatimonadota; class Gemmatimonadetes; order Longimicrobiales; family Gaopeijiaceae; genus BD2-11. The sequence goes on along the minus strand of JAJEBS010000093.1, from coordinate 731 downwards.
AGCACGGGAATGGGAAGACATCCCTCCAGAAAGGAAGGAAACAATGACGATCATCGACTACGACCAGAAGAAGACAGGGCCGACGTTCGTCTTCGACGAGAGCGAGGCTCCCAGCGCCTGCATGAAGGTGGTGGGTTGCGGCGGCGCCGGCGGCAACGCGGTCAACCGGATGGTCGACGAGAGCCTCCTGGGCGTGGAGCTCATCGCCGCGAACACGGACGCCCAGGCGCTGCGTCAGTCGAGGGCGTCGATCTGCATCCAGATCGGGAAGAAGCTGACGCGCGGTCTCGGGGCGGGTGCCCGTCCCGAAATCGGGCGCCAGGCCATCCACGAGAACGCCGAAGAGGTGACCAGGGCGATCCAGGGAGCCGACCTGGTCTTCATCACCGCCGGCATGGGTGGCGGGACGGGGACCGGAGCCGCACCCATCATCGGCCGTTTCGCCAAGGAAATGGGTGCGCTCACCATCGGCATCGTCACCCGACCCTTCTCGTTCGAGGGCCGGAAACGCCTCCGGCAGGCCGAGCAGGGGCTCGAGGAGCTGCGCAAGGCGGTGGACACGGTGATCGTTGTCCCCAACGACCGCATCATGGCCGTGGTCGGCAAGGGCACCACCTTCCAGGACGCCCTGAAGAAGGCCGACGAGATCCTCCTGCACGCCACCCAGGGCATCAGCGATCTCATCCGGGTCGCGGGCGAAGTCAACGTCGACTTCGCCGATGTGCGCACGG
>JAJEBS010000048.1 GCA_022822425.1 Gemmatimonadota bacterium | reverse complement strand
GTCGGATCTGAACCCGGTGGCCTGGTTCATCCTGCGGTGCACACTGCACTATCCCCGGCTGGTCGGGAGCGAGACCCGGCCGCTCCCGGCGTTCGTCACGGACGACGCCGAGTTCCAGCAAGCGTTTCGAAAGGCGCATGGAATCCGGGCGCGTCAAGGCGGCAGGTCGCTGTTCACGGCGAGCGCGGAGGTGGACGCGGACTTTGCATGGCACCTGCGGGCGTGGGGGCGGCGCGTGCTCGCTCGGGCGCGGAAGCGCCTCGCGAGTCGCTACCCCACCTACGCCGAGTTCGAGCCGGTGCGACGAAAGGGCCGGAGGCGCAGCGCCGTGGTCGAGCGACCGTTCACTCGTAGGGAACGCAGGTTCCTGGAGCCGGACAGCGAGGGGCGGATCTCAGTCGAGGGGCTGAACGGCGAGTTCGACCGAGCCTACCTTGCGGACGACGCCAACCCGCGGTGGGTGGCCAAGCCTGTCGTCGCCGGTCTGTGGGCGCGGACGGCGCCGTGCGGAGGCTGTCGGGCGGAGGTTCCGCTCCTGAAGACCCGGTGGCTTTGCCGGACCTCCCGCAAGCGCATTCTTCTCACCTTGGAGCCTCGTCGTGACGCCAGCGGCGTGGAGTTCGGGCTCGCACAGGACGTGGCGCTCGGTGCGGGCAGCCCGGCGCAGCGGCGCGAGCACGATAAGCGGATCGGCGGCGGGACGATGAATCGGAGCGGCGCGATGTGTCCGCTGTGTGGGGCCGTCATGACGATGAGCGATCTTCGAGCTCATGGTAAGGCGGGCCGTCTGGGCGAGCGGATGACTGCTGTCGTAGTGGACGGGCAGCAAGGCAAGGAGTATCGGCTCCCCACGCCGCGAGATCTCGATGCGTCACGGATCGAGCGACAGGAGCTCGTGTCGCTCTTCGGGGGGATTCCCTTCGGTCCTCCGGACGAGGCCATCGACAGCGGTCGCCCTTCTCCGAACAGTCGTGGCGCCTCGGGTCTTCCCCGCTACGGATTCGATCGATGGAGCGCGGTGTACACGGACCGCCAGTTGTTGACGCTCGGAACTTTCGTCCATGAGATCCGGGGAGTGTCGAGCGATTTACGGGAGTATCCCGAGCCGTGGCGACAAGGTCTGTGCGCTCAGCTCGCGTTGACCGTGAGCCGACTCGCCGACCGAGGAAGTGCGCTTGCGACGTGGACGAACAGTCCCGAGAAGATCCGGAGCACTTTCGCTCGGTATGCGCTGCCCATGGTGTGGGACTTTGCGGAGTCGTGTCCCCTGACCGACACGACGGGTGGATTCGGGCAGGCCGTCGAGTGGATCGCGCGGGTCGTGGAGCATACGACGACAGCCGCGGGCCCGGCGCCGGTCTCGGTGGAGAGGCTCTCGGCGACGGATCCCCTCCCCGATGGAGCGGATGTCATCTGCACCGATCCGCCTTACTACGACGCGATCCCCTATTCGGACCTCATGGACTTCTTCCACGTCTGGCTGAGGCGGACGATCCACGGACTGTCTCCGGAGGCCGACGCTGTGTTCGCTGACCCGCTGGGACCCAAGTGGGACCACGAACGCCGGGACGGAGAGCTGGTGGACCAGCCGAGTCGCTTTGGCAACGATCGGGAGGCGTCTCGGAGAGCGTACGAGGACGGAATGTTCCGCGTCTTCACGCGGTGCTTCGAATCGCTGCGTCCGGACGGCCGGCTTGTCGTTGTCTTCGCCAGCAAGCAGCACGCGGCCTGGGAGACGCTCGTGACATCGCTGATTCGGGCCGGCTTTCAGGTGGTCGCCTCGTGGCCGATCGAGACCGAAATGAAGACGAGAGTTGCGGGAGGAGCAAGGCTCTCGTCGTCGATCTGGCTGGTGGCCCGCAAGCGAACGAATCTGACGCCGGGTTGGGACTCGCAGGTTCTCGAGGACATGCGGACCCGGATCACCGAGCGGCTGCGGGACTTCTGGGACGCCGGGATCCGCGGACCCGACTTCGTCTGGTCGGCGACGGGCCCGGCATTGGAGGCGTTCAGCCGGCATCCGGTCGTCCGGCGGCAGGACGCGCCCGGCGAGATCCTGAGCGTGCCCGAGTTTCTGCGCCATGTGCGTCGGAACGTCGTGGACTTCGCCGTCGGGCGGGTTCTGGGCGTGGGATCCGCGGGGCAGCACGAGCTCGACGATCTGACGACCTACTACCTGCTTCACCGGAGGGACTTCGGCCTGGCCGCTGCGCCTGCGGGCGCGGTGATCCTCTACTCACTCTCGTGCGGCCTGGCGGACGGCGATCTCACCGGGCGCCACGACCTGCTCGAGGTCGGAAAGGGGTCGTCGGCAGGAACGATGCGGCTCAAGTCATGGAGCCGCCGCAAGTCCCGCTCTCTCGGTGAGCCGGCGGCGAATGGCGCCGCGCCCCCGCTGGTGGACTCGCTCCACAAGCTGATGCAACTCTGGAAGACCGGTGAGCAGAGCCGCGTGGACAGCTATCTGGGGGCGCGCGGGCTGTGGGACAACAGCCTCTTCGAGCGGGTCGTCCAGGCCGTGCTCGACCAGGCGCCCCCGGGTTCCGATGAGCGCTCGCTCCTGGAGTGGGTCCAGAAGCACCTGGGCGCGAAGGGGGGTCGCCGGGCGCCGCGATACGTCGGAAGGATCTGAGTCGGCCGGGGTCCGCGGATCCGGACGCAGAGGCTCGCGCGGGAGCACAGCGAGCCGCTCTGGCGCCGTCGGGGTGGGCATGCGGGTACGCTCCCCCGATCCAGCCCGGCATTCGCCGACCGGGATCGGTTCTCCTGAGGGGAGACGACGGAGACGACCATGGCCAAGAGAGGACGACCCACGCCCTGGCGCAAGGCAGTGCGCCTCCGCGATGAGCTGCTGAGCGGCGAACTCACGCTCGCCCAGTTCGCCGCGGACCTCCATGAGGTGGCGCAGGGCATGGGCTCTCGTCCGCTCTACGAGGATCCGGCTCGGTTCTTTGCGCTGACCTACGCGACCCATGCCATGCGCGAACTCGTGGCGGGAGTCGCGGAGCGTCTTCGGGGTCAGAGCGACAAGGCGGTCCGGCTACTCGAGGTCACGTACGGAGGCGGCAAGACGCATACCCTCATCACCCTCCACCACCTGTTTCGGGATCCGGCGTCTCTCCCCGCGCTGGCTGCGGTGCGGGAGTTCCGAGAGGCTGTCGGAGGTGTGCTGCCGGGGGCGTGCGTAGTCTCGCTCTGTTTCGACAAGATCGATGTGGAGAAGGGCATCGAGGATGTCCCGGGTCCGGGCGGCTCACGACGCACGCTGCGGCATCCGTGGAGCATTCTCGCTTACCAGCTCGCTGGCGACGCCGGCCTGGCGTTGATCCACGGCGAGGGGCTGGCGGAGGAACGCACGACGCCTCCGGCGGAGCCACTGGTCGCCAGGCTCCTGCGGATTCCCCGGAAACAGGGGCTCGGCACATTGATTCTGGTCGACGAAGTCCTCATGTACGCCCGGCAGAAGGCGGGGATGAGTGGGGAGTGGCACAGCCGAGTCCGGAACTTCTTTCAGTACCTCGTTCAGGCGGTGGTGAAGGTGGACCGGGCAGCGATGGTGGCTTCCCTTTTGCCCAGTGACCCGACGAGACAGAAGGACGCTGATGGGAAGCTCGCCCTGGGTGGCATCGCCCAGGTGTTCCGCCGTCAGCA
>JAJEBS010000250.1 GCA_022822425.1 Gemmatimonadota bacterium | reverse complement strand
AGGGAAGCACAACGACCTGGAGGAGGTGGGGCGCACGGCGCGCCACCACACCTTCTTCGAGATGCTCGGGAACTTCTCGTTCGGGGACTACTTCAAACGCGAGGCCATCCGCTACGCCTGGGACTTCCTGACCGTCGAGCTGGGCATGGATCCGGGTCGGCTGTACGCGACGGTGCACTACACCGACGACGAAGCGGCCGAGCTGTGGCACGAGGTGGCGGGACTCGCTCGTTCGCGCATCTACCGGCTGGGCGACAAGGACAACTTCTGGCAGATGGCCGACACGGGGCCCTGCGGGCCGTGCTCGGAGGTGCACTACGACCTGCGGCCGGAAGGGGAGCGGGGCGTGGATCTGCCCGTCGACGAGTTCGAGGAGAAGGGCGAGCGGGGCGAGTTCCTCGAGTTGTGGAACCTCGTGTTCATGCAGTTCAACCGGGACGAGGAGGGTGTGCAGCACCCGCTGCCGGCGCCCTCCATCGACACCGGGGCGGGGCTCGAGCGCCTGGCCACCGTGCTCCAGGGCGTGGACTCCAACTACCACATCGATCTCTTCCGGCCGCTGCTGGAGCGCGCGGGCGAGGTCGTGGGGAGGCCGTACGACCCGGAGGCCCCGGAAGGCGTGAGCTACCGGGTGCTCGCCGACCACAGCCGCGCCGTGGCCTTCCTGCTCGGCGACGGGGTCTATCCGTCCAACGAAGGGCGGGGCTACGTGCTGCGGCGCATCCTGCGGCGGGGGGTGCGGCACGCCTGGTTGCTGGGGCGCCGTGAGCCCACCCTGGTGGAGGTGGTGGACGCAGTCATCGCGGCCATGGGCGAGACCTTCCCGGAGCTGGTCGGGCGGGCGGAGCAGATCCTGTCGGTGACGCGGGCCGAGGAAGAGCGCTTCCTGACCACCATCGAAGGGGGGATGGAGCGCTTCGAAGCGATCGTGGCGGAAGGGGACCGGGGGTGGGGCGGCGTGATCGGGGGGGAGGATGCCTTCCGGCTGTACGACACCTTCGGCTTTCCGCTCGACCTTACCCAGGTGATGGCGCGCGAGCGGGGCTACGCGGTGGATGTGGAGGGGTTCGAGAAGGCGCTGGAGAGGCAGAGGGAGCGGAGCCGGGGGAAGCTGAGTGGCGTTGCGAAGTCCGGGGAGCCCGGCGTTTCCGGAAACCTCAGCCTCACGCTCCCATGGCAGCAGCTGACCGAAGATGGCGAGCAGACCTTCGTCGGATACGACCAGCGTGGCGTGTCCACTGAAGTGATCGCGGTGCGCGAGGGGCAGGGCGCCGGAGCGTGGCACATGCAGCTGCGCGAGAACCCGTTCTACGTGGAGGCCGGCGGCCAGGTCTCCGATCGGGGCACGGTCACCGGCGACGGATGGCGGCTCGCCGTCGAGCGGGTCGAACGGGTGGAGGGGCGAACGGCGCTGATCGGGCCGCTGGAGGGGGATCCGCCGCCTCTGGATTCGGGGCCGCTGCCCGTGCTTGCGCAGGTACCCGAAGGCGTCCGGCACGACACCGAGCGGAACCACACCGCGACTCACCTTCTGCACGCGGCGCTCCGGTCGGTGCTTGGGGAGCACGCGACCCAGCAGGGGTCGCTGGTGGCGCCCGACCGGCTCCGCTTCGACTTCGCCCACTCCGGGCCGATGACGGCCGAGGAGGTCGAACGGGTGGAGTCTTTCGTCAACGAGGCGGTATGGCGCGACCACAGCGTGGACGTGGGTGAGTCCACCTACGACGAAGCGATCGCCGCGGGCGCGATGGCGCTCTTCGGCGAGAAGTACGGCGACCGCGTGCGCACGATCACGATTCCCGGGGTGAGCGTCGAGCTGTGCGGCGGCACCCACCTGCGCCACACCGGCGAGGTCGGGCTCTTCAAGGTGGTGAGCGAGGGCGGCGTGGCGGCGGGTGTGCGCCGCATCGAGGCAGTCACCGGGCCGGGCGCGCTCAGGCACTATCAGTCGATCGAGGCGGAGCTCGAGAAGGTATCCGGCCTGCTGAGAACGCCGGTGCGCAACGCGGTTCGGCGCACCCGCCAGCTCATCGACGAGAAGAAGGAGCTCGAGCGGCTGCTGGACGAGATGAGCAGGGCGGGAGGGGGGCGCGAAACCGTGGTGGTGGCCAGCGAGCTCACCCTCGGCGACGGCGATCCCTTCCGGGCGGCTTACCGGGCGGTGCGTATGCGGGCGCGCCGCGCCGACGAGGTGCGCAGCTACGGCGACGAGTTCCTGGCCGCCGAGCCCAGCGGAGTGGCGGTGGTCGCCGCCGAACTCCCGGGCGGGAAGCAGACCCTGTTCAGCTTCGTCGGCGCCGCCCTCATCCGTCGGGGGATCAAGGCGGACGAGGTGGTGCGGGGGGTGGCGGCGGTGGTGGGAGGGCGCGGCGGCGGACGGCCGCACATGGCCCAGGCAGGTGTCGCGGATCCCGACCGGCTGGACGAGGCGCTGACGGCCGGCGAGGCGGTCGTGCGTGAGCTCTCCGGGCGCGGCGACCCGCGGTGACCTCGCCCCGGGACTGGCTCGACGCCCGCCGTCCGGCCGTACCGGAAGGGTTGAAGGAGTGGCTTGCGGTCGAGGGTGAAGTGCCCCTCTCGGTCGCCGACCTCGCCGACCTCGGCATCGCCGCGCTCGACCGCGCGGAGGTGTCGCAGCGACTCGACCGGCACGCGGCCTTTCGGCTGCTCGCGGCGGACGCGTTTCTCACCTACGCCTGCGAAGCCGCCGTCGATGAACCCGACGTCGCCTCCCGGCTGCACCTGATTCTGGATCGCTGCGCGGCTGCCTGGCAGTGACGGACGAGAGGGAGCTGCCGGCCGCTCCGGACCCGGTCCGGTGGGTGATTCGAAAACTCGAACGGGCCGGCTTCGAGACCTGGGCGGTAGGGGGCGTCGTACGGGACGCGCTGGCCGGGCGTCGCGCCGACGCCGACTGGGACCTGGCCACCCGCGCCCGGCCCGAACAGGTGCGGGCGGTGTTCCGGAGGGTCGTGCCCATCGGGGTCGAACACGGGACCGTGGGGGTTCTCACCCGGGAGCGGATGTACGAGGTCACCACCTTCCGGCGCGACGTGGAGACCTTCGGGCGCAGAGCCACGGTAGAGTTCGCCGATGACATCGACGAGGACCTGGGACGGCGGGATTTCACCATCAACGCCATCGCTTGGCACCCTCTGCGCGGCGAGATGCGCGATCCCTTCGGCGGCGCCGAGGATCTTGCCGCCGGTATTCTGCGCACGGTCGGAGACGCCGGGACGCGGTTTGCGGAGGACTTCCTGCGCATCCTGCGTGCCCTGCGCTTCGCGGGACGCTTCGCTCTTGCCGTTGAGCCGGAGACCTGGTCCGCCCTCTGTGGGCACCGTCAACATCTGGCGGATCTTTCTCCCGAGCGGGTGCGGGAGGAACTGATGAAGATCCTCGGTGCCGCGCGTCCATCGCGGGCACTTTCGCTGTACGCCGCTTCCGGCGTTCTCCCCATCCTGTATCCGGAGCTGGCGAGATGCCTGAACCGGGGCGAGGAAGGCCGGCTCGACTCCTGGAGCGCCGCCCTGCAGATGGTGGACATCATCTCCAGGAGATATCGGCTCGCACGTCTGGCATGTCTCCTGAGCGGAATCGGCGTGCCCGCACGGGGTGTCGGCGAGGAACTGCCCCCGACGGAGCGCGCCGGGCCGCGCGCGGCCGCGTTGATGGAGCGCCTGCGCTATTCCCGCGCCGACACCGAGGGCGTGAGCGCTTTGGTGCGCATGGTCGCGGCCGGCCCGGAGATCGGCGCCGGACCGGCGCTGCGCCGCTGGCTCCGCCAGACCCACCGGGTAGACCGCCGCCACCTCTTCCGCATCTGGATCGCCCGCGCGCGCCTGGAGGCCGGTCTGGGAGACCGGGACCCGGAGCGCGCCGTACTCTCGCGCTGGAAGGCGATGCGAGCGGAGTTGGCGATGGATCCTCCGCTCACGCTGGCGGACCTGGCCCTGCGCGGGGGCGATCTGATCGAGATGGGCGTGCGGCCCGGTCCCGGCCTCGGCGACGTGCTCGCTCATCTGCTCGACCTGGTGCTGGATGATCCCGCGCTGAATCGCGGCTCGCTTCTGGCGCGTCGCGCCCGGCGCTACATCGATGACCGCGCGCAGGCGTGGAGTACTCCGGAGAGATCCGCGTGAACGAGCCCACGCTTTTCGGTGATGTCGGAACCGGGGTCGGCTCCGGTCGATCGGGAGGAGCGAGTCCGGCCGGCCGTGATACGCGGCCAGGACGGGCGTCCCCCGCCGGAGCGGGGGGCCCGCTCGCGGCCCGCATGCGCCCGCGGACGCTCGCCGAGTTCGCGGGACAGGCGCGTCTTCTGGAGGACGGCAGCCCGCTCAGGCGGATGCTCGAGGGGGGCGCTCTCTCGAGCCTGATCCTGTGGGGCCCGCCTGGCAGCGGCAAGACCACCCTGGCGCGGCTCCTGGCCAGCCGCGGCGATGCCGCCTTCGTAGCGTTCTCGGCGGTGACCGAGGGGGTTGCGCGGGTCCGCGCGATCATAGCGGAGGCCCGGGAGCGCATGGCCGCGACCGGCCGCGGAACGATCCTCTTCTGCGACGAGATCCACCGCTTCAACAAGGCGCAGCAGGATGCATTCCTCCCTTTTGTCGAGGAAGGCGTGGTCTTCCTGGTCGGCGCGACCACCGAGAATCCGAGCTTCGAAGTGATCCGCCCTCTGCTGTCGCGGGCTCCCGTCCTTGTGCTGGAACCACTCTCGACCGGAGAGCTGACGGACATTCTGAGGCGCGCGCTGGAGGATGGCGAACGGGGACTGGGACGGTCCCGGGACGACGTCGGCGCGGGTGTGCTGGACTGGATCGCCGGACACGCCGACGGGGACGCGCGACGCGCGCTCGGCGTGCTGGAACGGGCCGCCGATCTGGCCGGTCCGGGCCGCGCCATCACCCGGGAGCACGCGCGGCACGCGGCCCAGCACCGCTTCTCGCACTTCGACAAGGCCGGCGAGGAGCACTACAACACCATCTCCGCCCTGCACAAGGCGGTGCGCGGCAGCGACCCCGACGCCGCCCTCTACTGGCTCGCGCGCATGCTTCAGGGCGGACAGGACCCGCTCTACATCGTCCGGCGGCTGGTGCGCATGGCCTCCGAGGACATCGGGCTCGCGGACCCTCACGCGCTTGCGGTCACCCTGGCCGGACGCGACGCCTTCCACTTCCTCGGCTCCCCCGAAGGGGAGCTGGCCCTCGCCGAGGTCGTGGTGTATCTGTCGTCGGCGCCCAAGTCGAATCGCCTCTATCGGGCGTGGCTCGATGCGGGGCAGGCGGCCCGCCAGACGCCCGGCGCGCCGGTGCCCCTGCATCTCCGCAACGCACCCACCGACATGATGAAACAGCTGGGGTATGGTGCCGGGTACCAGTACGATCCCGATGCCCCGCACGGCGTCGCGGCGCAGAGCTACCTCCCGGCCGAACTCGAGGGCACGCGCTTCTATGTCGCCGGGACTTCGGGCGCCGAACGGGATGTGGCGTCGCGGCTGGAGCGTTTCAGGGTCCTGCGCGCCCGGGCTTCACCGCACGGGGAAGAGCGCGATTCGAAACCGCCGCCGGACTCCGCAACGTAGGCGAGGGCCGGACGCCTGAACTTGCGATGGGCGGCCCCGGTCCCGAGCCTTGCAGGCGCAGGCGGAACGAGAGCCCCGGGGGGCTCGCCATCCACGGAGACACTGCCATAGCTGATCGATTCATCGACAACCGCCCCCCCACCGATCGCGCGATTCTGGTCGGGGCGCCCCGTGGGCGCATGCGCCCGGTTACCGCGCGCGAGCACCTCGAGGAACTCGGCCGCCTGGCGGATACCGCCGGCGCGCAGGTCGTGGGGACCGTGCAGCAGCGGATCCGCAGTCCCCATCCCCACTTCTACATCGGCAAGGGCAAGGCTGGCGAGCTGCGCTCGACGGCGCGGGCGGCAGAGGCCGACCTGGTCATCTTCGACGACGAGCTGAAGCCGGATCAGGCTCGCCACCTCGAGGACTTCCTGGGGATCCGGGTGATGGACCGCGCCGAGCTCATCCTGGATATCTTCGCTACACGCGCACGCACCCGCGAAGCCCGCATGCAGGTGGAGCTGGCGCAGCTCGAGTACCTGCTGCCACGCCTCAAGCGCATGTGGAGCCACCTCTCGCGCATCCGTGGCGGGATCGGGCTCAGGGGGCCCGGCGAGACGCAGCTAGAGACCGACCGGCGCCTGATCGGCACCCGCATATCGGAACTGAAGCACAAGCTGGAGGGGGTCGCCCGGTCTCGCGCCACCCAGCGCAAGGGGCGCGCGAACTCCTTCCGGGCGGCGCTGGTCGGGTATACCAACGCCGGCAAGTCGTCGCTCCTGCGGGCGCTCTCCGGAGCGGACCTGCTGGTGGAGGACCGGCTTTTCGCAACTCTCGATTCCGCCACGCGCGTGGTGCAGGTGGGAGAGGGGCACCAGGCGCTGCTGACGGACACGGTGGGCTTCATCCGCAAGCTCCCGCACGATCTCATCGCCTCCTTCCGGTCGACGCTCGAGGAAGCGCGCGAGGCGGATCTGATCCTGCACGTGGTGGATGCCGCGGCTCCGGACTGGGAAGGCCGGCTCTCCGTCGTGCACGATGTGCTGGAGGAGCTCGAGCTCCTGGATGCGCCCCGCGTCCTCGTGTTCAACAAGACCGACCTCATCACCCACGCCGAGGAAGAGGTGCTGAGGGAGCGCGTTCGAGGGCGCGAGCATACTCCCTCCGTCTTCCTTTCGGTCTGGCAGCCGGCGACGCTCGATCGGCTGCGCAGCGTGCTGCTGACGCGCATAAGGGCAGCGCTGCAGAGCGTACAGGTGGTGCTGAAGGTGACGGACGGAGGGACGCTTGCAGCGCTTTATCGCGACGGTGAGGTTGTGAAGACGACGCGGGACGACTCCGCCCTCACGGTCACGGCACGACTTCCCGCGCCGGCCCTGGGCCGCCTCCAGGCCCGCGGGGACATCGAGATCCTGGAGATTGCCGCTCAGGCGGCGTCCGCGGGCATCGTTCCTTCATCCGGTTGAGGCACGCCATGCGCTTCTACGTCAACATCGATCACGTGGCCACCGTCAGGCAGGCGCGCCGGACCGATGAACCCGATCCCGTGCGCGCGGCGGTACTGGCCGAACTGGGAGGCGCCGACGGGATCACCGTGCACCTGCGCGAGGACCGCCGCCACATCAGCGACCGCGACGTCCGGCTGCTCATGGAGACCGCCCGCACGGGGATCAATCTGGAGTTGGCGACCGCCCCCGACATCCTCGGGCTGGCGTGCGAGCTCGCACCGATGCAGGCCACGCTCGTCCCCGAGCGCCGCGAGGAGGTGACCACCGAGGGCGGACTGGCGCTCGGTTCGGCGGAGGTGCGCGCCGCCATGCGGGACGCGCTCGGCCGGCTCGCCGACGCCGGCGTCCGGACGTCGCTCTTCATCGACCCCGACGAGGGCGCGATCGAAGTCAGCGCCGAGCTGGGTGCCGATGCCGTGGAACTGCACACGGGCGAGTACGCGCTGGCGGCCATGGCCGGCCGCCCGGCTCAACTGGACCGCCTGGCGTCGGCGGCGCGCGCCGGGCGGGCGGCGGGACTGGCGGTGCACGCCGGGCACGGGCTGACCTACGAGAACGTCATCCCGGTGGCCGCGGTCAGCGAGATCGAGGAACTCAACATCGGCCACAGCATCATCTCGCGCTCGGTGCTGGTGGGGCTCGAGCGCGCGGTGCGGGAGATGAAGGAGATCATCCGGGGCGCTCCCGGGATGATGAGCGCAGAGGGCTGGCTGCCTCCCATCGGCTTCTGAGGTCTCGCCCGTGACAGTGTCCTGGAAGCCCCTCGTCGGGCTTTCCGTCAGCGTCCTGCTGCTCTGGTGGGTCTTCCGCGGCGAAGACCCGGGCGCCATTGCCGCCGAGGTGGCGGCCGCCGACCCGTGGTGGCTGCTCGCGTCGGTGTTCGTCGCGACCGCTGGCTACCTGTTGCGCGCAATGCGATGGAAGGTGCTGCTCACCCCGCTCCGATCGCAGATCGGCCTGCGCGCCCGTTTCGCCGCCACCGCCATCGGCTTCATGGTCAACAACCTGCTGCCCGCCCGTGCCGGCGAGTTCGCCCGCGCCTGGTCGCTCGCCCGCATGGAGAAGATGCGGACCTCCGCGTGCCTGTCCTCCCTCGCCGTCGAGCGCGTCTTCGATGGCATCACGGTGGTGGCGCTGCTGGTGGTCTCGCTGTCGCTGCCGGGGTTCCGCGCCAACCCGGAACTCGCCGGCGACCTCGTCGGTGGCGCGATTGCAGGGTTCCTGGCCGTGCTTGCGATCGTCATCCTGGTCGTGACGCTGGTGCTGGCGCGGCCGGACGTGGTGCGGGCTGCGGCGCATCCACTGGCCTCCCGACTGCCGGACGCGGCGGGAGACAGGGCGCTGTCCATTCTGGACGGGCTCATCGAGGGGCTGGGTGCGCTTCGAAGTCCAATGCTGGTGGCGCGCACGGCGGTGTGGAGCCTGGTTTTCTGGCTCTGGCATTCGGCGTCGTTCTGGCTCGGCTTCCGCGCATTCGGCATCGATGCCGGATATGCGGAAGCGCTCTTCCTGAACGGAGTCACCGCGCTGGCGGTTGCGCTGCCCTCGGCGCCGGGGTTCTTCGGCCCGTTCGAGGCCGCAGTGCGGGTGGCGCTCGTCGATGTTCTCGGAGTGGCCGAGACCCCGACGCTGGCGTTCGCCGCGGGGTACCACGTCTCGACGTTCATGCCCGTGACCGCAATCGGGCTGTGGTACTTCTGGCGCATGGGGTTTTCGTTTCGGGACATCGGGCCCGCGCGCACGGGCGGAGAAGAGGTGGTCCGGCAGGGGCGCCGGGCGCCTTCCGGGGCGTGATCGGTGGTTTCGTCGACCTGTCGGCGCCGGGCGCGGATGTGGCCTGTCCTGGTGGGGTGCACGGTCTCGGTACTCGGTGGGGAGGGCTCGGCGCCGTGAAGCGCGCGGTCGCCGTGGAGGCTCCGGCCAAGGTCAACCTCGTGCTGCGCGTGGGCGCGCGGCGGGCCGACGGGTACCACAACGTGGACACCCTCTTCGCGGCGGTCGGGTTGTGCGACCGCCTGCGGGTGGAGCGCGTCGCCGCCGGCATCACGGTGGAGGTCGCCGGCGCCGATCTGGGCGACCCGCGCGACAACCTGGTGTACCGGGCGGCGCGGGCGTACCTGGATGCGTGTGGTGAGCGGGGCGGGGTGGCGATCCGGCTGGAGAAGCGCATTCCGGTCGGCGGCGGGCTGGGCGGAGGTTCTTCGGATGCGGCGGCGACGCTCCGGTGCCTGGTCGAGTTGTTCGAACCTCGCGCGGACGTCACCGCCCTCACCGGGATGGCGCGCGGCCTGGGCGCCGACGTCCCCTTCTTCCTGTCGGCGTCGCCGCTCGCACTGGGTGGCGGCCGCGGCGACCAGCTCACGCCGCTGCCCCCGCTGCCACCCCGCCCGGTGCTTCTGGTGGGGTCGGCGGAGGGGGTGGGGACGGCCTGGGCGTACAACCTGCTCGCCCGGGGGAGGGGCGGGGGGATGGAGGAGTCGTCCGCCGGGCAGCCGGTTCCCCTCATCCCGGCCGGCTGCCGGGATTGGGCGACCGTGGCCGGACTGGCCCGCAACGACTTTGAGGCGCCCATCTTCGCCGTCCGGCCCGACCTGCGCGAAACGCTGCTCTCGCTGCGGGACACTTCGCCCCTGCTGGCGCTCATGTCGGGCAGCGGCAGCACGATCTTCGCGGTCTACCGGGACGAGCAGTCGGCCGTGCGAGCCCACCGCCGAATCCAGCCGCTGCACGCGGACGGACACGTCCATCTGACGACCACCCTTTCCAGATTTCCCGCCCTTCGGCCCGTCTAGCGTCTACAGCGCGATGGTGCCGATCGCTGCGGGCCAACGCCGGCGCGAAGCCGTCCTCGGCCGTTGGGCGGCGCGGCCTCGCTCTTGAGACCACGCCGGAGCACGAGTAGGATTCCGAGAGCCGTCGTGAGTGGCCCGTCGTCTAATGGCAGGACACCGGTCTTTGGAACCGGCGGTGGTGGTTCGAATCCACCCGGGCCAATCCGCTCCCGCCCTGAAGGAGGAGCCCCCATCACGAGTCCGGTTCTCGCCCCCGCCACGCTTGCGCTGGCGACGACCCTCGCAGTGTCGTCCGTCGTTGCGGCCGCCGTTCCTCCGCGGGAAAATCGCGAGCTGCCTCCGGATCCATCGCTGCAGGAAGCGCCGGCGCCACCCGATTCTTCCGCGATTCACGGGCGGGCCCGCGACGCGCAGCGGCGCTTCGAACGCGCGCGCGTCCGGCATCTGCCCCTGTCCATGGAGTCCGGTTCCTCTCCGTGCGACGAACTCATCGGCCGCATGTGCTACTGGCACGGGGACAATCACCACGAGCCGGATCCGGAGGCCGTGGAGATCACCGTGGCGCGCGAGGAACTGCTCGACACCCTGGCGCACGCCGCGCGGCGGCTGCCCGGCGACGGCTGGATCGCGGGCCAGCGCGTCTTCTACCTGGTGGAGGCGGGCCGGGCGCACGAAGCGCTCGAGGTTGCCCGCGACTGCGCCGCTCCAGAGCCTGACCTGTGTGAACTGCTGCGCGGTCTCGCGCTCCATCGCCTGGAGCGTTTCGAGGACGCCGAGCGCAGCTACCGCCTGGCCCTGGAAGCGATGGATTCGCGCGATGCCGAGGAGTGGCTTTCGCCGGCTCTCCTGCTGGAGAGGACGGATGAATCCGGCCTGGACCGGCTCGATCCGGAAGCGCACGCGGCGGCGAGCCGCAGACTGTGGGCGCTCGCAGATCCCTACTACCTGGTGCGCGGCAACGACCGCTGGACCGAACACATGAGCCGGCACGCCGTGGGTCGCATTCAGCGGCGCGCGCACAATCCCCACGGGCTCCCGTGGACGTCCGGGCTGGATGAACTCGCCATTCGCTACGGCCAGGAAACCAGCTGGACCCGATACGTCCCCACCCGTGGCTCGAGCATGCGTCCGCGGGTGACCGGGCGCCATCCTCCCCACTCCGAGCGGTACATGCCCCCCGACGGCGTGCTGACCGGCGTTGCCGGTCCGCCCCCGGGCATGGTCTGGGGTGACCCCGTTGAACGGCCTCGCAGCGCGTACGCCCCGTCCTATGCACCCGAACTGGGGACGATGCACACCGTGGTGGCCCGCTTCCGGCGCGGCGACTCGCTGCTGGTTGTGGCTCCGTTCTGGTTCGAACCGCGCGACACGTCCGCGGCAGTGCCCGGCCCGCACAGCCCCGAAGAAGGGAACGGGCGTCGGCGCGATGTTCAGGCGGGACTCTTCCTGGTGCCATGGGCGGAGACGACCGGGGAGGTGCGGCCGCCGACGCGGCGCGTGCTGTCGGAAAGCGGCACGCTGTCGCTCGTGGTGCCGCTCGGCAGCTACATCTACAGCGTGGAAGCCCTCGACCGCAGGGCCGGCCAGGGAGCGCGCTTTCGGGGAGATCTCGCCCTGGGTCCGCATCCGGATGACATCCCCGATCTCTCCGACTTCCTGATCATCGCAACTCCGGACCGGACGCCCGAGTCGGTCGATGATGTCCTGGACCATGCGCTGCCGTCTCTCGCGCTCGGCGGGCTGCAGGAGCTGGCGGTCGCGTGGGAGGCCTACGGGCTCGGGATGGGTGAAACGCGGATCGCCTATCGCGTCGGAGTCGAGCCGCTCGACCGGTCGTTCTTCCGCCGCATGGGAGAGTTCCTGAGGCTGGTGGGGAGAGGGGGTCCCCTGGCGCTGGAGTGGAGCGAGCCGAGCCCGGGGCGGCCGGGTGCGCACTTCCGCTCCGTCGAGCTCGATTTCCGAAACCTGGAACCGGGGATCTACGAGCTTCGGCTGGAACTGAGCGTCGACGACTGGGCTCCCGTGATACGACGCCGGCGCGTGCAGATCGTCGGATAGCTCGGCCGTGTTGGCGTCGAGCAGAGCGCGCGTTGACGCTCCTCTCCAGGAGATCTACACTTAACGGCTACCGTCACGTCGAACGCCTCTCTGAACGCCAGCCTACGGTGACGCCCCCATGGACGATCAATACCGCCGCGGTCCGCTACTGCTCCTGGCTGGCCGGGCCAACCGGCCGCTGGCCGCGGAGATCGGCGAGAGGCTGGGAGAGTCGGCCTTCGGCGCCACGGTGCGGGATTTCGCCGACGGCGAGATCTT
>JAJEBS010000199.1 GCA_022822425.1 Gemmatimonadota bacterium | reverse complement strand
GCTTCCGCAGGTTCCTGAGGGAGCACATCCTGGATGCCGTCCGTCCCGGCCGCATCCATCTTCTTCGAGGCGACGCGGAAGACCTGGAAGCGGAGATCGAGCGCTACGAGTCGCTTCTCCGGGCCCACCCGCCGGACGTGGCCTGCATCGGCATCGGCGAGAACGGGCACATCGCATTCAACGACCCGCCCGTGGCGGATTTCGACGACCCCGCCCTGGTGAAGGAGGTCGAGCTCGACGACGCCTGCCGCCTGCAGCAGGTCCACGACGGGTGGTTCTCCGCGTTCGAGGAGACCCCGCGACGCGCGCTCACCCTGACCGTCCCGGCCATCATGGCCAGCCGGGTCATCACCTGCGTGGTGCCGGGGGTGCGCAAGGCGGACGCCGTGCACGACGCTCTGAACGGTCCCATCGTGACCGCGTGTCCCGCGTCGATTCTGCGCCGACACGAAGACGCAACACTCCTCCTGGATCCCGCCTCGGCGGCGCGCGTGTGAGCCCGTTCGAGCGACATCCGGGAGCGGCATGTACCGCGGGAACACGGATCCCATGGACGCGAAGCGCATGAACACGAAGAAACTCCTCCTCGTCGCCGCGCTGATCGCGGGCGCCCCGCTGTTCGCTTGCTCCCCGGGCCCGGCCCGCATCCCGATCACGGTCGAGGGAGAGCGTCCCGGGACGCCGGTGACGTTCGGGATCCCGTTCCCGAAGGGGGCGTTGGGCTCCACCGGGAACGTGCGCGTGCTGGACGGCTCGGGACAGGAGATCGCGTCGCAGGTTACGCCGGTGACCACATGGGGGCCCGAGGACGGGAGCCTCAAGTGGATCTGGGTCGACTTCTTCACGGACGGGTCCGGCCGCTACACCGTGGAGTACGGGCCGGAGGTGCGGCGGACCGCGGAAGTCGATTCGCCGATCCGGTTCGTGAACAATCAGCGGCAGAACGGGTTCGCGGAGATCGACACCGGGCCGCTCCGCGTTCGTGTGGAGAAGGGCGGCAGCGGCTTCGTCGACCGGGTGGAGTTCAATCCGGCGGGCGAGGGCTTCCTCCCCGAACACCTCATCGCCGAGGGGATCGGCACGCGCGGATCATTCCTGGACCTGGTGGACGCGGAGGGTGTCGATGCGTCGTCCGCCGTGGTCCATCAGACCTTCATCGAACGGGGGTCCGGGCCGATGCACGCCATCCTGCGCATCGAGGGCGAATACCGGTACCAGCGGCCCGAACATCCCGCTTCGCCTTTCGTCACCTACATCCACGCGTATGCGGGAAGGGCGCACCTGAAGGTCCTGCACACCATCACCTACACGGGGAACCCGGACCGGGGGGCCCCGCTGGAGGGCCGCCAGCATCGCGATGTCGCGACTCAGGGGGAGCTGATCGTCGACGAGTTCGAACGCTCGCGCGACCCCGGCATCACCGAACCCGACGACATGATCGCGTCGGCCGGGCTCGGGCTCGCGTGGCGCCTGGACGGGGAGCCGGTGTTCCGCACGGGTCTCAGTGGTGGGCGCTGGTGGGAGCGCGGTGAACCGATCCTGCTGGAGGAAGGGACTGCGCGGGTGTCCGGCTTCTCGGTGCTCCAGACCGGCCCGGACGCGGACGGCATTCCGCCCATTCCCGGGTCCGGCCCGGACGAACGGATCGGTGGGTTCGCGGCTGCCGTCGCCTCGGACCGCCTCCTCGCCGAGGCCGAGCGCGCCGAGGGATGGATCGACCTCTCCGACGGCGAGAGGGGCATCGGCATCGGCGTGCGCGGGATGCTCGAGGAATACCCGAACCAGCTCGCCCTGGATCTGGAAGGGCGGCGGATGCACGCCTACATCTGGCCTCCGGACGAGCCGCCGAAAGGCTTCCAGCGGGCGAACCGCCAGGCCGACGGGGGCATGGTCGGGAACTTCGCCCGGGGCATCACCAAAACGACCGAACTGGTGTTCAACTTCCACGACGGCAACGAGGACATCGCGGCCGTGAGGGAAGCCGCGCACGGGGTCCTCGACCCGCCCGTCGCCCACGCGCCGCCCGCGTGGTACCGGGATTCGGGGGTCTACGGGACCTTCGCGAGCGCCGACAACCGCATCCCGGCGCTGGAGCGGGGGCTCCAGCACAAGTTCCGCTACATGCACTTCAACCGGGATTGGGAGCCGTGGTACGGGATGTTCGACCACGGCGACCTGAAGACCTACTACCGTGGCGGCGACTGGGTGCAGTGGGGCAACAACGAGCCGGCGCAGGACTTCCAGTGGTGGTTCAACTTCATGAGGACGGGCAACCGGGACGACTACCTCCAGGCCGAGGCCATGAGCCGCCACACCATGGACGTGGACAACCTGCACTGGCCGACCGGCCCGGTCTACCGGGGAGACACGAACGCCGCGCTGGACTACTGGCGGACGCTCGAGGCGCCCGCGGGCAGCCCGTATGTGGGCATGGGCACCCGCCATACGAACCAGCAGGCGGTCGCGCTCTACACGGCCCACGTCTGGATCGCGGGCTGGCTGGCGAGCTACTACCTGGGCGCGTATCACCGCGGGCTCGATGTCGCCCGGCTGACCGGGGAATACTACCGGAAGCGCGTCTTCGGAGAGCACGGGCTCACCGGGCGCAGGCTGTACCTGTCGGTGTGGAACCTGGCCGAGCTCTACGACGCGACCAGGGAGGACATCCATCTCGAGGAACTCCGGTACCGGTTGAACCGGGTGCTCGAGCTGCAGAAGACGCAGGGTGGCCGCATGGTCGTCGACCGCTTCGGGTACTCCCAGCACTACCTCACCCACGGGCTGGACAAGTACCTCCAGCTGTTCGACGACCGGGAGGTGGAGCTCAGGCAGATCGAGCACGCCCGCAGCCTGCTGGCTGTCCCTCCCCTCGATCACGACATGGAGTCCTATCTCGCGAGCATCCACCCGCTGGTTGTGGGATACGACCTCACCGGCAGTCCGGAGTTCCTGACGGAAGCCTGCCGGCGCGCGGCGTACCTGCGCACCGACGAGATGCCGCAGCCGTTCGGAAGCTACACGACGCAGCGGCAACTGGTGTCGCAGATGGAGGCGGTGAGCCATCTGCCCGGGCGGGAGAGCGATCCCTTTGCCGGCGGACGCATGCCCAACTGGGCCTTCTCGAGCGGAATCCGGGTCTTCGGCTGGACGCACGCATTCGGGGTCCCGTACCTGGTCGACCGCCTGCAGTCGTCGGGCTGGAGGCTGGACGGCCTGCCGTGCACGTGAAGAGGACCCCGGTACCCACTACCGGTAGTGGGTATGCCCCTGCCCGTCGTGGGTCCGGCTCTCGGGCGGGGTGGCGGCGTTTGCGGCACGGGCGCGGCGACGTTCATACTTTTCGGGTGAAGCAGGCACCCCATCGAGCGAGGTCCCGGACGTGATTCGCAACCGCGGGATGTGGATCCTCGCCGCCGTCGTGGCCGGCGGCGGAGCGTTGATCGCGGGCGCGCAGGCGGACTCGGCGGCCTATCCGGACCAGGAGATCCTGCTCGATCCGCCCTCCGGGGAGTGGTTGAACTACGGCCGCGACCAGGCGGGCACCCACCACAGCCCGCTCGACCAGGTCGACGCCGGCAACGTGGACCGGCTCGGCCTGGCGTGGTCCTACGACACCGGATCGTACCCGGGTCAGCTGGAGGGTACGCCGATCGTCGCGGACGGGACGATGTACGGGACGCTCACGTGGAGCGTCGTCTTCGCCATCGACGCGCGCACCGGCGAGGAGAAGTGGCGCTGGGACCCGAAGATCCCGCAGACCCAGTACGTCACCGATTCGCGTGGCATCCGCCATCGGCGGGGCCCGAGCCTGTGCTGCGGTCCGGTCAACCGGGGCGTGGCCCTCTACGACGGCAAAGTCTACGTCGGGCTCCTGAACGGGAGCCTGGTCGCGCTGGACGCGGGGACGGGCGAGGAGGTGTGGCGGGTGCAGGTGCGGAGCCCGCTCGACGACTACAGCATCACGGGCGCCCCGCGCATCGTCGACGGGCTGGTGATCACGGGCATCAGCGGGGCCGAGTTCGGCGTGCGCGGCTTCGTGTCGGCCTACGATGCGCGGACCGGCGAGCTGGTCTGGCGCTTCTACACGGTCCCGGGCGACCCCACCGAGCCGTTCGAGAGCGAGGCCCTGGAGCGCGCCGCCGAGACCTGGACCGGCGCCTGGTGGCGCTACGGGGGCGGGGGGACGGTCTGGGACGGCATGGCCTGGGACCCGGAACTGGACCTGCTCTACTTCGGCGTGGGGAACGGGGGACCCTGGGCGCGCGACATCCGCAGCCCGGCGGGGGGCGACAACCTGTACCTCACCTCGATCATGGCCGTGCGCCCGCGCACGGGGGAGTATGTCTGGCACTACCAGACCACGCCGGGCGACGACTGGGACTACGCAGCCACCCAGCCGCTCATCCTCGCGGACCTCGTCATCGACGGGCGCGAGCGACAGGTCATCATGCAGGCGCCCAAGAACGGCTTCTTCTACGTGCTCGACCGGGTGACCGGGGAGTTCATCTCGGCGGAGCCGTTCGCGCGGGTGACCTGGGCTACCGGGTACGACCCCGGGACCGGGCGGCCGATCGAGACCGACTTCGCCCGCTACGGCATCGAGGGCGCGCTGATCTCCCCCGGTTCGGACGGCGCCCACAACTGGCACGCAACCTCGTGGAATCCGGCTACCGGCCTGGTGTACCTCCCGGGTCAGGAGACCTCCCGCTGGTACTCCGTGGATCCCGACTTCGCGATCGAGCCCGGACAGTCGGGCTTCGGCATGGGGCGCCGCCGGCCGGCCGAGGGGCCGGTGCGGGGCGCCGCTGAGGGGGCCGGGGCACTTCCCGCCGCGCTGCCGCAGGCGGGGCCGCGGGACCGCGAGATCGATCCCATGGTGGTCGGGATGGGCGGTCTGGGAGCCTTTCTGGTCGCGTGGGATCCGGTGGCCCGCAAGGAGCGCTGGCGGCATCGCTTCGAGCAGCGGGGCGTCACCGGGGGCACGCTGACCACCGCCGGCAACCTGGTGTTCCACGGCAACGGCAGCGGATCCTTCAACGCCTGGCGCGCGGACGATGGCGAGATGCTGTGGGAGTATCCGCTCGTGCCCGGCTTCGCCAACCCCGTCACGTACATGCTCGACGGCCGCCAGTACGTGTCGGTACTGACCGGCCGCGGGGGCAGCTACGCGCCCGGCCGGGTCTACACCTTCGCGCTGGAAGCGGAGCGGCCCGCGCCGTCGATGGAACCCCGGGCCCCGCCGCCGCCGCCCCCGGTCGAGCCGCCTCCCGACGGGTTCATGGGCGGGATGGGCGGAGCGGAGTTGCCCGATCTCCCAGGCCGGGATCTGGCCCGCGAGACGTGCACCCGGTGTCACTCGGCCGACCGGATCATCAACGGCCGGCGAAGCGGGGAGGAGTGGCGGCTGTTCGTGGCGGAGAAGTACGCCCGCGGGTTCATCAACGCGATCACGCCGGAGCAGCGCGCGGCGATCGTCGACTACATGGCCCGCGCCCTTCCGAGAGGATAGCAGGCGCGGATCGTCGGTGCCGCGGCACCGGTGTTCGGAACAGGAGGTAGTCCCATGCGTCGTTCGTTCTCAACTCCAGCCCTGTTCGCCGCGGTCATGCTCATGCTTCTCCCGGGCCGGGCGGCTGAAGCTCAACAGAGCAGCGACACCATTCGGGCCCGCGACGGCACGCCCATTCCCCTGATCCCGAAGGCGCCGGAGGGGATGGCCGAGGGCGCCGTCTGGATTCCCCCGATGCCGCCGCTGGAGGCGACCCTTCCGGCCGAGGGCTGGGAACCGCCCGGGTACGAGCAGCCGCCCATGCCCTACATCCTCCTCCGGCTCCCGAGAACGAACATCACGCGCGCCGGATACCCGGCCATCGACTTCCACGTGCACGCCGGGGAGCTGACCACGCCCGAGGCCTACGAGAGCATGATCGCGCTCATGGACTCCATCGGGATGGGCGCCATCATCAATCTGAACGGCGGGACCGGGGCGCATCTGGACTCCACGCTGGCGGCCGGGGAGCCGCACCGGGACCGGGTCGTGAACTTCGTCACCCTGAACCTCGACGGCATCAACGAACCCGGCTGGTCCGAGTGGATGGCCGGCGAGATGGAACGCGGTTTCCTGGCCGGTGCGGGAGGCCTGAAGGTCGCCAAGTCGCTGGGTCAGGGCGCGCGCAACCCGGACGGCAGCTTCATCCAGGCCGACGATCCACGCCTCGACGCCGTGTGGGCGATGGCGGCGAAGTACGACATGCCGGTCATGATCCACACCAGCGACTCGGTGGGCCGGTTCTACCCCATCGGTCCCCTCAACGAGCGCTACGAGGCGGGCCTGTGGCGGCATCCGGGGGATACGAGCGGCAACCTCTACGCCTCCGGGCCGCCGCGTGAGGTGATCGAGGTGGCCCGCGAGAGGATGCTCGCGAAGCATCCGACGACCCGCTTCGTGCTCGGGCACATGGCGATGCTCTACTACGACCCGGGCAGGCTGGGGACGCTGCTGGACACCTATCCGAACGCCGACCTGGAGACCTCCGCCGCGATTCAGGATCTGGGACGCGCGCCCCGTCTGTGGCGGGAGTTCTTCCTCAAGTACCAGGACCGCATCCTCTTCGGCACCGACGGCAACCGGCGCCGCACGATCGACGACTTCTGGACCCCTCACTGGCGCTTCCTGGAGACCTTCGACGAGCACTTCTATCATCCGGCCCAGGTCCGCACGCTCGGAGGCTCGCCGGGCCATGGCCGCTACAACATCTACGGGATCGGCCTGCCGGACGACGTGCTGCGCAAGATCTACTTCGAGAACGCGCTCCGGCATCTCCCCCACATGCGCGATTCCATCGAGCGCCAGCTCGCGGAGCGGGGCGGGTGAGTTCCGGTGCCGAGAGGTCGGATCCGTTCGATCTCGCCGGCAGGGTGGCGGTGGTGTGCGGTGGCTACGGGGTGCTGGGCGGCGCGATCGCCTCCGAGCTGGGGCGTGCCGGCGCGCGCGTTGCGGTACTGGGCCGGCGGCGCGCTCCGGCGCAGGCGAAGGCGGCGGAGATCGGTGAGGCCATCCCGCTCGAGGCGGACGTGCTGGACGGTGAGGCTCTCCGCCGCGCATGTGGCGAGCTCCTGGACCGGTGGGGAACGGCGGACATCCTGGTCAACGTCGCGGGGGGCAATGTGGAACGTGCCCGCAGCGACGGCAGGAGCGTCTTCGAGGTGCCGCCGGAGGCCTTCGACGAGGCGGTGCGCCTGAACCTCCACGGCTCCGTCCTGCCCTCCATGGTCTTCGGCGAGGCGATGGCCGCCCGCGGCGCCGGCTGTATCGTCAACATCTCGTCGATGGCGGCGCTCCGGGTCCTGAGCGGCGTCATGGCCTATTCCGCCGCCAAGGCCGCCATCGAGAACTTCACGCGCTGGATGGCGGTGGAGCTGGCCCGCAGGTACGGGGACGGTCTCCGGGTGAACGCGGTGGCGCCCGGCTTCTTCCTCGCGAAGCAGAACCGGGCCGCGCTGGTGAATTCGGACGGGAGCTACACCGAGCGCGCGAGGCGCATCATCGAACACACGCCGATGGCGCGGCTCGGAAGGCCCGGGGAGGTGGCGGGCGCGGTACGGTGGCTTGTGAGCGACGCGGCGTCGTTCGTGACCGGCGCCGTGATCCCCGTCG
The DNA here is from genome assembly GCA_022822425.1 of Gemmatimonadota bacterium. GTDB lineage: Bacteria > Gemmatimonadota > Gemmatimonadetes > Longimicrobiales > Gaopeijiaceae > BD2-11. The sequence continues at coordinate 5,907 of JAJEBS010000199.1, read as the reverse complement.
ACGGCGGCTTCAGCGCCTTCAGCGGCATCTGAGAACGCCATGCTGATGTGCTTCCGCTGGTTCGGTCCCGAAGATCCGGTGAACCTCTCGCGGATCCGGCAGATTCCCGGCGTGGAAGGGGTGGTCAGCGCGCTGCATGACATCCCCGCCGGGGAAGTGTGGCCGCGCGACGAGCTGAATCGGCTGGGAGAGAGGATCGATGCCGCGGGGCTCCGCTTCGCGGTGGTGGAGAGCATTCCAGTCCACGACGACATCAAGCTGGGCCGGCCCTCCAGCGACCGGCTCATCGAGCGCTACTGCGAGAGCGTGCGCAACGTGGGCGAGATCGGCGTGCCGGTCCTCTGCTACAATTTCATGCCCGTGCTCGACTGGACCCGCACGAATACCGGCATGCGGCTTGCGGACGGGTCGGCCACGCTCGCGTACGATCACGAGGAACTGGCCGCCCTCGATTCCGTCCGGGGCCCGGCCGCGCTGCCGGCCTGGTTGCCTCCCGAGCCCGGGAAACTCCCCGGGCTCCTCGCAGGCTTCCGCGTGATGGAGGAGGAGCAGCTCTGGGAGAACCTCGCCGGCTTTCTGGAGGCCGTGGTGCCGGTCGCGGAGGAGTCCGGTGTTCTGATGGCCCTGCATCCGGACGATCCGCCGTGGCCCGTCTTCGGGCTGCCGCGCATCATCACGGACGGCCCTGCGCTCGAACGGCTGCTGGGGCTGGTGGATCGGCCCGCCAACGGGGTCACCTTCTGCAGCGGCTCGCTGGGCGCCCATCCCGGCAACGACCTGCCCGGCATCATCCGCCGCCTGGGTTCGAGGATCCACTTCGCCCACTCCCGGAACGTGCGCGTCACCGGCGAGCGGCGCTTCCATGAGAGCCCGCACCTGTCGCGGCTCGGGGACGTGGACCTGCTGGAGGTGCTTCGCGCCCTGCGCGAGGTTGGGTTCGGCGGCCCGATGCGTCCCGATCACGGACGCATGATCTGGGGCGAGACCGGTCAGCCGGGGTACGGCCTGTACGATCGGGCGCTCGGCGCGATGTACCTGCAGGGGCTGTGGGAGGGCGTGAAGGGGATGGCGGGCGAGCGCTCCGCGGAACCGGCCCGTGGCGGCGATGATCGAGGGTCGCAATGACGTCCCTGAATGACCGACTGCGTGGACTGGGCGTGGTGCCCGTGGTCGTCATCCGCGACCCGCGGCGTGCAGTGCCGCTGGCCCGGGCGCTGGCGGACGGCGGCCTTCCGTGTGCCGAGATCACCTTCCGCACCCGGGCGGCCGCGGAAGCGATGCGCCGGATCGCGGCGGAGGCCCCCGATGTCCTGCTGGGCGCCGGCACCGTCCTCACTCCGGGACAGGCGGCGGCCGCGAGGGAAGCGGGAGCGCAATTCGTCGTTTCGCCGGGCTTCGACCCACGGGTGGTCGACTATTGTCGGGAGCACGGGCTGCCCGTCTACCCGGGTGTATGCACGCCCACCGACATTCAGAGGGCGCTCGGGGCGGGACTCGAGGTGTTGAAGTTCTTTCCCGCCGGGCCCCTGGGAGGAGCGTCCTTCCTCAAGGCGATCTCGGCGCCCTTCCCCGGCCTGAGGTTCATCCCCACCGGGGGAGTGAAGCGCGAGAACCTCCGGGACTACCTGAAGCTCGATCAGGTGCTGGCCTGCGGCGGCTCGTGGATGGCGCCGGCAGCCTGGATCGACGAGGGCGCCTTCGACCGGATCCGCGACGAGGCCGCGAGGGCCGTGGCCGTCGTCCGGCGAGAGAGACGATGACCTCACCAATGCGCATCGTGACCTTCGGCGAACTCATGCTGCGGCTCCGGGCCCCGGGGCGCGAGCGGCTGCTCCAGAGCCCGCGTCTCGAGGCGACCTTCGGGGGCGCCGAGGCCAACGTGGCGGTATCGCTCGCCAATTTCGGGCTGGACGCCGCCTTCTGCACGGTCGTGCCGGCCAACCCGATCGGCGATGCGGCCATCGGTGAACTGCGCCGTTTCGGCGTGGATACCCGGCTGATCCGGCGTGGGGATGGGCGCATGGGCATCTACTACCTGGAGACGGGGGCGAATCAGCGCCCGACCCGGGTGGTCTACGACCGTGCCCACTCGTCCATCGCCCGCGCCCGGCCGGGCGACCTCGACTGGGACGCCGTCTTCACCGGCGCCCACTGGTTCCACATCACCGGCATCACGCCCGCACTCAGCGCTTCGGCCGCGGAACTCTCACTGGAGGCCGTGCGCCGGGCGCGGACGCTGGGGCTGACGGTTTCGTGCGACTACAACTACCGGAAGAAGCTCTGGAAGTACGGCAAGACGGCCCCCGAGGTGATGCGCGAGCTGGTCGCGCACGTGCAGGTCGGCATCGCCAACGAGGAGGACTGCCAGCGCTCGCTCGGGATCGAATCGGGCGTGGACGTCGAGGCGGGCGCTCTCGACCGCGAGCGCTACCGGGTGCTGGCGGAGCGCGTGCTGGCTGCCTTTCCGAACCTCGAGAAGCAGGTCATCACCCTGCGCGAGAGCCGGAGCGCCGACGACAACGCGTGGGGCGCCTGCCTGCACGACGGCCGGGACTTCATGGTCAGCCGCAGATACGAGGTGCCGGACATCGTCGACCGGGTCGGAACCGGCGACGCCTTCGCAGCGGGGTTCATCTGCGGTCTCGCGACCGGTGCGGACGACCGAAGGGCGCTGGAGTTCGCCACCGCGGCCGGCTGCCTGAAGCACTCGATTCCCGGCGACTTCCATCGGGTGGGCGTGACCGAGGTCGGGGCGCTGATGGAGGGGGGTGGCAGCGGGCGCGTGCAGCGCTGAGGGTTACGGCCGCGCCCGGCCGGACGCCGCCACCACCCCCACCAGCCCCAGGCCGATCCAGAACGCGGACGAGGCGATCCACATGTTGACGCTCGGCAACAGCGTCCACACCTCTCTCCCACCGGTCGGGAGCTGCATCCACCGTGTGAACGCATCTCCCCCGATGTACCAGGCTACGAAGTCGCTGGCCCGCTGAATCCAGTCGATATCCCGGATTGCGGCGATCCACAGCACGACCGCGCCCGCGACCCACAGCCCGGCGGCCCAGAACAGCGGACGCCGCGTGGCGAGCATCAGGGTGCTTGCCAGCAGGTAGGCTGCGGTCGCCGAGGTGAACGGGAGCAGCCACTCCCACCAGGGGGTGCTCCAGTTCACCGATGCCATAGCGCCAGGCGTGCCCGCGGCCGCGCCCGCCGGGTCGAGGACAAGCAGGCGAACTTCGTCGACACCCAGCATCCCGCCACTCGCCAGCACAGTGAGCGTGACCCACCCGAGGGCGGCGCCCAGGATCGCCATAAGCCAGACCCATCCGGCCGCCACCTTGAGAAGCGCGTGCCTCCGGTGATCGACGGGCATCGACCAAAGCGGGGTGTCGCCGAACCGGCGCTCGCCCTTCCACACCGCGAGCGGAAGGAGCACGGCGAAGAAGCCCCAGAGGGGCTCCCCGGGATCGAAGACCAGCTCACCCGCCTCCCCATCGACCATTTCCTGCAGGACCGGCATCCTGCTGAAGGCGACCAGAGCCAACGAGCCGAGCGCCAGCACCAGAGCCGCCAGGGTGCCCTCGCGGCGGATGGCCAGTCCGACCACACGAAGCTGCTCGATCCACACCGCCTTCGTCGCGGGCACGCGGCCGGCTGTTGAGTCCGTCATGATGCCTCCCTCCCCGAGAGTAGTGCCACCGCTGCCTCGTCCACCGACAAGGGGGCGACCTCGCGAACGGCCGCACCCGCCCGTGACAGGCCGCGCGTTACCGCGTCCCGGTCGCCCCACACCGTCCATTCGATCGCGCGCGCCGCGCCGCTGCGCCTGACCACCCGCCCTGCCAGCTCGCCGGGTCCGCTCCAGCCTTCGGGCACGTCCGCCCAGTAGCGCAACAGGCCCCCGTGCAACTCGTCGCGCGGCAGTTGCCCGAGGAGCCGTCCTTCCGAGAGCACGCCTACGTGATCCACCAGGGACTCCACCTCGTAGACCCGGTGCGTGGAGATCAGGACGGTGGTCGGAGAATCGGCGAGGTGTTCGCTCAGGATGCTCAGGGTCTCGTCGCGCACCACGTGATCCAGACCGTCCGTCGGCTCGTCCAGCAGGAGCAGCGGCGGCCTGTGTGCCAGCGCGAGGACGAGCTGCACGCGCCGGCTCTGGCCCTTCGACAGCGTGTGGCACTTCCGTCCCGGATCGATCTCGTACCTCGCCCTCAATCTGCGAGCGTACTCCGCGTCCCAGGACGGGTGGTAGACCGCCTGGTGCTCCAGCAGCCGGCCCACCGTCATCCAGGCGTAGCCGACCCTGTAGTCCTCCGGCACATAGCCGATGTCCGCGCGCACTTCGGCTGCCCGGTCGGCCGGGTCCCGTCCGAGGACGCTGGCCGTTCCGGCCTGGTATCGCACAAGCCCCATGAGGGTCCGAATCAGCGTGCTCTTGCCCGCGCCGTTGGGACCCACGAGCACGTATACGGCCCTTTCCGGGACCTGCAGGTCCAGGCCGTCGAGAGCCTGCGCGGAGCCGAACCGCTTGGCCAGCCCTCGCGTCGTGACCGCGAATGGGCCATTCCCCAGGTCGATGGGAAGCGCCGCCGTGGTCATGTCCGTCATCGTCCGTCCTCCTTGCTTCCGTCTCCGCGAGCAGCTCCACCCTCCATCTCCCGCAGCGCCGTCATCAGGTCGCCCAGCGCGAGACCGTGCCGCGAGGCGTCGGCCAGAGCCCGCCTCGCCACCTCTCTCGCCAGGCGCGGCCGCTCCTTTTCTTCCGGCCGCACCCCGGGCGCCACGAATGTGCCCTTCCCGTGCCGGACCTGTACCAGGCCGTCGCGTTCGAGCGCCGCATACGCCTGTGACACGGTCCGCGGATTCACGCGGAGACTCGAGGAGAGGTCGCGCACCGAGGGGAGCGGGTCCTCGGCGCGAAGGCTTCCCCGAACGAGACCGCTGCGCACCGCGTCCATGATCTGGACGTACAGCGGTCGGCCGTCGGCGTGGCTGAGCCGGATCTTCATGGCGCCTCAACTGTTGCAGTCATGTACTACAGATGCAACAGTATGGCATGCGGCCGAGCGAGTCAAGGGGAAGCCGCTACCGCCAGCTGTTGACGATGTCCTCCGCGATGCGGCCCAGCGTCGACTCCAGCTCGACGAAATCGCCCGTGTTCTGGTTCGTGAAGACCGCGATCACGGTGGGCCCGCCTTCGTAGTACAGGATCCCGACGTCGTTGCCGGCGTAGGGCGGCCAGTCGCCGGTCTTGTGCGCCACGGAGGCGCGGAAGCGGATGTAGCGGGGCAGGCGCGAGCTGTAGAACTGGCGTTCGAGGATGGCGATCATCTCGTCGCTCGACGCGCGTGAAGCGACCTCGGCGTTGTGAATCTGCGCGAGCAGGCCGGCGATCTCGCGGGCGCTGATGCTCCCCAGCCACTCCTCCGGGTCACCTTCGAAGCGGAAGGTGCGCTCGGATGCCCCGGCGTCGGAGGGGAAGCCGCGCTGAAAGACCTCGCGGTGGGACAGCGCTCCACGAGTGACGTGAATCACGGTAAGGAATCGTCTAAGTTCATACAGGGCTGCACGATCTGCCTTCCTTGCCGCTGAACGGCACTTGGCGCCGCGCCGCCGCAAATGCGGGATTGTCGGGGTCGATTGGCGGGAGAATGCCGTGTCGTTCAGAACGTGAAGTCGAGTGCAAGTCCGAGTCCTGTATTCGAGTCTTGTCCGGGCATCCGGCTGCGTGATCCTTCGACGCCGAGCCGGAGGGTTTGGCTTACATGGTACCGGGTGCCGAACGACCAGGAGCGGGTTCGGCCATTCGCCGAGAGGCGGGTGTAGCTGTCGAGCGCGCCTCCGCCCGTCAGCGTCACAGGGCTCCCGCTTGCGTTCACCGTCAGCCTGCCCGTCGCCGAAGACTTCGAC
>JAJEBS010000174.1 GCA_022822425.1 Gemmatimonadota bacterium | reverse complement strand
CCCCGTCGTGGTGGTCGCACCGGACGACAGGGTGGCGGTGATGCCGCTGGCGGCCGTCCCTTCGATCGTCACCGTCCCGGAGATCGTCCCCACGGGAGTCGGCGGCGGCAGGGGCTCCACAGGCGGCGGAGTGCCCTCGTCGCAGGCGGTGAAGGTCAGGGCCATCAGCGTTGCCGTGGCAAGGAGCTTGAGTCGGGTCATGGAACCTCCTGAGTGTTGGGAATGAATACCGGCCTGAGGTGGCTGGGAAAGAGTCGCGTGCCCCGGCAGTCGCAAAAGTGGTGCCAACTTTGAGATTTGCTTGTTTCTCAAACAGTTACGGACTATCAGCCATCTTCACGGCGTCCGACATCCACGGAAAAACCTCGGATTATTGAAACCGACTACTGTTTTCTGAAACGAAAAAAGCGCGGTGATATATACGAAAAAAACGACGACTATCTCCGACAATGCGCTCGGGTAGTGATTCGGCTGTGGGCAGGACGCCCTGCAAATAGTTGGGCATGATACCCTCTAAAAATAGGGGACCGATCCCATTTTCCTGAAAGGCGCGACGAAACCGGATTCCTGCCATATTGCGATAAGTCGAGTACACACGGGCGAGGGATTATGGCATCGCGATCGCTCGTCCTGCACCGGGAGGCACAGATCAGATCGGAGCGCCTCATCTACGCGCTGTACTGCACGGACAGCGAGCTTGGAGACCTGCTGCAGCGGGCGCTCGCCGGTGCATCGATCCAGCGGGTGCGTTCGAGAGGAGAACTCCTGGCCCCGTCCATGAGCGTCTGCCCGGTCGTATACGGGCTCGCCACCTGCTCCGACGCCGACGTTGAGTGGCTGCGGTCCGCCTCCGGTCCTCTCAATCCGCCCTGCGTCGTCGTGGCGCGGATCTCCGCCGAGTGCCTGCGGCGCCTGGAACCGCTTCGCTCCGGCGGGTTGCGGGTCGTATGGGCGGACGAGGTGGAAAGCCGCCTCGTGGAAGTTCTGGAGGAATTCGGGAGGCCGAGCCCGGATCCGATGCGCCGTCTCGGCTTGAGGCTGCTTTCCAACCCGTCCTTCAGGCCGTCCGTCAGGGAAGCGATAAGCCGGGTCTGCGGCCTGCACGACGACGCTGCCGCGACCCGGTTCGTGCCGGCGAATTCGGTCCGGCGTCTGGCGGGTCAGGTCAACCTGGCCGGGTCCACGTTGAGGCAGTACTGGAGAGAAGACGCGCCGCTCCGGTGCCGTCTGAAGGACTTCATGAACTGGGCCGTCCTCCTCTGGGCCGTTCGCGCTCGCGCCGGAGCCGGCTGGGCCGCGGTCGCCGACCAGGTGGGGCTGCGGCGGCGCACGCTGGAAATCAACTTCTCGCGGTTTGCCGGCTGCACGCTCGCGGCGGCGGCCGAGGATCCGCAACGGGTCGTCGGACGATTCGGTGAGTGGGTCGATTCCGTGTGGGAGCCCCCCTCCGCCAACGGGTCGAACAGGAACGAAGCGGTTCCCACGCGGGTGCCCTTCGAGCAGGCCACGTGAGCGCGAACGCATCCGTCACCCGGCGCTACGTGGGCTGGCGCGGCAGGCTCTACCCGAGTCCCGCGCAGGATTCGGCGCTGCTCCGGTGCAGGAACGGCCTGCGCGAGCTCTCCAACACGCTGCTCGCCAAATCGCACCTCCACTACGGTAGGACCGGACGGCGGCCAACCATGGCCGAGCTGCGGGCGCTGACCCGGGACTGGCGCGACCGGGCACCGCGCCCGGCGTGCCCTGCCAGTGCCATCTACCGGGTGGCTGCCGATCTCGACGTGGCTTTCCGCAACTCGTTCCGGAAGGCCGGCGGGCGCGGGAAAGGCGGACTCCCGCGGATCAAGACGATCGGCCGGGAGCCCGGCATCTACCTGAGCAACCAGGGCATCCGTTTCGAAGGCAACCGGGTGTGGCTGCCCAAGTACGGCTGGATGCGCTGGAAGGGCGGAAATCTCCCCCGCGGAAGGCTCTCCGGGCGGCCCGGGCGCAAGACGCGTGGCTTGCTCTCGGGCCGGGTCTGGCTGGATGCGGGACACCGGTGGATGCTCTCCTGCCTGTTCGAGTGCGCGCCGCTCACTCCCGTCGAGCCGGAGACGGACAAGGCATCGGTCCGCCAGAAGGCCGACGAGATCACGGTGTCGGTCGACGGAGAGCCCGTCCACGTGTTCCGCGAGAGCAAGACGCTGCGGAATGCGAGACGCCGCCTGGCGAGGCTCGAACGGCGACTGGCGCGATGTGAATTCGCGTCCGAAGGCCGCAAGCGCACCCTGGCCCTCGTGCGCAACCAGGCGCGCAAGGTGAGAAACCGCCAGGGCGACCTGCAGCACAAGGCCACGACCGGCGTCGTGCACGAGGCCCGCGAGATCGAAGTCGAAGGCGCGAGCAGCAAACTGCTGCGCCAGCTCGAATACAAGGCGGAGTGGCACGGCCGCCGACTGAGGGTACGGCGAGGCCCGCCGAAACCGGGGACGGCATTCCCCGACGCGCGCGGAGACCGGGGAGCCGGTCGCTGAAACGCGAATCGCGGACGCGAAGGTCGCAAGCTCTGTAGTCGTCTGCGAAGGTCGGAACGAATCAGCACGGGGACGAGAACCGCATCGTCCCCGTTGGGCCGCCGACTGGAGGTACGGCGAGGCCCGGGTGGGTCCGGCGTCAGGGACGGAAGTCGGGAAAGCCCGCCAGCGACAATACGCGCCGCACCAGGTCCGCCTGACCCGAGATGCCCTGTTTGCGGAAGATGTTCTGTATGTGCCAGCGCACCGTGGCTTCGCTGCGTCCCGTGTGCGCAGCGATGTCGCGCGCGTGTCGCCCGGCGGCCACCATGACCGCCAGCCGGCTCTCGGCCGGGGTCAGGTCGAGCGCCGCCTGCACCAGGCGGGCGTCGATCCTGGGCATGCTCTCCGGGTCGGCGACCAGGACGAGTGCGGCGACCTGCCCGGCGCGGAAGTCCCGCTGGCGCGCGGACACGGGAGTAACGTGCACGACCAGATTCGTGCGGGACGACGGGCGCTCGATCGTCATCGAGCCGGACGACCCGGGCCCGCCGAGCCGGGGCAGCGCCAGAGCCAGCAGTTGCTGCAGCTCGCCGTTGTGCCGAGGCGCCGTGGCGCTCAGCAAGCCGTCCCGGTCCGACAGCTCTTCGCCCTGTCGCAGCAGACCGCAGGCCCGGTCGTTCGCCGCGACGATCCGCCCGTTCCGGTCGAGTTGGATGACGCCGCAGCGGCTGCTCTCGGGCAACGCTAGGAGCGAGCGTCCCAGTGCCCGCGCATCGGTGAGCGTCTTGCGTACTCGCACGAACTGGCGCACGTGCGGCAGCAGGCGCCGGACCGCGGAGAACTGGGCCGACGTCCAGCCTCCCGGTTCCAGTGAGTCCGCGAGACTCAGTACGATGTGCAATCCGCCCGGCCCGTCCAGCCGCACGTTGAGGCCGTTCTGCATCCCCGCCTTGCGCCTCGCTTCGGTGTACGCCGGCGACCTCTCCCTCTCCCGTCTCGTGTACAGATCGGCGGTGGGCACCAGCACTCCGTCCGGCAGACGGCCGACGCGGGGAATGCTCTCGTCCCGTGCCCAGTACTTCCTGAAGTACTCCCTCTCGAGGTCCTCGCGGTGCTCGCCCTCGTGGCACAGCCGCAGGAACAGAAAGTGCGCGTCAACCTGGGTGCGACCGCTGGCGAACGCGAGGGCGTTGCCCCTCGTCCCGCTGATCTCGCTGATCAGCAACGCCGCCTCCGACCAGCGCGCCTTGCCTAGCGCGGCCTCCTGCAGCGTCACCACCCCGCGGTCGAACAGATCCTGTGGGTTCATGGCACCTGTCCTGACGCGTCACCTGAACGCGCGCCTCCGGTCGACGTTCTTCCCCGTCTGGCGGTGTTGGCAGATCAGCGCGTGAACCGCGCTCGGAAGATGCCGGTATCGTGGCCGGCCCTGGCCCTGAGTCCATTTCAGCATCAACTACTCAACATTTAACTTACAACTTCGTCTGCGATCTGCGGGCGACAGATGGTGCTATTACTGCAATCCTTTGGTGATATTGGACTCGCGTCGGTACAAGCCTGCCCAATCGGGCGGATCGCGTCGGCCGCGGCGCGTAGAATGCCGAGCCGGCGGCACCGCCTTCCTGGTCGTCCCGTCCCGGGATTCGATCACCGGGAAATCGCAGCCGTGACCCGAGTTGTAATCTCAACGACACACACTGTCGTACGGGGCTCAGGGACACCCGGAGATGGAGCCTCGGCATGCATGCATCAGTGTTATCACCAAAGAATCACCAATCTGCCTGGAGATATAACTTACAGATCACATGGCATCAGCTACCTTTAGATGAAGCCATGAGCGAAGATGGTGAAAAGCTCCGGATCGGATTGGGCGACGCCCGGTTCGATGGTCGCCGACGGGACACGCGCCTGGGAGACGCCGGACGAGATCCGGGGAGGGCCGGCCGGTGACAGAGCACCCGGACGCACCGAGAATCGACGCGCCGCGGGAGCGCATCTCGGAACTTTGCGGCGCGATCCTGCGCATCAACGCGAGCCTGGACCTCGAGACGGTCCTGCAGGAAGTCGTCGACAGCGCCCGCGCCCTGACCGGTGCCCGCCATGGCCTGATTGCTACCGTCGACGACGCCGGCGAACCCGGGCCCTACCTCGCCTCCGGCCTGACACGGGAGCAGCTGCGGCAGCTTGAGGAGTGGGAAGATGGGCTCCGGGTCTTCGAGCACTTCCGGGACCTTCCGGGTGCCGTGCGGATCGGAGACCTGCCCACCTGGCTCCGGTCGTTCGGTTTTTCGCCGATCGCGCTTCCATCCGGGACGCTGCAGGGCACGCCGATCCGTCATCGGGGCATCTACGTCGGCAGCGTCTTTCTCGTCGGAAAGGACGGGGGCGGCGAGTTCACCCGCGAGGACGAAGAGGTTCTCGTGCCGTTGGCATCGCAAGCGGGGACGGCGATCGCCAACGCCCGCACCTTTCGGGACGAGCAGCGTGCGCGGGCGAAGGTGGAAACCCTCGTCGATACGTCACCGGTCGGCGTGGTGGTCCTGGACGCCAGAACCGGAAACCCGGTGTCGATCAACCGGGAGGCGAAACGAATCGTCCGGGGCCTGGGGACGCCGGGCGGGTTCACGATGGAGCTGCTGGAGTCGGTTACCTGCCGGCTCGGCGACGGGCGTGAGATCGCCTTGAAGGCATTCCCGCTGGCGCACGAGCTGAGTAGCGCCGAGACACTGCGTGCCCAGGAGATCGAGCTTTCGGTTCCGGACGGGCGCAGCGTGAAGGCGCTCGTCAACGTGACGCCGATCCACGAGGCCGACGGTAGCGTCGACTCGGTCGTGCTCACCATGCAGGACCCGGCGCCCTTTGACGAACTCGAGCGGATGCGGACGGAGTTCCTGGCGATCGTGAGCCACGAGTTGCGCGCGCCGCTTGCAGCCATAAAGGGCTCTTCGACCACGGTGCTCGCCGCCGCAACGCGCTTCGCTCATGCGGAGATGCTGCAATTCTTCCGGATCATCGACGAGCATGCCGACAACATGAACGTCCTCATGGGCGACCTGCTGGATGTGGAGCGAATCGCGACGGGGACCTTGTCGATCTCGTCCGAAGCCTCGGACGTCGGGGAGCTGATCGACCGGGCGAGGAACACGTTCCTGAACGCCGGCGGCCGACACGGCGTGCGCGTCGACCTTTCTCCGGACCTGCCGAAGGTGATGGTCGACCGGCAGCGTATCGTGCAGGTCCTCAGCAACCTCCTCTCGAATGCGTCGAGATACTCTCAGGCGTCATCCCCCATCGAGATCAGGACGCGGCGGGACGGTGTCCACGTGGAGATCTCCGTCTCCGACCATGGCAAAGGCATCGCGCCCGAGCGGCTCGCGCACCTGTTCGCCAAGCGGATCGGTGCGGGTGAGGGAAGGCGCGCTCTGGCGACCGGCCTGGGCCTCGCCATCTGCAAGGGACTGGTAGAGGCGCATGGAGGGCGCATCTGGGCGCGGAGCGACGGGGAGGGCCGGGGCGCCCGGTTCACGTTCACCATCCCGACCGTCGAGAGGGCCGGCGGCGACGTGAAGGTGTCGGAATCCCCCTCACGGCGACGCGAGCGCCCAGGTCGGGAGGCGACACCCATTCTGGTGGTGGATGACGACCCGCAAGCGCTGCTCCATGTCCGGGATACGCTAAGCGCGGCAGGGTTTGCCGTAGTGTCAACCGGCGAGCCCCGGGAACTGCCGCGCCTCATTCGCGCGGAGAAGCCCCGCCTGGTCCTGCTCGATCTGATGTTGCCCGGGACCGACGGCATCAAGCTGATGGAGCAGGTTCCCGACCTGGCCGACGTGCCCGTCATCTTCGTCTCGGCCTACGGGCGGGACGAGACGATCGCGAGGGCTCTCGAGGCCGGGGCTGCCGACTACATCGTCAAGCCGTTTTCGGCGACGGAGTTGACGGCGAGGATCCGGGCGGCACTGCGCAGCCGCGCCGAGCCCGCATCCTTCCGGCTGGGAGCGCTGGCCATCGACTACGATCGACGCCGGGTGACCCTCGACGGCCGGCCACTGGAACTCACCGTCACCGAGTACGAGCTGCTGCGCGTGCTCTCGACCAACCACGGACGAGTGTTGACGTACCGCGCCCTGCTGCGCCGCGCCTGGGGCACTCGCTATCGGGGCTCCGCCAACCCGAGGCTGGTGCATGCCGTTGTGAAAAGGCTCCGCCACAAGCTGGGGGAGGACGGGGCACGGCCAGCCTACATCGTCAACGAGCGAAGAGTGGGCTATTTGATGCCCGCGCCGGACGACCGCCCCGCGGAGCCGCCTGCCCGGGTTCTGCGAGACTCGCCCCCGGAACCGGAACGATCCCCTGGTGGCCCGCGGCCCGGGCGCGGGCAGGCGGAGTAGCCGGAGGAGGACCGTCGCCGCGCCCGGCGTAGTGATGGAGCGCGGCGCTCCGTGTTTCCGCCGGACAGGTGCGGGGGCGACGCGTCAATCGATCGCCGCCGTCGCCCGCGCCTTCTCCCCGTCTCCCGGCGCGCCTTCCCACTCGTACTCGCGGTCGTGCACCCAGCGCTCGAACCACTCCAGGTGCACGTTGGCCTTGAAGAGCTGGTGCCTGAGCTCGGTCCATCCGTGCCCGGCGCGCGGCGCCACGTAGAGATGCGTCGGGACCCCGTTGTGCTTCAGGCCCCGGTACATCTCCACCGACTGCGGCATGGGCACGCGGGCGTCCTCCTCGCCCACCAGGAAGATCGTCGGGGTGCTCACCCGCCAGACCTCGCGCAACGGCGAGTCCTGCCAGTACTGCTCGACGGGAGCGTCCTCCTCCCAGGGAGTGCCGCCGAACCACGGGGTCCGATAGACGCGGATGTCGCTCTGCGCGTACATCGACACCCAGTTGGCCGCACCCGCGCCCGAGGCGGCGGCTTTGAAGCGCTCCGTGTGGGTGATGATCTTGTTGGTCATGTGCCCGCCGGCGCTCCAGCCCATCTTGGCCATGCGCGCGCCATCCACCAGGCCGAGCTCGATCAGGTGGTCCACCCCCGTCATCACGTCCAGGTGGGCCTGGTCGAAGTAGTTGCCCACCATGTTGCGCAGGAAGTCGTCGCCGTAGCCGGTGCTGCCCCGGTAGTTGGGCTTGAAGACGAAGTAGCCCATCCCGTTCAGCACCTGCACGAAATTGCCCGCGGTGGAGAACTGGAACTTGTCGGACGATGCCGGCCCGCCGTGGGTCTGCACCACGAGCGGATAGCGGGTGCCCTCCTGGTAGCCGAGCGGATAGAAGAGCAGACCCTCTACCTCGACGCCGTCCTCTCCCTGCCATCGGACAGCCTCCTGGCGCGGCTGCACGAAGTCCTCGGTGAGGTAGTCGAAGACGCGCGTCACACGCTCGGGCGAGCCGTCCCCGCGCATCATCCACAGGTCGCCCCGGTTGTCCGCCCGGTTGAGCCCGAAGACGTGGGTGTCCAGCGCGGGCGCGTACTGCCAGTTGATGACCTGGTGGTCGCCCTCCGTCAACTGCGTCAGGCGCTCGCCGTCGATCTCCACGCGCATCAACTCTTCGCGCACGCCCGTGTTGGCGCGGAAGAAGATGGCCTCGCCCTCGCCCGACCACGCGATCGCGTCGACGCCGTGCGGCATGTCGGGCAGCAGCATGCGCGCCTCCCCGTCGCCGGATGCCGGGACGAGGAAGAGATTGTCGTTGTAGTAGAAGTCGAAGTCCTCGTTCGAGTCCGCGTGGAAGGCCACCCACTGGTTGTCGGGCGAAAGCTGCGCGTTGTATTCCGGCACCGAGTTGCGGGTCAGTTGCCGCGCATCGCTTCCGTCCGAGCGCATCACCCACACCTCGCGCCGGTCCACGCCCTCGAAGAGAGGCGACGCGCCCCTGTGGAAGGCGATGTGGGTGCCGTCGCGCGAGAGCGAGTACCCGGTGACCGAATAGTCGCCTTCGGTGACCCGGCTCGCTTCGCCGTCTTCCACGCTCACGCGCCAGATATGGCTCTGCTGATAGTTCTCGTCGAAGGCGAAGACGTCGTCCCCCACGGCGCGCGCGGCCTTCTCCTCCTCGGACAGCTCGTCCGCCGCAACGAAGTAGATGCCGCTTCCGTCCGGGGCCCACGTGATGCTTGAGACCGCCGTGGGATGGTCGGTGAGGGCGTTCGCCTCGCCGCCCATGGCGTTCAGGAGATAGACCTGGGTGTGCTCGTCCTCACCGCGGCGGGCCAGGAAGGCGATGCGGCTGCCGTCAGGCGACCAGCGCGGGCTCGTCTCCCCGTTCTCGCCGTTCGTAACCCGGATCAGGTTGTCGCCGTCCGCGTCCACTCTCCAGATGTGGGCGACCGTCCCGTTCTCCTCCCAGTCGGCGTCACGGCGCACGAAGAGCAGCCGGGTTCCGTCCGGGGAGATGCGCGCGTCCCCGAGCGAGGGCACCTCGATGAGGTCGACGATGGTCATCGGGCGGGGCGCGGCGTCCGCGTCCTGCGCCCACAAGCCCTCGATCGGGCCCGTGAGGGTGAACAGCAGCACCAGCGTGCCAGCGGCGAGCCAGCCACAGGCGAGGGGGAGCGCCAATCGGATCCGGGGCGTGTCGTGTGCGTTCATTCTCATCCTCCAGGCCTCATTCTTCGCTCAGCAGCGCTTCTCTTCCTTCCCGTAGTGGAAGCACGGCGAAAACCGGCTCGCGGTCGCGCCGTCTTTCCCTATTCGAAGTTTCCGGGCACCGCCTCGTGCATCTCCGCGGCCACGTCCTCGGCGCTCCGGAAACGCGAAAGATCCAGATCGAAGTCGGGGACCTTCCGGCGCCGGATCTTGCCCGCGAGCTCGCGGATCTCGCGCGGCGCCATCCCCATCTCGCGCAACTCGTCGAACCCGAGGCTGTCGCGATCTCCGCGTACCGCCAGCCCGCCGTCCTCCGTGGGCTCCAGGAGCCTCGCCAGCGCTTCGATCTCCATCCGGCTCAGCTTGTCGCCGCACACCTGATAGTCGATCCACGCCTCGAAGCTCAGCGGGGCCACGCGCTTCAGCATCCCGGCCATCACCCGCCCGAACTCCTGGATCTCCCACTGGGCGTGGTCGTCCACGCGCAGCGTGAGGAAGTGCAGCAGGTTGTGCAGGTCGATCTTCCAGTACCACTGCGTGTAGGTCGAGAGCGGCAGGTCGATGCGGGCCAGCTCGCGCGCGACATCCTCCTGTACCATCCACGCGTACGCGCGCGAAGCGGAGGCTCGCACCTCCTGCCAGCGCCGGATGGCATCCCCGTACAGGCGCTCCGGGGCGGCGTCCGCCTCCCTTCCCTGGTTGTTGACGCTGCTCTGCAGCGAGAAGTTCTCCGCGTCGGGGCTGTAGAAGAGGAGCGGCATCAGGCTGTACCGACCCGAATATTCATTGATGGAAGCCGTCCGGTGCCGCACCCACTGCCTGGCCACGAACATCGGCATGGCGCAGTGGAACTTGAGCTCGACCATCTCGCTCGGCGTGGTGTGCAGA
This sequence comes from Gemmatimonadota bacterium, assembly GCA_022822425.1. GTDB lineage: Bacteria > Gemmatimonadota > Gemmatimonadetes > Longimicrobiales > Gaopeijiaceae > BD2-11. The sequence continues at coordinate 33,962 of JAJEBS010000174.1, read as the reverse complement.
TGCCGGCGCAGGTAGCGGATGAGGCCGCGGGTGGCACTGCGCTTGCGTGTTCCGTAGCCGTAGCTGACCCGCGCGGCGTGCTCGATGCTCTCGTCGCTTCCCATGTAGTCGACCAGCGAGACGAATCCGTGGTCGAGCACGGGGTAGTAGAGTCCGAGGATCTCCTCGGCCTCCGGAGTGGTGGGACGCCTTGTTTCCATGCGCGTTGGGGCTAGGCTTCTGGAGGATGGGCAAGTTTCGCGGAGAGGCAGGAGACTCCAGCAAAGCTGGCCCCTCGTCCCTTGAATCACAATCAGCTTCGCCCGCGCGGAGGTTACACCCGATGCCGTTCACAGCGACAGATCCCGCGACCGGCGGGCGCATCAGGGACTACCCGGAGATGTCCTCCGGGGACTACGCCCGCGCCGTGGCCGGCTGCCAGAGCGCCTTCCTGGGCTGGCGCGACACTCCCATGGAGGAGCGGTCGCGCCTGGTGGGAGGCCTGGCCGTCACTCTCAGGCAGCGGCGCGACGAGTTCGCCGAACTCATGACCCGCGAAATGGGGAAGCCCGTGCGGGAAGCGCGCGCGGAGATCGAGAAATGTGCGATGGTCTGCGAGTTCTACGCGGAACGCGCGCCCGGCTACCTGGCTCCGCAACCCGTCGAGACCGAGGCTCGCCAGAGCTTCATCACCTTCCAGCCGATCGGCATCGTCTTCGCCATCATGCCCTGGAACTACCCCTTCTGGCAGGTCTTCCGCTTTGCGGCGCCCACCCTGATGGCGGGCAACGGGACGCTCCTGAAGCACGCGCCCAACGTCCCGGGATGCGCGCTGGCGATCGAGGGCATCTTCCGCGAAGCCGGATTCCCCGAGGGCCTGTTCCGCGCCCTGCTCATCGACCACGAGCGCGCCGCCGAGCTGATCGCCGACCCGCGCGTGCGCGCGGTGACGCTCACGGGGAGCACGGTCGCCGGCAAGACGGTGGCCGCGACCGCCGCCGCGCACGTGAAGAAATCCGTGCTGGAGCTGGGCGGCAACGACCCGTGCATCGTGCTCGAGGACGCCGACCTGGAGCTCGCCACCCGCCTGTGCGTGACCAGCCGCCTGATCAACGCCGGGCAGAGCTGCATCGCCGCCAAGCGCTGCATCGTGGTCGAGCCCGTGCTCGCCGAGCTGCGCGAGCGGGTGGTGGAGGCGATGGGCGCGGCGACCTTCGGCGACCCCTTCGACGAGGCCAACCGCATCGGTCCGCTGGCGCGCGAGGATCTGCGCGACCACCTGCACGCCCAGGTGCGGGGGAGCGTCGAGGCGGGCGCGTCGCTGCTGGTGGGCGGCCAGGTGCCGGACCGTCCGGGCTGGTTCTATCCGCCTACGGTGCTGGCCGACGTGGCCCCGGGCATGCCCGCCTACGAGGAGGAGCTGTTCGGCCCGGTCGTATCCATCGTGGCGGTGGCGGACGAGCGCGAAGCCATCGCGGTCGCCAACGACACCCGCTACGGGCTGGGCGCCTCGGTCTTCACTCGCGACCTGGAGCGCGGGCGGCGGATCGCGGCCGAGGAGATCGATGCGGGCAACTGCTTCGTGAACGCCTTCGTGCGCTCCGACCCCCAGCTCCCCTTCGGCGGGGTGAAGGAAAGCGGCTACGGACGCGAGCTCTCCCTCTTCGGCATCCACGAGTTCGTGAACGTGAAGTCGGTGTGGGTGGGGTGAGACCGGTTTGGCCGATCGCTGCCGGTCCGCGTCCCCATGTCTCGCATATCCGCTGGATGCCCCCTATCTTGGCACGTTGTGAAAGCGTGCCGGGCTCTCCCCGGCCAGCGACGCCACGAAGGAGGTGATGACCGTGACCGAAGTCGAGATCATCCGCGACCGCGGTCCCCGCAACTACTCCCGCCGCAAGTTCATCAAGGGCGTGATTGCGGCGGGCGCGACCGTCTCCGCTTCCAGCTACCTGTTCAGGGGTCCGGGGGTGCTGACCGCCGGGCAGGCCCGGGGCGGCGTGGAACGGCTCATGACGCTCAACGTCAACGGCCAGCAGCGTCGGGTGGACGTGCTCCCGTACGAGACGCTGGCGATGACGCTGCGCTACAAGCTGGGTCTTACCGGGACCAAGCTGGGGTGCGACCGCGCGGAGTGCGGCGCCTGCACCGTCCATATCGACGGGGTTTCGCACTACGCGTGCTCGATGCTGACCCACCAGGTCCGGGGCCGCGCCATCCGCACCATCGAGGGGCTCGAGAGCCCCGATGGCGAGCTGCATCCGGTGCAGCAGGCGGTCATGGACGAGGGCGGGTTCCAGTGCGCCTTCTGCGCTCCCGGCTTCATCATGAGCATGGCCGAGTTCACGGAGAACAACCCGGGCGCCACCCGCGAGCAGTGCGCGCAGGCGCTCTCCGGCAACCTCTGCCGCTGCGGCGACTACAACAAGATTCTCAACTCCGCGGAACGAGCCGTGGAGTACATGAGCCAGCGCGCCTGACGAACGGCCTTGCTAGGAGGAGGATGACATGGCCGAGAAGGCTATTGGACGAGACATCGCGCCCCCGGACCTGCGAGCCAAGATCACCGGCAGGGCCAGGTACGCCGAAGACTTTCGCGCGGAGGGCATGCTCTTCGCGAAACTGCTGCTCTCCCCCATGCCCCACTGCCGGGTGCGCCGCATCGACGCGAGCGCGGCGCTGGCGATGGAGGGGGTGGTCGACATCCTGACCGCCGACGACCCGATGATGCCCGAGATCACCGGGGTCGCGGCGGAGGCCGCGCTGACCAACGAGCCCCTCTACGAGGGCGAGCCGGTGCTGGCGGTGGCCGCGGTGGACGAGACCACGGCGGCGAACGCCATCGAGGCCATCCGGGTCGACTTCGAGCCCCTCCCCTTCGTGGTGGACCCGCTCGACAGCCTGCGCCCCGGCGGTCCCAACGCACGCCTGGACGGCAACATCCAGTGGCGCGAGGGCCAGACGCGCGAGATCCGCGAGTTCAAGTGGACCGACGCGGACTTCGACGCCGCCGGGCCCGACCGGCTCCCCATGGGCGAGCCCCAGGTCGAGTTCAACATCGGTGACGTGGAGGACGGGTTCGGGGACGCGGACCTGGTGCTCGAGGAGACGATCCTTCACCAGTCGCTCTCCCATCATCCGATGGAACCGCGCAGCGTGATGGCCTACTGGCAGAACGGCAAGCTCTACCTGCACACCTCCACCCAGAGCACGGCGCGCACCCACGCGTCGCTGGCGAACCGCCTGGGCATGGACCAGTCGGACGTCGTGCTGGTGACGGAGTACTGCGGCGGAGGCTTCGGCAGCAAGATCTCCGGGGCGCCCATCAACGACGTCGCCGCGATCATGTCCCGCAAGACGGGACGCCCGGTCATGCTGCGCATCACGCGCTACGAGGAGAACTCCATCGGCCGCGCCCGGCCCGGCTTCCAGGCCTTCGCGAAGATGGGCTTCCGCAACGACGGGCGGGTCACCGCGATCGACCTGTACATCGTGCAGGACGCCGGTTCCTACGGCAGCTCCGGCGACTTCAACACCGCCGGGTCGGTGGCGACGCTCAACTACCAGCCCGATCACATGCGCTTCCGGGCGGTGTCGGTGTACACCAACACGCCTCCGCGTTCCGCTCAGCGGGCCCCCGGCGGCGCCCAGATCGTGGCCATGCTCGAGCCCATCATGGACAAGGCCGCGCGCGAACTGGGCCTCGACCGGCTGGCGATCCGGCGCCTCAACGCTCCCGGCGAGGACGCCTGGCTCGGCCCCAACCGGGGAACGCTCACCAGCTGCTTCGCGCGCGAGGCGCTGGACATCGGCGCCGAGGTGTTCGGCTGGGAGGAGCGGAGCCGGCTCAGCGGCACGCGCCGCGGCACCAGGGCCATCGGCGTCGGCATCGGCGTGAGCCCCTTCGTGGGCGGCAGCCGGGGGATGGACGGCCTGCTGGTGATTCGCCCGGACGGCAAGCTCTACATCCATCAGGGCATCGGCAATCTGGGCACGCATTCGATCGCCGACACCGGACGCGCGGCCGCCGACGTGCTGGACATGGACTGGAACGACTGCGAGGTGGTGTGGGGCGACACTTCGCGCAACCTGCCCTGGAGCTCGAGCCAGTCCGGGAGCCAGACCACGCACGCCCACACCCGCGCCAACCACGCCGCGGCGCTGGACGCCAAGGCGAAGCTGCAGGAGATCGCGGCCAGCGTCCTCGGCGGGTCTCCCGACGCGTACGACTGCGGCGACGGACGCGTCTTCCAGACTTCCAACCCCGGCCGCGGCATGAGCTTCGCCGACGCCGCCCAGCGCGCCATCGACATGGGCGGCAGGTACAGCGGGCACGAGCTGCCCGAGGACCTCAACCCCATGACCGTGGCATCGGCGAACAACCTCGCCGGCGAAGGCCTGATCGGGGTGGCGCGCGACAACTACGGCGGCGAGGGCGGCGTCTGGTCCTGGGTGATGGGCTTCGCACAGGTCGAGGTGGATGTCGAGACCGGCAAGATCGACATCACCGAGTACACCGGCGTCACCGACTGCGGCACCGTGCTGCACCCTCGCAGCCTGGCGGCGCAGATCCACGGCGGCGCGGTGCAGGGCTTCGGTCAGGCGCGCAGCCAGAAGTGGGTCTTCGATCCGCAGTGGGGCGTTGCCTTCGCCAAACGCTTCTACACGGCGCGTCCTCCCGGCATTCTGGACGTTCCGCTAAGGATGGACTGGGCCGCCGTCGACCTTCCCGACCCTCAGACGCCCGTGGGCGCCAAGGGAATCGGGGAGCCGCCCATCGGGGCCGGCGCCGCCGCGGTCGCCTCCGCGGTTGCCGACGCCCTCGGCGGCCAGTGCCTGTGCCGGACACCTCTCACCACCGACGTGGTGCTCGCGGCACTCACGGGTACGGAGCAGCCGTACCGCCCCCTCGAAACACACGTGTAACCGGAGGCTCCGACCATGGCCGTCATTCGCGACATGATCCCGCCGTGCGAGCTCTTCCAGCCGGCGAGCATCGGCGACGCACTCAACCTGCTCGACCAGTACGGGGAAAACTCCTGGGTTCTGGCCGGCGGACTGGACAGCTTCGACTGGTTCAAGGACCGCATCAAGCGGCCCGAAGCCATCGTCGACCTCGGGGGCATCGAGGAACTGAGCGGCATCCGCTCCGACGGTGACGGGCTCGTCATCGGGCCGATGACCTCCCTGACCGAGGTGGCGACCCATCCGGACGTGGTGGGCCGCTTCGGGCTTCTGGCCCAGGCCGCGGCCGAGGTGGCCACGCCCCAGATCCGCAACCAGGGCACCCTCGGCGGCAACCTCGCCCAGGACACCCGCTGCTGGTACTACCGCGGCGGATGGCCCTGTTACCGGGCGGGTGGAAACATCTGTTACGCCTCCGCCCCCAAGGCCATGAACGCCGAGCACTGCGTCTTCGGCGCCAGCCGCTGCGTCGCGGTCAATCCCTCGGACACCGCGCCCGCCACCATCGCGCTGGACGCGCAGATGGTGGTCACCAACGCCTCCGGCGAGACCGTGTACGACGCCGAGGACTTCTTCATCGGCCCCGGCATCGACATCGAGCGCATGACGGTCATGGAGCCCGGCGACCTGCTCACCGCCATCCGCATCCCCGGCACCTGGGCGGGCGCCGACTTCCATTTCGAGAAGATCCGCGACCGGCAGTCGTGGGACTTCTCGCTGGTGACCGTTGCTTCGGCGATCCGCACCTCGGGCGGCACGATCCAGGACGCGCGCATCTCGGTCAACGGGGTCGCACCCTACCCGATGCGGCTTGACGAGGCCGAGCGGGCCGTCATCGGCCAGGCGGCGAGCGACGACACCGGCATCGCGGCCGGGGACATCGCCATCCGCCGCGCGCAACCTCTCCGCCACAACGCGTACAAGCTCCCGCTCATGAAGAATCTGGTGCGGCGGGCCGTGCGCGCGGAGGTGTAGAGGTGGAGCTCTGGCGCAGGGCCGCCAATCCATGGAATCAGGAGGTCCTCATCGGGATCTCCTTCGACCTGATGTGGGCCGCGCTGATCGCGGGCATCGTCTTCGTGACCGGGCACGCCCTCTGGGTGCGCCGCCTGGCAACCGCCAACGGTCACGCCGATGACGCCCCGGCTCCCTCCGGGCTGCCGATGCGCATCCTGCGCCACACCTTCTCCGCGCGGGCGTTCCACTGGCTCATGGCGATCGCCATGTTCGCGCTGCTCATCACCGCGTTCTTCCCGTGGGCGGGCATCCAGTTTCCGTGGGTGACCATTCACTGGCTGGCCGGGGTGCTGCTGATCCTGACGGTGGTCTACCACATCATCCACTCCACCTTCTGGCAGGACTTCTGGTCGATGTGGGTGGGCAAGGACGATGTGGAGACCGCCAAGCGGGAGGTCAAACGCTTCTTCGGCAAGGAGCAGCCGGAGGGCCGCAAGGCGGCCAAGTACCCGCTCGACCACAAGATGTACCACCACGTCATCGTGGTCGTGACCTTCGCGGCCGTGCTGACGGGCGTGCTCATGATGTTCCGGGTCGACACCTGGTTCTGGGCGCGCAACCCCTACATCCTCTCCGACGCCATGTGGGGCGTGGTCTACGTGGTGCACGGGCTGAGCGGGGTGGCGCTGATCTCGCTGGTCATCGCGCACATCTACTTCGCGATCCGGCCCGAGAAATGGTGGATCACGATGTCGATGTTCAACGGCTTCGTGAACCGGAAGGACTATCTCGAGCACCACGACCCCGAGCGCTGGGCGGGAGACGGCCCGCAGGGGCAGCTCCCGGAACAGTCTTGACCCGGAGCGAGCTGCGCGCCCGCATCGAGGCGATCGAGGAAAGCTACGAGTTCTTCCTGGCCTACGCGGCCCAGGGCGCTACGGGCACCGGCCCGGGTGCTTCCAGCGGTCAGGTGCGGCAGTTCCTCGCCAGGACCGAAGAGGCTCTCGAGGGACTGGGCGAGGGGGTTGCGGCCCTGGCCGAAGCGGCGGGGCTGACCCCGGGTGCGGCGTATCGCGGGATGGCCGAGGTGCTGGGCCGGGATGCGGAGAGCACCCTCGCGGCCGTACAGCTGGTATCCGCCCAGAAGTGGGTCAGCTCCCAGCTCGTCGACAACCTGAACGCCTCCATCCACTTCCGGGCGCTTCTCACCGACCTGTTTCTGATCGACGAGATCCTCGATATCCAGGATGCCGCCCGGGGAGGCAACGACCCGTGAGAATACGACACAGCCCTGCCCTGTTGGGCCTGATCGTGCTGGCGTGCGGCGGCGGTGCCGCCCCGATGCCCCAGATGGCCACCGATCCGCCCGCACCCGAGCGGCCCGAACCCGTCCTGGATGCCGACACCCCGGCGCCCCCTGCGCCTCCCGCCCCCTCTGCCGCCCCACCCCAGGTCGCGGGGCTCGACACGGTGCGCGCCGGGCGTTTCGACAACGGCCGCATGTGGACCTTCGAGAACCCTCCGTCCGCCTACCTGCGCGAGACGTACGGCATCGACGCGGACTCGGTCTGGTTCCGCCGCGCCCGGCTGGGAGCGCTGCGCATCCCCGGCTGCTCGGCGTCCTTCGTGTCCGGCGACGGGCTGGTGCTCACCAACCACCACTGCGCGCGCGAGCACATCTCCGCGGTGTCCCGCGAGGGCGAGAGCCTGCTGGACGACGGCTTCTACGCCGGGAGTCTGGACGAAGAGCGGGCGATCGAGGAGTTCGAGGCGGACCGGCTCATCGCGATTCGCGACGTGACGGCGGAGATGGACGCCGCCCTCGAGGGAATCAACGAGCCCCAGGCCCGCTCGCAGGCGCGCGAGTCGGCCGAGGAGGAGATCGCGGCCCGCATCTCCGAGGAGTTCGGGGGCGAGGACGCCGGCTTCGAAGTGGAGATGGTCTCGCTCTACAACGGCGGGCGCACCTCGGCCTACATCTTCCGGCGCTACACCGACGTGCGCATGGTGATGGCGCCCGAGCTGTCCGTCGGCTACTTCGGCGGTGACCCCGACAATTTCACCTATCCGCGCTACGCCCTCGATTTCAGCTTCCTGCGCGTCTACGAGGACGGCGATCCGCTCGACACCAGCGAGAACTTCTTCCGCTGGAGCGAGACCGGCGTGGAGCGCGGCGATGCCGTGTTCATGGTCGGCAACCCCGGCTCGACCAGCCGCATCCAGACCGTCGCGGAGCTCGAATTCCGGCGCGACATCTCCGACAAGGGGCTGCTCGCCTTCGTCAACAACCGCATCGACGCACTCGAGGCGTTCTACGACATGGACCCGGAGGCGGGCGAGGCGATGGACCTGCGCAACACCATCTTCTCGCTGATCAACACGCAGGAGGCCTACGGGGGGATCCTGGGCGGGCTGCACGACCCTGTGATCCTGGCGAAGCGCCGCGACCAGGAGCGGGCGTTCCAGGAAGCGCTCGACGCCGATCCCGCGCTGGCGGAGGAATACGGGGGGCTGATCGCGCAGATGGCCGAACTTCAGGACCGGAAGGCCGAGGTCGCCGGCGGCTTCGGGTCGTTCCTGGCTTTCGCCAGCCCCGACTACGAGAGCGCGGTGCTGTCACGCGCCCTCTTCGCCTTCCAGTACGCCAACGGATCGCGCGCGGGGGCACCCGCCGAGGCGCTCGAGGGGGTGATGGAAACGCTGAGGGAAGTGCCGGATCAGCCGGCGGCGCTGCAGGAGCTGCTGCTGGCGGCGCGCCTGCGCGACATCGAAGCGAGCTACGGAGCCGATTCGCCGTTGGCAAGCAGCGTGCTCGGCGGACGGAGCCCGGAGGATGTCGCCGCCTCGGTGGTGGCCGAGAGCGTGTTGTCGGACTCGGCCCGGGCAGTCGAGGCCGTCCCGGGCGGTGGCGTGGGAATGGGTGACCCGGCGATGCAGCTCCTGGGCACCCTCATCTCCGGCATCGGCCCCTTCCAGCAGGCGCTCGGGCCCATTTCCGCCCAGGAGGAGCAGATCGCGGCGGCGCTGGGACGGGCGCGCTTCGAGGTCTACGGGACCGATGTCCCGCCCGACGCCACCTTCTCGCTCCGCATCTCGGACGGCGTGGTGTCCGAGTACGAGTACAACGGCACGTTCGCCCCCGTGGTGACCACCTTCTACGGCCTCTACGACCGGCACTACTCCCACGTCTCGGGGGGGACCGGGGACGGCGAGTGGGACCTGCCCGAACGCTGGCTCGATCCTCCGGGCGACCCGGACCTGTCCACGCCGATGAACTTCGTGTCCACCAACGACATCATCGGCGGGAACTCGGGCTCGCCCCTGGTCAACGCGGACCTGGAGCTGGTCGGGCTCGCCTTCGACAGCAACACCGAGGGCCTCTCGGGCGAGTACATCTTCCTGACCGACCGCGCGCGCGCCGTTTCGGTGGACGTGCGCGGCATCCTGGAGGCGCTCGAGGAGGTCTATCTGGCCGAGCGCATCGTCGATGAGCTGCGCAGCGGGGGCTGAGGAGCCAGTTCCAGCAAACTCGACGTCCTCGGGGTAGCTGCGGGCGCAACCGGCCTCAGCGGCTCGTCGAAATCGTCGCCCATCATGCATCCAGGCCCAACCGCGGTCAAGGCAACCCCCTGATCCGTTCGCGAAGTGTTTCGATCTCCCACAACGGCATCACCGTGATCCGCTCGCCCACCGGGTATGCCCGCGGCGCGGGACACACCACGAACAGGTGATCCACCTCCAACGCATCGGCCGAGGCGCGAGTCCGGCGCGAAACCGATGGGGCTTCGCTGAACTTGACCTCGAATCCCGTCCATCGGCCCTCGACGGTGGCGAGCAGGTCGAGTTCGCCGCCCCCGTGCGCGGCCCAGAACCAGGCATCCGCGGGACGCAGAACGCGCAGCAGTTGCTCGATCACGAATCCCTCCCAGGAGGCTCCGACACGCGGATGCGACAGCAGCGCCGCGTCGTTCGGAATGCCCAGCAGGGTGTGAAGCAGGCCGGAGTCGCGCAGGTAGACTTTGGGTGCCTTGACTTGGCGTTTGGCGATGTTGTGGAACCACGGCTGCAGTTGCCGGACCATGAACGTGCCCGTCAACAAGTCGAGGTAGCGGCGCACGGTTTTGTCGGAGAGCGACAGCGCGCGTCCCAGATTGGAGGCGTTCCACGTCTGGCCGTGCGAGTGCGCGAGCATGATCCAGAAGCGTCGCATCGCCGCGGCGGGAATGGAAATCCCAAGCTGGGGCACGTCGCGCTCCAGGAACGTGCTCACGAACGAATCCCGCCAAGCGTGGCTGTCATCGTCCGACGCCGCCAGATAGGAGCGGGGAAAGCCTCCGCGCAGCCAGAGATCGCGCCACTGCGACGCCCCTGTCTCGGCCAAGCCAAAACCACCCATCTCGATGAGTTCCACCCGCCCGGCCAATGATTCCGAGACGCCGCGCACCAGATCCGGCGCCGCGCTGCCCAGGATCAGAAACCGCGTCTGCGAATCCAGACGGTCCACCAGCACCCTCAGAGCCGAAAAGAGCTTCGGCATCCGCTGCACCTCGTCCAGCACCACCAGTCCATCCAATGACCCCAGGACGAGTTCGGGATTGGCCAGCTGGCGAACATCCGGTTCCGATTCCAAGTCGAAGCGGGTGGCGTTCCGACCGGCGGCGAACTCCCGCGCGAGCGTGGTCTTGCCGCATTGTCGCGGCCCAAGCAGGGCGGTGACGGGAGCGCGCGCGGTCGCGGTCTCAAGCCGCCGCAGATAGTCGGGGCGTGGAATCATGGCCCCAAAGTAACGTGAAAACCCGGAGTGCGCATCCGAATTTTCGCGCTTCGTTCACACACCCATTCGCGCCCCGCGTCCGTGCTTCCGCCGCCGCGGAATCTCCGCCTCCGTTGCCGCGTCAGAGCCCCGTCTGCAGATACCCCCGGATCGCCGAGACCGCGCGCTCCACATCGGTGTGCGAGTTGTAGAAGTGGGGCGAGAGGCGCACGCCGGTGCGGTCGCTGCCCCCTCGAGCGGCGGCCACGATGCCGTCGTTTTCCAGCGCCGCGACCACGGCGCCCGGTGACAGTTCGCCCGGGCGGAAGGTGACCACGGCCGCGCGCCGCGAAGGCTCCTGCGAGGTCCACATGTGCACTCCGTCCAGCGCGGACAGCTCATCGACCAGCGCGGTCGCGAGCTCGCGGCTGCGGGCCTCCACCTCGGCCATCGTGATCTCCTGCAGGAACTCGATCTGCGCACCGAAGGCGCGGATGGCGGGCTCGTCGCGCTGGCCCAGCCCCTCGTGGGTGCGCGCCAGCCCCCTCGACCCGCTGTAGGCGCTGTACATGGTGGGCCAGAAGCGGTCGTGGACGCGGGCGTTCACGTACAGCACCCCGGTCTCCTTGGGACCGCAGGGCCACTTGTGGGCGCTTCCGGTATAGAAGTCGGGCTGCACCTCGGAGAGGTCGATGTCGAAGAGCCCGAACGACTGGGCTCCGTCGACGACGGAGAAGACGCCGTGCTGGCGCGCCAGGGCGCAGAGTTCGCGCGCCGGGAAGAGGTCGCCGGCGGTGTTGGTGAGGTGGGTGAAGGAGATCACCCGGGTGCCCGGCGTGATGGCCTCGCGGAACGCCCGCACGTAGTAGTCGGCCCCGGGGTGGGGGCTCGCCGGCTCGATCTCGCGCACCGTGTAGCCGAAGCGCTGCCCCTTGGCCTTCCAGGCGAGGTTGTTGCTGGGGTGGTTGTCGCGCACGATCACGACTTCGTCGCCCTGCCCCAGCTGGAGGCCGGTGGAGACCCAGTTGTTCGCCTCGCTGGTGTTGCGGGTGATGAGGATCTCCTCGGGGGTGACGCCCAGGAATTCGGCCAGGCGGTCGCGGGTGGGCTCCTTCACGCCGTGCATCTCGCCCCGGAAGCTGGGCACCGGCTCGCGGTCCATGCGCTCCGTATAGTCGTAGACCTCCTGCAGGGTGCTCGCGGGCGACGGGCAGAGGTTGGCCGCGTTCATGACCGACAGTTCCGGCGGCATGAGGAAGCGGGCGCGAACCTCGTCCCAGTCCACCGCACGGGCGGTGCCGGCGCGACGGGCGAGCGGCCCCGAAGGCGTCCGCCGCGCGAGACCTTCGAGCGCGGGATGGCCGAGCAGTGCCGCCGATCCTCCGGCGGCGAAGAGGCGGGCGAAATCGCGGCGGTTCATGGATGAGGCAGGCATGCGGCCCTCGCGGTCCCGGGGTTCGTTGGCGTCCGGGCTGAATAGTACGTCCCGCCCGGCCCTCGCGCGATTCGTCCGGCTGCTTCCCGGCGGGAACCACGCGAACGGGCCGGAGCCTCGCGGCCCCGGCCCGTCGGCGCGCCGTTCCCGCTGATGTCCTCTACGGAATCAGCTTGTTGGCGAAGTCTCCCGCGCGGAAGATGGAGATGTTCTCCAGCGAGACGTAGTCGCGCAGCGCGGCGTTGACCTCCTCCAGCGTCAGCGCTCCGATGGCCGCTTCCCGGGCGGCGGTGAACTCCATGGTCCGGTTCGTGAACAGGTTGTTGCTGAGCTGGCCGGCGAGCGCGCCGTCGTTCGAGCGGCCGTTCTGCTGCGCGTCCAGGAACCCGCGTTTCGCGGCATCCAGCTCCTCCTGGGTAAACCCTTCCTCCAGCGCCCTGCGCAGCTCGTCGCGGAACGCGTCCACCACCCTGTCGCCGTTTTCCGGGGCGAAGATGGCATAGGTCAGGAACAGCCCTCCGTCGTCGACCGGGGGCACGGCCAGCTGGGAACCGACGCCGTAGGAGAGCCCCTCCTCCTGGCGGATGCGGGTCGGCAGGCGGGAATTCAGGAACCCTCCGCCCAGCATGAAGTCGGCCATGCGCAGTGCCGGATAGCGGGGATCGTCGTCGCGCATGCGGAAAGTGGTGACGGCCACCATCCACGCGTTGGCCTTGTCCGGGGTCTCGATGTCCACGCTGACCGTCTCGACCTCGACGTACGGATCCGGGACGCGTTCGTAGGGCTCCGGCGCCTCCCAGCCGCCGAACACCTCCTCCAGCACCGCGAGCGTCTCGTCGGGATCGAAGTCCCCGACCACGGCGACAGTGCCGCCCTCGGCTCCGTAGAATTCGGACCAGAACGCCCTCGCCTCATCGACCGTCGCGGCGTTGAGACGCTCGATGTCCTCCTCGAAGGTGGTCGAGTAGCGCGGGTGGTCCTCGGGGTACCGGTTCAGGTGCCGATTGAAGGCCTGGAAGACCAGCGCCTGCGGCTCCGACTGCTGCTGCTCGATCGCCGCCAGCCTCTCCTCGCGCAGCAAATCGAATTCGTCGGGATCGAAGGCGGGTTCGCGCAACACCTCGCCGGCCAGCCGGAGGACGGGCGCCAGGTTTTCGCGGACGGTGGTGAAGGACCCTCCGGTCGACAGCGCCGATCCGCTCACGCTCCCCTGCGCGCGCAGGCGATCCAGTTCGTCGCTGATCTCCTGGCGCGAACGTCGGGTCGTGCCTCGCATCAGCATGGAGCCTGCCAGCGACCCTGCGGTGGCGCGGCCCATGAGGGCGGCCTCGGTGCCGTGGCGGAAGGAGATCTGCACGCTCACGGCGTCGCCGCGGTTCTCCTTGGGCAGGAGGGAAACCTCCACGCCGTTGGAGAGGGTCATGGTGGTCGTGCGGGCGTCGACGTTGGAGGGCGTCGGGTCGAACGCCTCGCCTTCGGCCACGGCCTCGCGACCGGTGTAACTGGCGACCAGCGCCGCCACGTCGGGCGGGGCGGGGATCTCGGCGCGGGCCGGCGTCTCCTCCGTCGGGTAGAAGTAGCCGATGGTGCGGTTGGAGGGCTTCAGGTAGGCCTGCGCCACCTGGTGCACTGCGGTGGGCGTGACCTGCTCCAGCCGGTCGCGGTGCAGGAAGAAGAGGCGCCAGTCGCCCATCGAGGCCCATTCGCTCAACTGCAGCGCGATCCCCTGCGGGTTGTTGAAGGCCAGCTCGATGCTCGACAGGTAGTCGGTCCGGGCCCGTTCCACCTCCTCCTCGGTGGGGGGCGCCTCGACCATCTCGTCGAGGGTGGCGAGCATTGCGGCCGCGGCCTCCTCCAGCGAGTCCTCCTGGCGCACCTGGGCGGCGGCCATCAGCACGCCCGGCTCGTTGAGCTGGTAGCCGAAGGCGAACGCGTTCGCCGCGAGGCCGGGCTCCACCAGGTTCTGGTAGAGGCGCCCGGCGGGCCTGGTCGCGAGGACGTGGGTGAGCACGTCCACCGCCGCGTACTGCTCGTGGGATCCGGGCGGGACGTGGTAGGCGGCCATGACCAGCTGCACGTCGCCCACGCGCCGCAGAGTCACCGTGCGCTCGCCGTCCTGGGGGGGCTCGGCGGTGTAGGTGGTGAACAGCCGGTTCGCCCCGCTCCGGTCCGGGCGGGGGATGGTGCCGAACTCCTCGGCCACCAGCTCGATGGCGTACTCCGGGTCGAAGCGCCCCGCGATCACCACAAGCGCGTTGTCGGGCTGGTAGTACTTGCGGTAGAAGGCCTGCAGCCGCTCGATGGGCACGTTCTCGAGGTCCGCGCGCGCGCCGATGGTGGAGTTGCCGTAGTTGTGCCAGTCGTAGGCCGCCGACATGACGCGCTTCTGCAGCACCGCCATGGGCTGGTTCTCGCCCGACTCCCACTCGTTGCGCACCACGGTCATCTCGGACTCGAGATCCTCCGCCGCGATGAAGGAGTTGACCATGCGGTCGGCCTCCAGGTCGATCGCCCAGGCCAGGTTCTCGTCCGAAGCCGGGAAGGTCTCGAAGTAGTTGGTGCGGTCGAACCAGGTGGTGCCGTTGGGGAACGCTCCGCGCTCGGTCAGCTCGTCGGGGATGTTGGGGTGGTCGGGCGTCCCCTTGAAGACCAGGTGCTCGAGCAGGTGCGCCATCCCGGTCTCGCCGTATCCTTCGTGCCGCGATCCGACCATGTACGTCACGTTGACCGTGATCTGCTGCTTGCTCTGGTCGGGGAACAGGAGCAGCCGCAGGCCGTTGTCCAGGCGGTACTCGGTGATGCCCTCGACGGACGCCACCTCCGTGACGCCCTCCGGCGACTCCTGCGCGGCCACGGGCTGGACCGTCGCGCCCGCGATTGCGGCGGCGGCGGCGGTCCAATGGGGAACACGCCTCACGTTCAGCTTCATCGGTTCTCTTCTCCAGAAATGTGCCGGGTGATTCTCGGACTTCGAAACGGAAATGATACTACGCAGGAGATGGGATGTTCGTTTTCCCCGGCGGCGCTACCGTGTCGGACGGCGGACCTCGGGGATCAGCGCTTCAGCAGCCCTTGCACGCGGGTCTCGCGCACCAGCCGGACGAACTCGCGCCTGTAGCCTTCCTCGTCGTCACCGAGCGATCCCCGCGCCAGCTCCAGAACGTCGCCGAGCGAAAAGTCGCCAACGTGTTCCGATTCGCGCAGCAGCATGCCGAAGGCCGCCACCGACGCGGCGAAACGCATGTCGCCGGAGCCGCTTCCGCCCCTGTCCAGGAACGCCTGCTGCAGGAGAACGCTCTTCGAGTCGTCGGGCCGCCTGTAGCGAAGCTGGACGAATCCGAGTTCGCCGGATGCCGCCCGCCCCGTGACGTCCGCGCGGCCCCGATAGCGCAGCGGGGGCGTATCCGCCACGTCGGGGCCGTCGATGCCGGCCGGCACGATCTCGTAGAGTGCCGTGACGGTATGGCCTGCCCCGAGCTCCCCGGCATCCTTGCGATCGTCCGCAAAATCCTCCGCGCGCAACGCACGGTTCTCGTAGCCGATGAGCCGGTACGCCCGCACCTCCCGGGGATTGAACTCCACCTGCAGCTTCACGTCCCCTGCGATCGTGAAGAGGGTGCCGGCGAACTCGCTCACCAGCACCTTCGCGGCCTCGCGCTCGCTGTCGATGTAGGCGTAGCTGCCGTTCCCGTGGTTGGCCAGCTGCTCCATCTTCGAGTCCTGCAGGTTTCCGGTGCCGAAACCCAGGACGGAGAGGAAGACGCCCGATTCGCGCTCCTTTTCGATGAGGCGGACCATCTCCGCGTCGCTCGACGGCCCTACGTTGAAGTCGCCGTCGCTGGCGAGAATCACCCGGTTGTTCCCTTCCCGGCTGAAGTGTTCGCGCGCAACCTCGTAGGCGAGCCGGAGCCCGGCGCCACCGGCGGTGGAGCCACCCGCCTCGAGCCTGTCGATCGCGAAGAGGATCTCGCTCCTGTTCTCCCCGGAGGTGGGAGGCAGAGCGAGCCCGGCATGGCCGGCGTAGACCACGATCGCAACCCGGTCCGCGGGCCTCATCTGCGCGACCAGCAGGCGCAGCGACGACTTGAGCAGGGGGAGCTTGTCGGACGGCTGCATGGAGCCGGACACGTCGATCAGGAAGACCAGGTTGCTCGCGGGCAGCTCCGCGGCGGCGATGTCCCGGCCCTGGATGCCGATGCGCAGCAGCCGGTGTTCCGGCTGCCACGGAGCCCTGCCGACTTCGGTGGTGATGGAGAGGGGATGGGCGCCCTTGGGCGACGGGTAGTCGTAGGTGAAGTAGTTGACCAGTTCTTCGATGCGGATGGCGTCGATGGGGGGACTCATCCCCCGGTCGATGAAGCGCCGCATGTTGGAGTACGACGCCCGGTCGACATCGATCGCGAAGGTGGAGAGCGGGTTGTCCTCGACGCCGCGGAAGCCGAATTCCTCGATGTGGGCGTAGGATTCGGTGTTGAAGTCGGGCCGGGGACGGGCGATGCCGCCGCGGGCCGATACCTGTGCGCGCGCGGCCTCGGACACCCGTCTCGCGGCGTCGATTCCGACCGCCTCCTGCACCGCCTGCGGCCGGCCCGCGGGAGAGGGAGGAGGAGCGGGCAGCCCGTACTGTGCCCTGAACGCCGCCTCATGCATCACCCTGTCGCTGCCCGGGGCAAGCGCCAGATCGACCCGTGTGGTCGCGCCCGACAGGCGGACCGTGCGCGCGACGCTCTGATAGCCCGCCAGTTCGGCGCGCACCTCCACTTCGCGTCCGTCCCACCCGTCGCCGGGCAGGATGAAGCTGTACTCGCCCCCGTCGCCGGAGAGGACCGAGGTCGTCTGGCCGGAGATCAACACGCGGGCGCCGGTCAGGGGGTCGCCGGTCGCGGCGTCTGTGATCCGGCCCGACACCGTCGCGCGCGCGATGCCCGGTGGAGCGAACCCGGTCTCCGGAGCGAAGGCCCACAGGCTTGCGGCGAGAACCCAGGCGAGGGCTGGAACGGGCATGGCACCTCCGAATCCGGAACGGCTGCTGCGGGTTCGTCTCCTACTCTGGACGCGGCCATTGTGGTCCCCGCCGGGCGTCCCTCCGCCGCGGCGTTACCTTGAAGCACGCCGACCCTCTTCCTTCCCGTCCATCCGCCACCGTTCACCCATGCAACCCTCTTCAGAGCAGTTGGCCCATCTCGCCGAGGCCGATCCCCGCCTGGGGGCCGCGATGGCCCGGGTGCCCGAGTTCCCGGACTTCTCCCGCGGCAGCCGCCGCTTCTCCGCCTTCCACTACCTGTGCCGGTCGATCATCTACCAGCAGCTCGCCGGAGCCGCCGCGAAGACCATCTACGGGCGCGTGCGCGCCCTCACGCCCGGACGCAACTTCCCCACTCCCCCGGAGTTGCTGGCGCTGCCGGAGGAGGAGTTGAGGGGTGCGGGGCTGTCCCGCAACAAGATGCTCGCGCTCACCGATCTGGCCCGGCGGGTGGAGTCCCGCTCGCTCCGCCTGCGCGGCCTCGGGCGGCTTCCCGACGAGGAGATCGTCGAGCGGCTGACCCGGGTGCGCGGTATCGGCGTCTGGACCGCGCAGATGTTCCTCCTCTTCAAGCTGGGACGGCTGGACGTGATGCCCGCGACCGACCTCGGGGTGCGGGAGGGCCTGCGCCGGCTGGACGGACTCGAGGAACGGCCCTTGCCGAAGGCCGTTCTGGAGCGCTCGCAGGTGTGGAAGCCGCTCCGGTCGGTGGCGAGCTGGGTGCTCTGGCGGCTGACCGACACGCCGGCGCCCTGAGGGGCGTGACCCGGACCGTATCGCTTCCCCGGGTTGCCGTCGCCGCGTGGTTCATCGGATAATCTCCAACATCCTCATCATCGACCCGGGACCCGGACCGCATGCCCGTATACCTCCAGTACTACTTCTGGCTGATCGCCGTCTCGCTGTTCTGCTTCCTCCTGGAGAGGCTCTGGCCCTGGCGCAGGGAGCAGCGCGCGCTGCGGCGCGGCATCTGGCAGGACCTCTTCTGGCTGGTGTTCAACGGGCACTACCTCGGGGTGCTGCTGGCGATGGTGACGGGCCGGCTGGTGCAGTCCTTCAACGGAATGCTGTTCGAGATGGGCGTGCCGGTGCCCGAGTCGCTGGCGCTGGTCTCGTCGCAGCCGCTCTGGCTCCAGTTCGTGGTGTTCTTCGTGGTGAAGGATTTCGTGGAGTGGAACATCCATCGGCTGCTGCACCTCACCCCGTGGCTGTGGGAGTTCCACAAGCTGCATCACAGCATCGAGGAGCTGGACTGGATCGGGAACTTCCGCTTCCACTGGGGCGAGGTGGTGGTCTACAAGACCCTCTCGTACCTGCCGCTGGTGGTTCTGGGCGTGGATGGGACCGTGATCCTGCTGATGGCCATCGTGAGCACGCTGATGCAGGACCTGAACCACTCCAACCTGCGCATCGACTGGGGGCCGCTCCGGTACCTGCTGAACTCGGCGAAGATGCATGTGTGGCACCACGACGTGGTGCAGCATGGAAGGGGCGGGCAGAACTTCGGCATCGTGCTGAGCGTGTGGGACTGGCTCTTCCGCACGGCCTACTGGCCGTCGGACCAGGAGCAGCCCGAACGGCTCGGCTTCGAGGGGATGGAGGAGACGTATCCGCGCTCGCTGGCGGCGCGGCTGGTGTATCCGTTCGTGAAGCGGCGGCGCTGATGCGCGACGGACGATAGCGCCCGCCGATGACCACAGGACGGACGGACGCACAGTTCTCGTTCGATCTGGAGGGGGGGCTGGCACGGGCGCCGGCCCGCGACCGGGCGGACACACCGGGCCGCGACGAGGTCGATCCAACCTCCGGCGACCGCCCCGATCTCGCGGGCGCCTCGGCGATGGTGCGGTCGCTCGCGCGCATCTCCGCGCGTCACCCCCTCGACCGCAAGGTGATCGTGTGCCGGACCGGCGGCGAGGGCCGCGAACTCCTGCGCCAGCTCGCGCTCCGCGCCGGCTCGTGGGTGGGGTTCGAGGCCACCACCACCCGCACGCTCGCGATCGCCGTGGCCGGGCCCACACTGGCCGCGCGCGCAATCCGGCTCACGGACGCCTTCGACGAGGAAGGGCTGCTCGACGAAGCCATCGACGAGGTGCTGCTCGGGGGCCGGGAGGACGAGCACGCCCGGCTGGCCAGAGGGGTGGGGATGCGGAGGGCTCTCGCGCGCGCGGTCACGACGCTGAGGCTGGCCGGAGTGCGGGCCCGGAAGCTCGCCGGCGCGCCGCTGGCCGACCCCGCCAAGGCGCGCATCCTGTCCCGTGTCCTGGCCTCGTACGAGAACCGGTTGCGGCAACGCGACCTCACGGACACGGCCGGCGTCTACCGGGCGGCGGCCTGGGTGCTGCGGTCGGACGAGGAGGCCGACCGGGCGGGTGCGCTCGCGGGCCAGCGCGTCTACCTGGCGCCCGGGATCGAGCGGCGGGGGCTGGCCGGCCGCTTCCTGGCCGCGCTCGGACGACGGGGCGCGCAGGTGCTGGAGGCGGATCCGGTGCGGGGGCTGGTGGTCCCCGGTTCCCTGGTGTGGCGCGCCGCCCGGGAGGGAGCGGGCCGCCTTTCCCACCTGCACGACGTGGAGGAGGCGCCGGCCGCCGACTCGACGGACCCGTCCGCCACCCTGGACATCTTCGTGGCCAACAGCGTCGAGGCCGAACTGCGCGAGGTGATGCGGCGGGCGCGTGAGCGCGGCCTGGGGTGGGACGAGGTCGAGATCGTGGCCACGGATGCGGGCGTGTACGGCTCCGCGCTGCACGCGCTCGCGGAGCGAATGGACGTTCCGGTCACCTTCGCCACGGGACTGCCGGTGGAACGGACCCGCCCAGGCAGGGTTGCGGCGGCGTACTTCCGCTGGATCGAGGGCGGCTTCGACGCCGGGGTGGTGCGCACCCTGCTCTACGCGAGCGACCTCACCGCCCCCCGGCCCAACGAATGGATCCGGGGCGCGACTCTGGCCCGCCGGCTGCGTTCGCTGCGCATCGGGTGGGGACGCGACCGCTACCTCCCGGCCATCGAACGGGCCCTGGCGGAGGTCGACGACTACCGCGCCGGGAAGTACGAATCGGAGGAGCAGCTGGAACGCCGCAGGCGGCGAACCCTCCGCGAGCTCCGGGGATTGCGCGGCCTGCTGACTCCCGCACTTGCCGCCACACCCCCGGTCTCCATGGACTCCGGGACGGAAGGCGCCCCGGTGTCGCCGTCGCAGGTGGCCCGCGGGCTCCGGCGCTTCCTGGCCCGCACATCCCCGGGGACCTCCGTTGACGACACCGCGCTCGAGCGCATGACCCACACCCTCGAGCGCATCGAGGCGGCACTCGTCCGCAAGACCGACTACCGCGCCGCCGCCGCCATCGTGCGCCGCCACATCGCGTTTCCCGTCCCCGCCCCGCGCGCGGAGGGGAGAGCGCCGTGGAGTTCGGCGGGTGGGGCGCTCTACCTGACCGACATCGGCAACGGTGGCCGGACGGGTCGGCGCGCCACCTTTGTGGTCGGCCTCGACGCCCACCGCCTGGGCGGCTCGGCCACCCAGGATCCGTACCTGCTCGACCGCGACCGCATGCAGCTGGCCGGCTCCGACCTGCCACTCTCCACCGACCTCGTCCGGGAGCGGCGCTTCGGGCTGGCGGCCCTTTTCGCCCGCCTGCGTGGTGCCGTCTGCCTCAGCTACGCCGCCTGGGATCCTGCGGAGGCACGCGCGGTGTCGCCCTCCGCGGCCCTCCTGCAGGCGTTCCGGCTCATGCGAAACGATCCCGCGGCCACATTCGAGGACCTGGAAAAGCACGCGCGCGAGCGCGCCGGTCTCGTCCCCCGCCGCGCGGTGCGCCTCGACGCCACGGATGTCTGGCTGGGGTCGCTCGAAAGCAAAGGCCGCCTTCTGGACGGCGAGGAGATGGTTCGGGAGGCCTTCCCTCTCCTCGGAGCCGGGTTGCGGGCGCGCGACGCCCTGGCCGGCGGTGTGGTGACCTCCTTCCACGGCCAGACGACCCCGCGCCCGGAACTCGACCCGCGCAGAAATCCCCGGCTCGCGGTGTCCGCCAGCGCTTTGGCCGCGCTGGGCGCCTGCGCGAAGCGCTACTTCTACGGCTACGTGGCGGGCGTCTGGCCTCCCGACGATCCCTCCTACGACCCCGAGGGCTGGCTGGACGCCCTCGGGCGCGGAAGCATCCTGCACCGCGTGTACGAACGCGCGCTGACCGAAGCCCGTGAACAGGGCGTCGGCTACCAGGAACCGGCGTTCGAGCACCTGGTCGCGGCGATCCTGGACCGGGAAGTGAGCCTCGCGGTCCGCGAGGTGCCGGCTCCAAGCGATGCCGTGCGCGCGCGCGAACTGGAGGCGCTGGCGGGCGACGCGGCATCCTTCGTCGACATGATCCGGCGCAGTCCGCCCGTCTGGATCGCCACCGAGCGCGCCTTCGGGCTCAGAGGCGAGAACCCCCTTCCCTTCCCGACGCCCACCGGCGACGTGATGGTGCGCGGCGCCATCGACCGCATCGACAAGCTGACGAGCGGGTTGCGGGTGGTGGACTACAAGACGGGCGGCACCTTCAGTTTCGCCGGCAGGAAGGGCATCTGGGACGGCGGGAGGCGGTTGCAGCATGTCATCTACTCGGCGGTCGCGAGCCAATTGCACGACGCGCGGACCCTCGTGATGGAATACCACTTCCCCACCCGCAAGGGCGAGAACCAGACCCGCGGGTACTCCGCCGACGACCTGATCGCGGGACCCGAACTCGTCGCCCGCCTCCTCGACCGGGTCGCCGAAGGCCATTTCCTCCCCACCGACGACGCGGGCGACTGCCGCTTCTGCAACTACCAGGCGATCTGCCGCGTGCGCGAGACCGACTTCGGCGCCATCTCGCCGCTGGCGGAGTGGGTGAAGGAGCGCATCGGCGAGGCCCCGGAACTCGCCGGACTGCGCGCGATCCGCAACTGGGACCACGAGGGACCCGGGTTCCTCAACGCGCTCGAGGCTCGGCCGGAGCCCGGAGGCGACTCATCGTGAGTGCGCCGGAAGCCTCCCGCGCGGACCCGGTTCAGCGACCCCCGCCCGTCGACGAAGACCAGCGACGGCGCGTTCGCACCGAGCTCCGCACCAGCTTCCTGGTCGAGGCCGGCGCCGGCTCCGGCAAGACCACGCTCCTCGTGGACCGGATGGTGGCGCTGGTCGAGAGCGGTGAGGCGGAAGTGGCCCGGATCGCGGCCGTCACCTTCACGCGCAAGGCGGCGGCGGAGCTGCGGGAACGATTCCAGGTCGCGCTGGAACGCCGTTACCGCGAGGCCCTTCCCGATCCGGCCGAAGGCGAGAGAGCGGCCCGGCTCCGCGACGCCATCGACGGCATCGACTGCGCGTTTCTCGGCACCATCCACGCCTTCTGTGCGCGCCTGCTTCGCGAGCGCCCCATCGAAGCCGGCCTCGACCCGGAGTTCCAGGAGGCTCAGGAGGCCGAGACCCAGCTCCTGCAGGAACGCTTCTGGACGAGCTTCGTCGAGCGCGTCATCGCCGACTCGGATCCCCTGGTCGAGGAACTGGCGCGCGCGGGGCTCCGGGTGGACCAGCTGCGCAAGGCGTTCGACCAGATGGTCGAGAACCTCGATGTCGAGTATCCGGCCGATCCCGTCGCCGCGCCGGGCCCCGAGGAGGCGCGCGGGGTGCGCCGCGTGCTGGAGAAGCTGCTGGACCGGGCTCTGGCCCTGATTCCGGAGGATGAGCCTGAACGCGGATGGGATGCGACCCAGCAGATGGTGCGCTCCCTCAGGTACACGCGCCGTTTCCGTGGATGGGACGACCTCGCGGCGCTCTTCGATGCCGCCGAGAAGATGTCGTCGAGAAAGGGCTTCACGCTCAACCGATGGCCACAGCCGAGCCGGCAGGGAGGGGCCGAGGTCAAGCGGCTGAGGGACGATCTGGCTGCCCTGGGAGGCGAGGACGGCCCGATCCGCAGGCATCTCGACCGCTGGCTGGCGCATCGCTATTCGATGGCGATCAGGCTGGTGCGGCGGGCCGCCCTCGAGTTCGCCGAAGAGCGTCTGCGCATCGGGCTGCTCAGCTTCCACGACCTGCTGATGCTGACGGCGCGACTGCTTCGCCAACATCCGGAGGTGCGCCGGGACCTGGGGGAACGGTACCGCTACGTCCTCATCGACGAGTTTCAGGACACCGACCCCATCCAGGCGGAACTGCTCTTCCTCCTCGCATCCGGGCCCGAGCCGCGGGCGGGGGACGCCGGATCCCGGCCGGCCGACTGGCGCAGCGCGGTTCCGCGTCCCGGCGCGCTCTTCGTGGTCGGGGATCCGAAGCAGAGCATCTATCGCTTCAGGCGCGCCGACATCGCCGTCTACAACCAGGTGCGCGCGCGCTTCCGGCAGTTCGGCGCGGTTCTCCGGCTCATCACCAACTTCCGCTCGCGCCAGACCGTCGCCGACCTGGTCAACGACGTCTTCGACGATGCCGCCCGCTTCCCCCGGGAGGAAACCGACCGCCAGGCGTGCTTCGCGCCGATGGTGCCCTACCCGCGGGCGCCCAGCGGACCGGAGGGGGTGTTCGACTACTACGTGCCCAGGGCGCGGCGCAATGCGGACGCGGCACGCCTCGAGGCGGCGATGCTCGCAAGCTGGATCCGGGCCCGCATCGACAGCGGGGAGCGCGCGGCAGGCGACTTCCTGGTGCTGACCCGGAAGAAGGCCCACCTGGACCTCTACGCCCGCGCGCTCGAGGAACGCAACGTGACCATCGAGGTCTCCGGAGCTCAGGCGGGGCCCGAGGAGGAGCTGCGCGAGTTCGCCCTCCTGCTCGAAACCCTCATCGACCCTGGGAACCCCGTGAACGTCGTGGCGGTGCTCACCGGGCTGTTCTTCGGCCTCGACCACGAGCAGTTGGCGCAGCATGCCCTGGCGGGAGGAAGATTCGATTTCACCTCCAGGCCCCGGGACCGGGCTCCGGATGGGGATGGGGATGGGGATGGCTCCGCCGGCGGCGTGCCCGACTCGGAGGTAGCGGAGGCTCTCGCCGTGCTGCACGAGTGGTGGAAGGAGAGCCGCCGGGAACCCGCCGACATCGTCATCGGCCGCCTGGTGGACCGGCTGGGGCTGATGCCCTTCGTCGCGAGCAGCACCCTGGGCACGCTGCGGGCGGGGATTCTGGCCTATGCCCTGGATTCGGTGCGGGCGGAGGCCCTGCGCGGCAACGCGTCGCTTGCGGGAGCGGTCGAGGCGCTGCAGGCGGCGCTGGCCTGGGAGGACGCGGAGGCACCCTTCGACCCGGGCCCCGGCGATGCCGTGCGGGTCATGAACCTGCACAAGGCCAAGGGCCTCCAGGCCACCGTCGTCGTGCTCGCCAACCCCTTGCAGACAGTCTCTCACACACGGCGGCTGGATGCCCACACCCGCCGCGACGCGAGAGGCCGGGCGGAAGCGTTTGCCGCCGTCACCGCGCCCGCGGGCCCCTACAGATCCTGGACGCTCGCACAACCTCTCGAATGGTCCCGACTCGCGCAGGAGGAGGTGCGGTTCCTGGAGGCCGAGGAACAGCGCATCCTGTACGTAGCCTGCACCCGGGCGCGGGAGGAACTTGTCGTCGCGCGCAAGAGCGGCAAGTCCTGCTGGGACATCTTCGACGGGTGGCTGGACCGGCACTCCGAGACGCTGCACCTGGCGCCCGACGTGCCGCAGTCGCGGGAGCGCATGGCCCGAAGCGCCGAGGACCTGCGGGCGGAGACGGCGGCGGCCGAGGCCGGAATGACGGCGGGGGCCCGGCCATCGTACGAGTTTGCGTCCATCACCGAGCTGGCGAAGGCTGGCGAAGTGGAAGCGAGGGAAGCCGCGGGGCGGGACGGAGCCGCGGTGCAGGGCGAGGATCACGGGGCGGAGCCGGCGCAGTCCGATGATTCGGCGACTCCGCGCGTGCCGGATCGCACGACCCTGCGCGGCTACGCGTGGGGCAGCGCGGTGCACGGTACTCTGGCGGCCGCGGCCCAGGGAGTCGAGGGCGAGGCGCTCGAGTTCGTGGCGCGGGCGCTCCTGGTGGAGCACGAGCGTCCGCTGGACGAACGCGGCGCGCCCGCGGAGCTGGAGGAACTCATGTCGCTGGTCGGGCGCGTGCATGCTTCCGAACTCTGGCGCCGTGCCGAGCGCGCCGACATGCGCCACCCCGAAGTGCCCTTCGCGGTCGACCGGCCGGCGCAGAACGGCGGCATCCCCCGCCTTGTGGAAGGCGTGATCGACCTGGCCTTCCGCGAGGCCGACGGCTGGGTGATCGTGGACTACAAGACCGACGTGGGCGACGACCCCGACTTCCCGCGCCGCCGCCGCGCCTATCGCCGCCAGGTGGACCTGTACGCGGAGTGCTGGGAAGAGGTCACCGGCGAGCCCGTCAAGGAGAAGGCGCTCCTGTTTACGACCATGGAAGAGGAGGAGAGATGGTAACCCCCATCCGCATCCGCTTCATCGGGTGCGGGGACGCATTCGGCAGCGGCGGACGGCTGCAGACCTGTCTCTGCGTCGAGTCGGACACCCATCGCTTCCTGATCGACTGCGGCGCCTCGGCGCTGGTGGGGCTCAGGAAGTTCGGCGTGGATCCGAACGCCATCGACACCGTGCTCGTCACGCACATGCACGGCGACCACTACGCGGGCATCCCCTGGCTGGCGCTCCAGCGGGCGGCCGCCGGGGTGAAGCGACCCCTTGGAGTCCTCGGCCCCCGCGGCACGGCCGGACGTCTGCCACGGCTGGCCAACCACCTTTTCCCGAGCGCATCCCCGCGTCCGGACCGCTTCAACCTCGCAATTCGCGAATACTCATCCTTCCGCCCCACGGCTCTGGCACACGCGTGGCCCGGCGGGCTGACCGTGACCGGCTATCCCGTGACCCACGTCCCCGCCACCAACCCGCACGCGCTGCGCATCGAGGTGGAGGGCAAAGTCATCGTCTTCTCCGGCGACACGGCCTGGGACGATCACCTCATCGATGCTGCCGCCGGGGCCGATATCTTCATCTGCGAGGCCTGGAGCCTGCGGCCTCGTGCCCCTGTCCACCTGGACATCGAGACCCTGCGGGCCCGCCGCGCGGACATCGACTGCGAACGCATCGTGCTCACCCACATGGGCGACGACGTGCTGGCCGCGCTGCCCATCGAGGGCTTCGAGGCGGCGGAGGACGGGATGGTGGTGGAGGTTTGAGGGGGCGGCGACCTTAAGCCGGATCGGCGCGATTTCACTGCGGGATCGGCGCAAATCACCATTTGAATGCCCTCGCGAGCCCCCTATGTTTGAGGTTGAAGCGCCTCGCCACGCGGCAACGGGGCTCGAGTGCCATCCCGATCAGGAGCGCACCGACGATGAGTCTTGATTCCGTTCTCGGGGTTGCCACGATCATCCTTGCCATCATCACGGCCGCTGTTACGCTGGGTGCCCTTCTGGTACCGGAACAACGCGCGATGCGGCAGGGAAATGGGCAGGCTCGGTGACGGCATGAGTCGGTTGGAAGAGCGAATGGCTCGACTCGAAGGCTGGTTCGGGGGATTCCTGCAGGGGAAACGGGAAGCGGACGTCTAGTCGTCTTACGTCATCCGCATCGACGGGCAGTTCGTCTTGCGATCTGATGCCTGAGGGCGATTACGTCTTGCGATAATCGCATCGATCCGTTAGTCGTCTTACGTAACCCCTATCGAACGCAAAACCGCAAGACGCCACCCAACTAGGACCCCATGACCATCGTCACCCTGTCCCCGCGCTTCCAGGTGGTGATCCCCAAGGATGTGCGCGAACATCTCGACCTCGAGCCGGGCCAGAAGCTTCAGGCCATCGGATACAAGGGGCGGATCGAGCTGATCCCCATCGAGCCCATCGAGGCGTCGCGCGGATTCCTGCGCGGGATCGAGACGACCGTGGCGCGCGATCCGGACCGGCTGTGAACGTCGTCGACTCCTCGGCGTGGCTCGAGTACTTCGCGGACGGCCCCAACGCGGGGGAGTTCGCGGAGGCCATCGCCGACATCGAGAGCCTGGTCGTGCCGAGCATCACGCTCTTCGAGGTGTTCAAGCGCGTGCGCGTTCAGCGTGATCCCGCGGCAGCGCTGTACGCCGTGGCGCAGATGATGCGCGGCCGCGTCGTCGACCTTGATTCCGAGCTGGCGGTCGCCGCGGCGGCCCTGAGCGCCGGGACCGGGCTGGCCATGGCGGACAGCGTAGTGCTGGCGACCGCCCGCGACGCGGATGCAACGCTGTGGACTCAGGACTCGGACTTCGAGGGGATGGATGGGGTGGAGTACCGAGCAACGACAGCGTGAGTCAGACTGTGTTTCACGAGAAGTGTCGTGCGCAGAAGCGACAGCTGGGCTATTCTAGATAAGCGCCCACGCGACGTTGACTACCAACCTTGGAAGATCGGGAGAATGGCGCGAGGCGATCTACTGGTTTCGCTGGTCAAGGCGAGTGCTGAGGGCGACCACCGGCAGGTGAAGGCGACCACCGAGGCGATCATCGCCGACGAGCGAGCCAAGAACCACCACCTTCTAGCAGACCGACTGACCCGCGCAATGGCCAACGGAGCCCGGCCAGCACGAGCGGGTTTCGTAGGAGTTGTGCGCTCTCGCTGGCGCAACTACGCGGTCGAACTCGCGCCGAGGCGCCGCCTTGAGGACCTGACCCTAGAGGATCTGACGGTTCGGGCTTGTCGCGAGCTTATCGAAGAGCAGCAGCGTGCTGCGGTTCTTCGGGCGCATTCGCTGGAGCCTCGTCATCGCATTCTCCTGGTTGGACCGCCGGGGAATGGCAAGACGTCGTTGGCCGAAGCAATCGCCGAATCCCTTTCGGTTCCGTTCATCGTCGTTCGCTATGAGACGATGATGGGAAGCTATCTCGGGGAGACGGCAACGCGCTTGAAGCACATCATGGATTTCGCTCGAACGACGCCTTGCGTCCTCTTTTTCGACGAGTTTGATGCGATCGCCAAGGAACGCGGCGATACTCACGAAACCGGCGAAATCAAGCGGGTCGTCACGTCGCTCCTTCTGCAGGTGGACGCCCTGCCAAGCTACACCGTAATCGTTGCTGCGACCAACCACCCAGAGTTGCTCGACCGTGCTGTGTGGCGACGCTTTCAGCTCCGGCTCCAACTACCAGCTCCCTCCGACAAGGCACTGGCCCAGTACTTCAGGGCTTTCGCTCAATCACTGGAACAGCCGCTGGGATACACGCCTGAGACGCTAAGCTCCCGCCTGGGAGAGATCAGTTACGCGGAGGCTGAGGAATTCTGCCTGGACATCAGACGCCGTGCCGCACTGGCGATGGGCCGTGACAGTCTCCAAGGAGTAGTAAGGGAAGCGCTGAGGTTCTGGCACAAACGCAAGCAGGTAGCAGGAGTCTAGGCACGGATCGGTATGGCCGAATATCCGTTGCTTCCACTTCCATCGCCCAGGTTGCAGCCTCTCCCGCCCGGAAGGGGATTTCCGCCAACGCTGCCACGGCTCCCTGGTCGACAGCGCCAAGGTGAACGTATCGGCCCCAAATTCAGGCGGCTACAGGAGATCTTCGACTTGGGGCGGGATCCCGTCACCTTGCGCGCTGATCCAACCGGACTTGCACCCGAGAGGGTACTTGTATTCGAACTCGCTGGTTCCGTAGGCGACTTCGAAGCTGCTTGCAAGTGGATCCGAGGCTTGGAGTATTTGACTGAGCAGGAGGTAGAATTCGAACCAGATGACGATTTTTGGGTTGTCGATACGCGTGTGCAGACCAGGGGCCAGCGACGTTTGGACAAGCCCGTCGGAGGCCGCGTCTACACAGCGATGCCGGATGTGACGGCTCTACGGCACCTATTGAGTCTTTGGAAGCGATATCAGGATGGCCTTGAGCCGGAGGATAACTTCGGCCAGTGGTTCAAGGTGTTCGATCAACTCAGGGATCTCCGGCCTTGGGGACCTGAGGATCGCATACCGGATGACCTCGTTACCGACTTCCAACAAGCGCTCGCCGAGGATGGTGGAGCGCTGATCTCGACTGAAGTCGAACTCTGGGCGTCTTCCAGCGCCGCCCGCTGCAGGTCATCGCAACGCGAGTTGGCAAGATTGGTGCGCCGCCTGGGTGGCTCCGTCCTCCAGGCCGCCTCCATTCCGGAAATCGCATATGAAGCCGCGCTCGTGGAGTTGCCCCGCGACGAGATCGCCCGATTGGTCCGGCGCGACCTTGCGAATCTTGCAATATGTGACGACATCATGTTCGTCCGGCCTCAGTCCCACCCATCATACGACAGGCTGGACCGAGATCTTACGGTCGGAGCCGCTCCGGATGGTCCAACTCCCTCACCGCATCAAAGACCCATCGCGGCTCTCCTGGACGGTGTACCCATTCAACGCCATCGTCTGCTGGACGGTCGAGTTGTGGTCGACGATCCGGATGGCCTCGAGGACCTCACCTTGGCCTCGCGGCGCTGGCACGGAACGGCGATGGCATCCCTGATCCTGCATGGAGACCGCCATCTTCAGGAAGCTCCACTGGACCGCCTTCTTCATATACATCCGGTCCTGTATGCCCCCGACAATCTCTCAACAGAACGGTTTCAACAGGACCGCCTACTCATCGATACCATATATCGCGCCGTACTGCGGATGAAGGAGGGTAGCGATGGCACTGCACCGACTGCTCCAGATGCGTTTCTCGTCAACTTGTCCCTCGGCGACAAGCGGCGTCCTTACGCGGGCCAGATCAGCCCCTGGGCCAGGTTGCTCGACTATCTCGCTCATCGCTACAACATCCTCTTCCTGGTGAGCGCCGGGAACGTCAACGATCCCTTGCCCGTCCCTGGATACAATGCTGTAACGGACTTTGAAGAAGCATCTGCCGAAGACCGAGAGACGGCCGTAATGGTGGGACTCGGCGAACAACGATCTCAACGTACACTTCTGTCACCTGCGGAAGCACTGAACGTGCTGACTGTCGGAGCGTGCCACGACGAAGCCTGCGAGTCCTCGCCTTCCGCTGGCGTCTCTATAGACCCATATGTGAGCAGTTCACTACCGAACATCACTTCTGCAATGGGTCTTGGTCACCGCAAGGCGATAAAGCCCGAAATCCTGCTGCCTGGAGGACGGGAGCGGGTGTTGCCACTCCCCCAAGGTGACCAACTTCTCATCCGGAGCGCACAAGCCGGCTCGAGCTTTGGCATCAGGGTGGCTGTGCCGGATCCGCAGTCGCACAAACCGGGAAGGACACCAAAGTGGCACGAGCGTTGCTACAGCACTGGCGACACGATCCGCGCACCGTCTGTTCGATGCTCTAATGGATCCAGAGAACGGAGCCATCCTGGCCGACGTTGACCCGATGTACTATTCGGTGGTGGTCAAGGCTCTTCTGGTTCACCGGGCATCGTGGGACGAGGACGTGGCGTCGAGACTTCGAGATCTATACCCGGGACACTATGTAGCTCGTGATGACAACGTTGCGCGAGTAATCGGTTACGGTGTCCCTCGGGTTGACGAGGCGTTGACGTGTACCTCTGAGCGCGCGACGCTGATCGGCTATGGTCGAATCGAAAACAAACAGATAGCTACCTGTCGCCTACCGCTTCCGGCCAGCCTCGAGCGAGTGGAGGAGCCACGTGCGCTCACGGTCACGCTCGCGTGGTTCTCCCCCGTCAACGTCCGACACTTGGCCTATCGCAGGGCCAGGCTGGAGGTGAAAGGGGATTTCGAAAGAGAATTGGGAACAGCAAGGACCAAGCTACAGCCAAGCGACAAGTCGATTCCCCGCGGTACGCTTTTTCATCAACGATACGAGGGCGATCAGGCAATCGCGTTCGTAGGTGATGGCGAATTGGCGCTCCAAGTCGTGTGCAAGGAGCAGGCTGGAAGGCTGGATGAGGCTGTCCGATACGGGTTGGCCGTTACCATCGAAGCCGGCGATGGAATCCCAGTCTATCAGGAGATCCGTGACCGGCTGGCTATCCGGCCGCCCGTCTAGCCCCTAGAACGGCGCGAACCCCGGTGACCCGAACCTCTCCATCCTGAGGTGCTCGAAGATGGGCCAGGCGTAGGCCGCGATGACGAGGATGGCGGCCACGACGAACCACAGGCCGAAGCGGTCAAGGATCGGCGCATTGTCGTTCTCGCCCTGGAGCGGTTCGGCGAACTCGATGGGCTCGGGGTCGATTCTCCTGCCTGCCAGGCCGGTCCCGAGCATCACGGCCACGTAGCATGCGGCGCTGATGAACAGGAGGATGCCGCCGACCGCGGAGATGCCCGTCCCGGCTACCCACTGCTGGGCGATCTCGCTGCCTCCGTAGCTGGCGTCGTACACGCGCCGGGGCATGCCGGCCAGACCCGTCAGGTGATTGGCGATTGAGAAGAGCAGCATCCCGCCGAACCACAGGTAGGGCTGGATGCGCGCCAGGAGCGAGAGTTCGAGCTCGCGGCCGGTCAGCCGGGGAATGAGATAGTACGACGTGCCCATGAAGGTGAGCGCGACCGCGGTCCCCACCGTCAGGTGGAAGTGTCCCTGGATCCACGCGGTGTTGTGCACCATGGCGTTCATGCCGTAGGCCGCGTTGATGGCGCCGCCGAATCCGCCCACGGCGAACATGAGCATGGCCAGGGCGACGCTCGAGAACGCGGGGTCGCCCCAGGGCAGCTCCTCGAGCCAGTTGAGCAGGCCTCTGGCGCCCTTCATGCGGCCGGCGATCTCGAACGAGGCGATGACGGTGAAGGCGGTGACGAAACTCGGGAACAGGATCAACTGCGTGTTGAATGTGTGGAACAGCTTCCACCCGGCCTGCACCCCGGGGTCCACGAGCTGATGGTGGAAACCCACGGGCGTGGAGAGCAGGAGCAGCATCACGAACGCCAGCCGCGCCAGCGGATCGCTGAACAGTTTTCCGCCCGCGATCCTCGGCGTGATGGTGTACCAGATGACGTACGCCGGCAGCACCCAGAAGTAGACCAGCGGGTGGCCGAACCACCAGAAGAGGGTGCGTGCCAGCAGGGGATCGATGGTGTCGACGATGCCCAGCGACCACGGAATCAGCAGGATCAGCACCTCGGCCGCCACGCCGATGGTGGCCAGCACCCAGACGATGATGGTCGCGAGCATGCCGTGCACGGGGAGCGGCGTGCGCACCCCCGGATTCTCCTTCT
This sequence comes from Gemmatimonadota bacterium, assembly GCA_022822425.1. Taxonomy (GTDB): domain Bacteria; phylum Gemmatimonadota; class Gemmatimonadetes; order Longimicrobiales; family Gaopeijiaceae; genus BD2-11. The sequence continues at coordinate 1,736 of JAJEBS010000174.1, read as the reverse complement.
TCCAGGCCATCCAGGTGCGCGCCATCACCCAGCACCATCCCCATGACCCGACGACCAGCAGCGCGGCGCCGATGTAGAACAGGGGGTGCGCCTGGAGCGGAGGATAGAAGGTGTAGAGCACCGTCGCCCTGCCCCACAGGATCACCGCGGCCGTCATCGCGGTGCCGATCAGCGCCACCCACCACGAACCCCAGGCGAGCCTTCTCGACACGACGGGCCGGTCCAGCGCGCGCTCGGCCACCACGTAGCCGAAGCCCATGATGAAGAAGGTGGTGAACACGAGCGCCATCAGCACGCCGTGCGCCGTTACCGACATGTAGTAGACGCTCGCGGTGCGGAACGGCAGGTCAAGGTTCGCCCTTGAGAGCGACTGCATGAACGCCATCCCGGACGCCACCGCGAAGGCTCCGATGGCGACCCAGAAGTTGGCGAGCGTGAGCTTCCGGCTGTGGATCATCGGTCACCTTCCTCGACGATCAGCGTCGCCGACATCACGTGATGGCCCACCCCGCAGTACTCGTTGCACACGATGAGGTACTCGCCGGGCGTGTCGAACCGGGTGGTGAACTGGCTGACGTAGCCCGGCACGACCATCGTGTTGCCGTTGGTCTGCACGATCTGGAACCCGTGGATGACGTCGGGGCTCGTCATGCGGAAGGTGACGTCGCGTCCCCTTGGCACCCGGATCTCCAGCGGCAGGAAGGCGAACATGAACGCCTGGATCACGACCGTCGCGCTGCCGTCCTCATGGATCGTCACGCCGGGGCTGCCGAACTCCTCGTCGGTGCGGACGGAGGCCGGATCGATGGTCTCGACGTGGCTGGGCGGCTGCATGGCGCTTCCGAGCGTCGTGTAGCCCATGGACGCCAGGAATACCACGATGATCGCCCCGGCGGCGTACATCCAGATCTTCTCGTAGAGGTCTACGTGCATGGCCGCCTCACTCGGTCAGGGGACCCCGGGGCACGAACACCCCGAAGTACATGATCAGCCAGCCGATCACGAACAGCAGCCCGTAGATGCCGACGATGGCGAGCGTGCCCTTCGGGTGGCCCCCGACGTCGACGGACTCCTCGGGCGAGGGATCGAGTCGGTCGTCCGGATGATTGAGTTGATCGTCGCTCATGGCTCCTCCGGCGCGGACGGGACGGGTGAAGTGGCCCCCTTCCATACGGTACTGATTGGTGGCGACTCGTCAACCGGGTGCGCAACGCCGGTCAGGACGGCGCAAGGATGTACGTGAGCCTATCGACCTGCAGCCGGCCCGGAAGCCCCGACGCTCGCCTGTGCCATTCGCGGGTTGTTCGCCAGGGTTGGCCGCACGCCCACGCCGCGTCCCGAATTCACATCCGCGTGTCCCATTCTGCCATTGACGATTTTGGAGGCCGCGATCCGGCGGAGTCCGAGACCCCATCTTCCCTGGCCCGCCAGAGGGGCTGACGGACTCGCTGACGGCATTCGCGGGCGGCTTCCCCCTCCGATGGTCTCCCGACCCCGTTTCGGCCACTGCGGGGCATCCTGAGAGGCCGATTCCGGCGCCGTTATATTTGTACGTAAGTCAGTGTGCAATCAAACGTTGGAGGAATGATGACCGTGCCTGCGAACGTTCTCTACGACACTCGTCGGAAGCCGTCCCCGTGGCCTGCGATCGTACGGGAGCCGATGGGTGTTCCACTCGACGCCGACCCCGCACCGTCCGGTCGCGAGCCCTCGGGAGACGACGACGAACTCCACAA